>JAYKHU010000169.1:0-3305 GCA_035285105.1 Synechocystis sp.
AACGGCTAAGATTACGGGACTTAACTGGTCTCCAACCCGTTTCCGTCTTCAAACTGGGGCAAGAACTGTTCGGCGTCAACCTCCCCCACATCCGCGAATTTATCGACTACAAACAAATTACCCCCATTCCCTGCACCCCCAGTTGGGTCTTGGGTAACATCAATTTCCGGGGGGAAGTAATCACCATTTTCGATCTACGTAACCTCTTTAACCTCCCCATTGCCCTCTTCCGCCAATCCGGTAAGGCGATCGTCATAAACGTCGAAGGCACCGTGGCCGGCATCTTAATCGACGAAATCCACGACATCTTCATGATGAATCCCAAGGATATTCTCGATGCCAACCAAGGGGACAACGAAGCGGGCCAATCCTACCTGCAAGGCGTTATCCCCTACCAAGACCGCATTTTAAGCTTGATCAACCTCACCAGTATTTTGGAACAGGGCGGTTTACTCATTGACGAAGCCGTTTAACAGTTTTTTTCCTTAACTTTACTCCGTAAAGCAATCCCCCCGTCCGTATCGCGAGATTGGGGGATTTTTTTGCCTATTTTTGCAGCAGTTCCCAGGCATTCGACACGCTATCCGTGCTCTCCAGAGGTTTCCTCACCAGTAAAGGACGCCTCTTCCCCAAGGAGGGGCAACGTAATCATAAAACAAGAGCCTTTCCCCAATTCACTGGTGACGGTAATGTCACCCCCCTGTAATTGACAGAATTGACGACTGAGGGCGAGGCCTAGACCGGTGCCGCCATATTTGCGGGTGGTGGACGCATCAGCTTGGGTAAAGGGTTGGAACAGTTTAGCCAGTTGTTCCGGGGATAGACCAATGCCCGTGTCTTGCACCGAAAACTTAATCCATTCCTGTTCATTGTCTTGGTAGGATTCAATCTTTAAATAGATATTCCCATCATGGGTAAACTTGGCGGCATTGCTCAAAAGATTAAGAATGGATTGGCGCACTTTGGTGAGATCGGCCCGTAACATTAACAGGTTGGTCTGGTTTTCAAGGATCAGTTGATTATTATTTTTTTGAATTAACGGGTCAATCGTGGCAACAATGTCCCCAATCAACTCATCCACACTGAAGGTTTCTAAATAAAGATCCATTTTTCCCGCTTCAATTTTTGAAAGATCCAACAGATCATTAATCAGAGCCAACAGGAGCTTGCCGGAACGCTGGATTTTATCTAAATCGGGGACAAACTCTTCCGGTTCTAACTCCTCAGCTTCCTCGATCAGCATTTCACTGTAGCCAATAATGGCATTAAGCGGTGTCCGCAATTCGTGGCTCATGTTAGCGAGAAAAATACTTTTGGTTGCATTGGCCGCTTCCGCTTCCGCCCTCGCCTGTATAACCTCTTCAATGGTCTGTTCTAATTCTTTTGTCCGTTTTTTAACCTTCGCTTCCAGGTCTGCATTGGCCAATGCTAAATCCTGTTGGGCTGCTTCTAATTGACTATTCTTATCCGCTAATTGTTCATAGCTTTTATTCAAACTCTCAGTCATTTGGTTGAACGTTATGGCTAAGCCACCAATTTCGTCTTCCGTTAATACTGGTGCCCGTACCCCCTTTTTCCCCGCAGCAATATCCTCCGCGGCCTGGGTAATGGCTAAAATGGGTTTTGTAATTTTAAGGGAGAGAAGATAAACCGCCACTAAAGAAACAATGCCACCACCAATTCCACTCAATAATAATTCTTGGGTTACTTGATTAACCAGGGCAAATGCCTCTGACTGCTCAATTTCCGCCACTAATGTGAGGTTATATTTTTTAACCCAATTAAAAATTCCAATAACCGGTAATCCC
Organism: Synechocystis sp.; assembly: GCA_035285105.1. Classification (GTDB taxonomy): domain Bacteria; phylum Cyanobacteriota; class Cyanobacteriia; order Cyanobacteriales; family Microcystaceae; genus Synechocystis. The sequence goes on from JAYKHU010000169.1 coordinate 1,809, forward strand.
CAATTATTCGTATAGAGACCTTCCCAGTCTTGGGTTAGGGCATTGGCAGACAAGGGCTGCACTTTCGTTGCTTGAGTAATATTTTCATTTTTTGAATCTACGGACAAAAATTCAGGTTTGTTATTAATTTTGCCAATTAAAAACGTATCGGGAATGATGGAGTAATTCGTATCATTTGTATCATCGTCCGGATTTTGACGGATAAAGTTATCTAAATCCTGGGTGTTTAAATTCATGGTCAGATAACCCACCCGCTCGTTATTGGGGCCAAGAACATCAGTGGCAAAGGTCATCTGCAACAGATCATTTTCATCAGACTTGTAGAAGGTTGGAATGACATTAACGTCAGGTTGATTTGTCCGAAAATAGGTAGTTTGGTTCCCTATCCCTTGGTAATAGCCGATGGTCGAGGGATCGGACGATGCGACGACAATGCCACTGGGACTCAACAGACTAATGGAATTAATACCAGGGGATAGTTTATGGATCATCATAAAATCCATCTTGAGGGCTTCCTGGGCCTGTTGATAGGCAGGGGAATCACTAGAATTGGAATTCAAAACCCGCGCATAGGTCTGGACATGATCCATTTTTTGAATGGTCACCAGTTGCTGTTTAATGGATTCGATCCAGTTTTCCAGGTTCGATTCCTTCAGATTTGCCGAAATATGGAGATTATTGTAAACATTCCGCTCAATTCCCTTTTTAACGCGAAAATAGTTACTTAGGGTGATCAAACCGACGATAGAGGTCGAGGCCAGAAAATAGGTAATGACTAATTTAAGGAGCAGTTTTCCCTGAATCTGTTTTCTGAAAAGCATCGCGCTAGGTCTCCTCCATGGATTGAGTCCCGAATTCCGCCGGTTGATGAACGGCCATAAGCCTTTGGGTAAGGGGGGCTATTGCTGACGTTTAGTTTAACTAATGGGGGGTTCGGGGGGTATAAGTCCCGCGCTCTACCTGAAAGGTGAGCGTCGAAATACATGGACACCCCGCGCTTGTCGATTCCCCTCGATGGGGAATCGACAAGCATTTACCAGTCGACATAGCTTGTGGTAAACTATAACAATGTTAAAAATGAACTACACCTACCGAATCTATCCAGATGCCGTGCAGCAGCCTGAACTGCTGGATTGGCTTGAGATGTGCAGAGGCGTGTATAACTACGCTTTGCGCGAACTCAAGGACTGGATTGCTTCGCGTAAGTGCCCAGTAGACCGATGCTTGTTGGAAAAGGAATACATTGTCCCCGCCAATGAGCCGTTTCCGTCTTATCACCGTCAGCAAAACAACCTACCCAAAGCTAAGAAGCAATTCCCCCATTTGGGTAAGGTGCATTCTCAGGTTTTGCAAACTACGATTCGTAGACTACACGATACTTGGGAAGCGTTTCAGAAACGGGGACACGGGTTCCCCCGCTTCAAAAAGTTTGGTCAATTCAAGTCCTTTGTGTTTCCCCAGTTCAAAAACAACCCCATCAATGGCTTCACTATCAAG
>JAYKHU010000170.1:0-6955 GCA_035285105.1 Synechocystis sp.
GACAGACCAGGGCGCATTTATTGACTTCGGCGATCGCCTGTTTAATCGGTTTACCCATTTCCAGGGTCATCAAGGCCGCAAATTCCTGTTGTCGGTCTTCTAAAATCTGGGCAGCGTTGTGGAACCATTGGCTCCGTTGGCGAAAGGGTAAAGCGCGAAAGGTTTTAAAAGTCTTAGTGGTAAGGTCTAACTTGGCATCCACCTCGGCGGCCGTATGGGGCGTAAAGGTTTTCACCGTTTGACCGTTGGCTGGATTGATAGTGGCGATTGCCATAAGCATGACCCTCCCGATAGCAACCTTTCCAGTCTAATCTGGCAGTTGACGGGGATGCTCAAAACCCACCGTGGCTTTTATGATTCTTAATTTAAGGGTTAACGTTCCGGGGAGTCTGACCCCTGGCGTGCCTGCCATTTTTCCCATAAATCCGGCCGCCGTTGTTGGGTGCGTTCCTGTTGCTGTTGAAACCGCCAAGCGGCGATCGCCTGATGATTACCGGATAACAACACATCGGGAACCGTTAGCCCGCGAAAGTCTGGGGGACGGGTGTAATGGGGATAATCCAACAGCCCTTCACTAAAACTATCCGCAGCCAAGGAGGCTTCTTTACCCACCGTTCCTGGCAGTAGCCGCACCACCCCATTAATCAATGCCAAGGCCGGAATTTCCCCACAGGTTAAGACAAAATCCCCCAAAGACACTTCCCGCGTCACCACACTGCAAACCCGTTCATCCACCCCTTCGTAATGGCCGCAAATCAGCACCAACTGATCATAGGTCGTCAATTCTTGAAATAATTGCTGGGTCATCGGTTCTCCCTGGGGCGTGGTTAAAATCACCTCCCGTTTGGGTAATTGGGGTAACGATTCCAACGCCGCAAAAATGGGTTCCGGCTTCAACACCATGCCCACGCCACCCCCGTAGGGAATATCATCCACCCGTCGATGTTTGTCCTCGGTAAAGTCCCGGGGATTGATTAAGTTCACCCTGGCGATCGCCTTTTGCAAGGCTTTACCTAGTAAACCGGAGGCAAGGGGCGAGGAAAAAAAATCGGGAAACAGCGTTAATATGTCAAACTGCACAGTATTTTAAGGATTAGGAAAGATACCAAAGAATTTAGCCGCCCCGGCAATGATGGCAATAATCAAAGCCGTTAGAATCCCCCTATTGGTAAATTCCTGATTTTCCAGGCGTTTACCAAAGCCGGAGACTTTTTCATCAAGGGTTGTTATTTGTCCCGACAGCTTTTCATCAAGGGTTGTTACTTGCCCCGACAGCTTTTCATCAACGGACTTTATTTGCCCAGACAGTTTTTCATCAAGAGACGTTATTTGCCCAGACAGCTTTTTGTCCATGGTCTTTATCTCCCCCTTAATTTCTACCTGAGAAACCTTGAGGTCGCTGAGGTCCGTTTCTATCCGGTCTAGTTTGCCATCTATCCTTTCCAGAATTTTGGCTAAGTCCGTTTCTACTGTTGCCATGGTAAGTTAAACTCCCTTTCAATTTGTTGAAGAGCGGGGGAAAGTTGATGGCTCTCTCCATCCAATGCCCTCGTGTTAAGAAAAAATAATTTGGGATCCCGGTGCGTTAATTTTAACGGAAAGAATTTGCTGATTTGCAAACGTTTTGGTCAACTGTGGATGCACTTCCGGGGGGGCAAAAAATAACATGAAACCCCCAGCACCAGCACCGAGTAATTTACCGCCCCAGGCCCCGGCTTCCCGTCCTTGTTGGTAAAGTCGATCAATGTCGGCATTGGAAATGCTCTGATCTAAACTGCGTTTTGCTTGCCAAGCATCGTCCAATAGTTTGCCAAAGGCCGATAGACATTGATTGCTGGTTAAAATATCCCAACCCTGGTCCACCATCCGCCGCATAAGTTTCAGCGTTTCCGTATTGTCCCCCACTCGCTTTAACTGTTTTTCCACCACGTTGGCGGCCTTGCGCTTAATGCCCGTAAAGACGATAAATAAATGACTTTCAAATTCTGCCATCCGTTGGGGAGACATGGTGACACGGTTCACAATGATGTCGTTCTCTGTGCGAAATTCCACTAAATTAAATCCCCCCATGGCCGCCATTAATTGATCTTGACACCCGACTTTGTCGTGAACCAAATGCCGTTCCACATAAATGGCTTCGTAGGCTAAATCCAGCGGTCGAATAAATTCCCCTTTAAAGGAATGCAAGGCTTGTAGCAGCGATACGGTAAAGGCGGAGGAGGAACCCAGTCCTGTAAAGGCCGGTAAATCGGCCACATTATGTAACTCAATATCTTTCTCTAGCCCACAAAATTTTAAACATTCCCTAAACACCCGGTGTTCCATCTCATCCGGGGTTTTGACCAATTCCACTTTGCGATAGGAAACCCGGATGGAATAGTCAAATAAGTGACTTAAAAAGGGACTGGCGGTGACATAGGAAAATTTATCGATCGCCGTTGCCAGGACTGCCCCCCCGTGATTTAAAAAATATTCTGGATAATCGGTTCCCCCACCAAAAAAGCTAATCCGAACAGGGGCGCGGGAAATCAACATAAACTCGATCCAGAGGGGGGGCAAAATCGGGGATGGGTTAGGGCAAAACCCCAATTAGTTTACCAACAGATGAGAACCTTCTAACCCTGGAGTTGGGCGCAGGGAGCACATAGCCCAAAAAATTCGAGGGTGTGATAGTAAATCCGAAAGGAATAATTTGCCTGTAACTCCTGCTCCAGGGTCTGCACCGGACAGCCTTGGATGGGAAAGGATTCTCCACAGTGTAAGCAGGTCAGGGAATGTCGATCCTGTTCTAGGGTTTGGTACAGTGACTCGCCACTCAAGGTGACTTGATGCTGAATAAACCCAGCCAATTTGAGGGTATCCAACGCCCGGTAAACCGTGGCCAGACCAATTTTTTGGGTTTCTCGTAATTTGGCAAACAGGTCTTGGGCGGAAATCAAGGCCGATTCTCGCTGCAAGGTTTGGAGGACGAGGCGTTGATTCGGCGTTAACGCTGCTAGGCGATCGCTCAGGGAGGTGGAGGGAGATGTCATCACAAACGAGGCATTCTATGCAATGATAATGATTATCGTTATTTTAAAACGGGACTGAATCAGCGTCAATTTTTGACCCATTGGGATTGTTATGGTTGCATTTATCCAAACGCCACTCCGTTTATCGTTGCTCCTGGGTTGTCTGGTAATGGGCAGTGTGGGGCTGATGGGATGTCAATTCTCCCCTATTCCTCAACAGGATGGCAGTAACCTCCAAGCAGAGGGGGAAGTCCAGACCGATCGCCTGGATGTGACAGTTACCATTCCGCCCCAAAAGTATTTTGTCGAGAAAATTGGTGGCGATCGCCTCACGGTTAACGTGTTTGTGCCGGGCACGAGTGATCCCCATACCTACGAGCCTAAACCCCAGCAACTTCAGGCCCTCAGTGAAACGGAAGCCTATGTTTTGGTGGGATTGGGATTTGAGGCCCCCTGGTTAGACCGCCTCAAGTCTGCCAATGGGGAAATGGTGCTGATTGACTCTTCCCAGGGTATTGAGCCATTGTTGATGGCGGCCCACGACCACGGCGAGCATGGCCACGGGGATAAAGAGGCAGGGCATCAAGAAGAACATGGCCACTCTGGGGATCATCACGAAGATCACAACGATGAAAATGATGATGATCCTCAAACCCAGTCCTCCTTAGAAAATGGCGATCACCCTAGCACCACCGATCCCCATATTTGGCTATCCCCGACGTTAGTGAAGCAACAGGCCACGGCGATCGCCACGGGTCTGGGTCAACTGGATCCCCCTAATGCCGATTACTATCAAGGGAATTTGGAAAAATTTCTAGGGGAAATTGAGCAATTAGATCAACAAATTCGCCAAAATTTAGCCCCTGTTACTCCCCGCAAATTTATTGTTTTCCATCCGTCTTGGGGCTATTTTTCCCAGGAATATGACCTCGAACAAATTCCCATTGAAGTGGATGGTCAGGAACCCAGCGCCCAGGAATTGGGCAAATTAATTGATTTGGCTAAGCAAAATAACCTCAATGTCATTTTTGCCGAACCCCAATTCAGTCCTAAAAATGCAGCGGCGATCGCAGCGGAAATTCAAGGACGGGTTGAAACCATTGACCCCTTAGCGGGAAATTGGTCAGACAATTTATTAACGGTTTCCCAAAAAATTGGCCAACAAAACAAGGGAGAGTGAGTCTATGACGACCCTCTTTTTGGATTGATACTTATTAAGTAAATCATTATCACCATGTCCTCAGCCATTAACATTGAAAATCTTTGGTTTCGTTATGAGAAAGATACGATTTTAGAGGATATTAATTTAGAGGTAGAAGAAGGAGATTTTGTGGGACTAATTGGCCCCAATGGTGGTGGTAAAACGACCCTGTTAAAAGCCCTATTGGGATTGGTGAAACCCCAGCAAGGGCGGATCCAAATTCTCAATCGTTCCCTTGAGCAAGGGCGACGTTACGTGGGCTATGTCCCCCAATGGTTGGAGTTTGATCGTGATTTTCCTGTGCGGGTATTGGATGTGGTGAAGATGGGACGCTTGGGACGGGGAAAGATTTTTCGTCGCTACAATGCCCAGGATGAAAGTATTGTGAACCAGTGCTTAGATCGGGTTGGTTTAACCTCCTTTGGCGATCGCCCGTTAGCGGCTCTTTCCGGGGGTCAACGGCAACGGGTGTACATTGCCCGCGCCTTAGCGTCTCAACCGCAAATTTTGTTATTGGATGAACCCACTGCCAATGTGGATACCAAAGCTCAACACAGTATTTATGAGTTATTGGCAGAATTGAATCAAACCATTACGATTATCATGATTTCCCATGACTTGGGGGCAATTTCTCGCTATGTCAAAACGGTGGGCTGTCTCAATCGTTGCCTACATTACCACCGAGAGCGCGTGATTACCCCTGCCATGATCGAAGCCACCTATCAATGTCCGGTGGATTTAATTGCCCACGGTGTTCCCCATCGGGTTTTCCCTGAGCATTCTCAATCAACAACGGAGCCGCCCTTAATTAGCGCCTTGGGGAATGGCCATCACCACACTGAGGGATGCAACCATGATTGAGTTCCTGGGGGAGGTCTTGCAATATGAGTTTATGCAAAATGCGTTGATGGCTAGCTGTCTCGTCAGTATTGCCTGCGGTTTAATCGGTTCCTTTATTGTTATTAACCGCATGGTATTTATCAGCGGCGGTATTGCCCACGCGGCCTATGGCGGCATTGGCTTGGGGTATTATTTTCAATTCAATCCCCTCTGGGGGGCGATCGCCTTTTCCTTGGGGATTTCCCTTGCCATGGGTTGGGTTGCCAGGAACTTTCAACAACGTAGTGACACCATTATTGGGGTGATGTGGGCCTTCGGGATGGCGATCGGGGTGATGCTCATTGATGCCACCCAAGGCTACAAAGCAGACGTTTCCAGTTATTTATTTGGCAGTATTTTGACCGTTCCCCGTCAGGATTTATGGATGATGGCTGGGTTAGATGGCTTAATTATTGTCGTCTTACTATTGTTTTATAAAGAATTCCTGGCCATTTCTTTTGATCCCATTTATGCCACCACCCGTAACCTTCCTGTGGATGCGTTATATCTCGCCCTAGTGGCCCTAATTTCCCTGACGGTGGTGATGGTGATGCAATTGGTCGGCTTGATTATGGTCATTGCTTTACTCACTATTCCAGCGGCGATCGCCGGACAATACGTGCGGGATGTGCCGCAAATGATGGGGGTGGCAACACTTTTAAGCTTTATTTTTTGTAGTCTGGGTTTGGCCCTGTCTTATGGGTTTAACCTATCCTCTGGGGCAACCATTATTCTGGTGGCGAGTGTGAGCTATTTGTTAAGTCTAGGGATTAAACCCCACCTGGCAAAGGTTTATAGACAACATCAAGTTACTGAAAATCAAGAAGCATGATCGATAACAAGCACTAGTTCTACGACTCAAATTAACGCTTTTTAGCCGACCGCCATTAATCCTTTAAGATAAAGAAGACATTTACGTTAACGCAGTCAATATCATCAATGGGCGACACCATAACCCTTTTGTCCCGTCGGGAAATCGAAAAAATGCGACGGGCCGGCCAACTTGCCGCAGAACTCTTAGATCATTTAGCTCCCATGGTACAGCCTGGGGTCACCACCTTAGAATTAAACGATGAAGCCGAGCGCTGGACGTTAGCCCGTGGTGCGGTTAGTGCTCCCCTCGGTTACAATGGTTTCCCCAAATCGATTTGCACCAGTGTCAATGAAGTGATTTGCCATGGCATTCCCCATCGCAAGCAGGTGTTGAAGGAAGGAGACATTATCAACATCGACGTGACCCCTATTTTGGATGGTTACCACGGCGATTCCTCCCGTACCTTTTTTGTGGGAACCCCTAGCCCCGTGGCGGAGAAATTAGTCAAAGTCACAGAGGAATGCTTACGCTTGGGCATTGAAGCGGTGCGGCCAGGGGGCAAGATCGGCGATATTGGAGCCGCAATCCAAGCCTATGCGGAGGCCCACAACTTTTCTGTTGTGCGGGATTTTGTCGGCCATGGGATTAGTCAAATTTTCCATACAGCCCCCCAAATCCCCCATTTCGGTAAGGCGGGTAAGGGTAAACGGCTACGTCCCGGCATGGTGTTCACCATTGAGCCGATGATTAATGAAGGTACGTGGGAAGCTGTCTTACAGCAGGATGGTTGGACAGCTAAAACCAAAGATGGCAAGCTCTCTGCCCAGTTTGAACATACGGTGGCGGTGACGGAAGAGGGGGTTGATATTCTCACCCTGCGGCGCTAACTGATACGCCCTTCAAAACGGCGATCGCCTCACCATGGGAATCTGTAACGATTTGCAACACAGTTATCCCTACGACTCCTGATATGTCTTTTGTCCCTTGGCAAATTAAGCTGCTCTACGATGGCGATCGCCGACAATTTCTATGGACTGGACAACTTAGCTA
>JAYKHU010000171.1:0-3974 GCA_035285105.1 Synechocystis sp.
TGGTTCCACAACGCTGCCCAGATTTTAGAAGACCGACAACAGGAATTTGCGGCCTTGATGACCCTGGAAATGGGTAAACCGATTAAACAGGCGATCGCCGAAGTCAATAAATGCGCCCTGGTCTGTCGGTTTTATGCCGATCATGCCGAGGACTTTCTGTCCGATGAAACGGTCCCCACCGATGCCAGCCATAGTTTTATTGCCTACCAACCCCTGGGGGTAATCCTGGCGGTAATGCCCTGGAATTTTCCCTTTTGGCAGGTGTTTCGCTTTGCTGCGCCGACGTTGATGGCGGGCAATGTGGGATTACTTAAACACGCCTCCAACGTACCCCAATGTGCCCTGGCGATCGCCGAAATTTTTCAAGCTGCTGGTTTCCCTGAGGGGGCATTCCAAACCCTGCTGATTGGCGGAAAAGAGGCCAGTGCATTGATGGCCGATAATCGCATCCAAGCGGCCACGTTAACGGGGAGTGAACCCGCTGGGACCAGTTTAGCCAGTGCCGCCGCCCAACAAATTAAAAAAACGGTGTTGGAATTAGGGGGATCGGACCCTTTCATTGTGCTGGAAGACGCGGATTTAGAAAGTGCCTTAAACACTGCCGTTTCGGCCCGGATGCAAAACAACGGTCAGTCCTGTATTGCCGCCAAACGGTTTATTGTGCAGGAATCGATCGCGGAAACGTTTTTTAAGCAATTAACCGAAAAATTCCAAGCGTTAACGGTGGGCGATCCCACGTTAGATAGTACCGATATTGGCCCCCTCGCTACCCCAGCAATTTTGCAAGACATTATCGTACAGGTGGATCAGACCCTCGCAGCCGGAGCAACCTGCCGGTGCGGCGGCAAAGCCCTAGATCAACCCGGTAATTACTATCCACCGACCCTATTAACCAACATTCCCCTCGATGCCCCCACCTATCGCCAAGAGTTTTTTGGCCCCGTTGCCCTGGGGTTTACCGTTAAAAACCTTGATGCGGCGATCGCCTTGGCCAATGATATTCCCTTTGGCTTAGGGGCCAGTGCCTGGACAACGAATCCCCAATCCCAGCAACGATTAATCCGGGAAATTGAGGCCGGAGCCGTATTTATCAACGGCATGACCAAATCTGATCCCCGCATTCCCTTCGGTGGCATCAAGCGCTCAGGCTTCGGACGAGAACTCGGACGCATGGGCATTTTAGAATTTGTCAATGCCAAAACCGTTTGGGTGAAGTAGTTTTAATGACGCGTTAAGGTACTGGCCCGTTGGAGGGGGTGTGGTAATCGTCCCCCTCAATCCACCGAAGCAGAGGATTAGGACTCTGGCGTAGGAAGTGGTTTTTCGGTAGCTTCTTCCTTGTCCTTAAAGACGAGCCGTAACCAGGGGGGAGCAACAAAGGTGGTGACAATCACCATCATGATGATGGCGGCTTCCGTGGAGGACGTTAAGGCACCGCTAGCGGCCCCGACCCCGGCAAAGACAAGACCGACTTCACCTCGGGGAATCATACCTACCCCGATCGCCCATTTATTGAGATCTGATTTGCCAAAGAGCGTAAAGCCGGTGACGACCTTACCGATAATGGCCACTAAGATTAAAAAGGCGGCAATGACTAATCCTTCCCGATTGGCCGGAATGGCAGGATTTAAGACGCTAATGTCGGTTTTAGCCCCCACACACACAAAGAAGACCGGCACAAAAAAGTCGGCGATCGGTAAAATTTGTTCTTCCAGTTCTTCCCGTTTTTCAGTTTCGGCAAGCACCAGCCCGGCGGCAAAAGACCCCAGAATGGCTTCAAGCTGCACAATCTGGGCAATGAAGGAGAGGACAAAGGCAACACACAGGGAAACGAGCAATAATTGTCCCCGGGTTTTCATCCGGTTGACTAAGCTGACATAGAACGGACTGAGGAAACGGCCAATGAGGATCGATCCCACCACAAAGGCCGTGGCGCTCACAATCAGATAAACAATATTACTGATTTGAATTTCCCCGGTTTTGACCAAACTCCCCACCACGGCCAGTACGATAATGCCCAGGATGTCGTCTAGCACTGCTGCGCCAATAATGATTTGACCTTCGTTAGAACTGAGGCGATTAATTTCCGCCAGCACCTTAGCGGTAATGCCAATACTTGTTGCGGTTAACGCGGCCCCGGCAAATACAGCGGGAATGGGGGCAACCCCAAATAGGTAAATTAACCCAATGGTGCCAAAACTAAACGGTGTGACAACCCCGACCACCGCCACGATCGCCGCTTGGGGGCCTACACGGATTAATTCCTTGAGATTCGACTCCAAACCAATCTCGAAAAGCAGGATGATCACCCCTAACTCGGAAATAATCGATACCACTTCACTCTGGGCGGAAAAGACAGACTGGGCCGCTTCTGGGGATAAATCCGTTGATTGCAGCAATAACTGCATTACCAACGACTCCTCAGCAGACAGGCCACCTTCAGGGAAAATCAGTAGCTTAAAGACTGACACCCCAATCACGACCCCCCCCACTAACTCCCCCAACACCGGGGGTAAATTTAACCGTAAACACAGCTCGCCCCCTAACTTACTCGCAAAGTAGATGACGACCAAACTCAGTAGTACCCCCGCCAATATCAACGGACCGGCTTCAGTTTGAACTTCCGTAGCAGTGGCAATAATCGGCCAAGGAGGCGGGAGCAATAGAGTCATAACAATTTAATGGTGATTTAATGGTGAATGTTGTCTTTAAGTAAGATAGTCGAAAATCTCCAGGATGTTGAGATAAGTTAACCGTGAAAATTCTAATCATCGCCATTGATCAAGTTAATTGATGCCATCCTCTCCGTAAGACCCCATAGGCAGGGGAACCATTCTGCCAGTGCCCCCCTGTCAGAATTGCTGGACTGAAAAATTTTCTTTGCAAAATTCGTCAAAGTTGGTTATGCTAGCAAAGGCGACGCGGGATAGAGCAGTCTGGTAGCTCGTCGGGCTCATAACCCGAAGGTCGGTGGTTCAAATCCGCCTCCCGCCATTAAAAAAAAGAAAAAAATCCTTCCTCCGTTTGCACTGATAAGCGGGGGGATTCTTTTTGTCCGTTCGGTAAACTCAGGAATGGCGATCGCCCTGGCCTGGGGCAAAGGTTAAGTTTTGGGAAAGATCAATGGTTCCGACTATTTGTATACAATTTGAGCGGTGGAAACTCGCTAAAAAGGACATAGGCCAATCTTAGCGACGGCCAATGCCCTGGACTGATGGCTTTCAGAGCATGGTGTTAATCAGGAAATCATGGGTGTCACAATGCCCCCCACAACTACAACGACGGTCCTAGGACAGCCCGCTGAACGGGGAAGGTGGTTACTGATCCCTCTGGGAATGGTAATTTTGCTATGCCTGGGCAGTGTCTATTCATGGAGTATTTTTAGAACCCCCTTGGAAAATGAGTTGGGGATTAGCACCACCGAAAGTCTTCTTCCCTACACCTTTGCGCTAGTTTTTTATGCCGCAACCATGCCGATCGCCGGTTTTTACATTGTTCGCATTGGCCCCCGCCTAGCAACGGTCATTGGCGGCATTATTGTTGGCCTGGGTTATATTCTGTCGAGTTTTGCCACCCAGATCGGTGTGCTGGTTTTCACCTACGGTGTGATTGCGGGCATCGGTGTGGGTATTGTGTATGGCGTTCCCATGGTGGTTGCCGCCCGTTGGTTCCCGGACAAGAAAGGATTGGCCGTGGGACTAACCATCGTCGGTTTTGGACTGTCTCCTTTGCTCACCGCGCCCCTGGCTAACCAACTAATCGCCACCTACACGGTGCGCCCCACATTGCGGATTCTGGGCATTGCGTTCATCGCCATCATTGTGGCCATTGCGTCGGTGATGACATTACCCCCTAATGATTGGCAACCTCACCAGTTTCCTCGTAACGGGGATCCCAAGGCGATCGCCAAGGCAAAACCCACGGCCCCTCCCACCTATCCCCGGAGTTTGTTCCGCAGCCGCTCCTTCTATGGC
>JAYKHU010000172.1:0-11541 GCA_035285105.1 Synechocystis sp.
GTCAAGTGCGTCGGGCGACCCGCACCCCCTTTGGTAGCTTTGCCCAAGTTTCCGCTTGTCCCACCTGTAATGGCACGGGGGAAGTGATTGAAGAAAAGTGCGAAAGCTGTGGCGGGGCGGGACGTAAGCAGGAAACGAAGAAATTGAAAATCACCATTCCCGCTGGGGTGGATGATGGCACTCGCCTCCGGGTATCTCGGGAAGGGGACGCGGGGCTTCGGGGTGGCCCGTCGGGGGATCTCTATGTTTACTTAATGGTGGAAGCGGATAAGCATTTTGTCCGTGAAGGTATTAACATTCTGTCTGAGTTAGAAGTGAGTTATTTGCAAGCCATTTTAGGCTGTCGAGTAACCGTCAAAACGGTGGATGGAGAGGCGGAATTAACCATTCCCCCGGGAACCCAACCCAATACGGTTTTAACGTTGGAAAATAAAGGGGTTCCCAAACTGGGTAATGCCACTATCCGGGGGGATCACCTGATTACGGTGGTGGTACAAATTCCCACCCGTCTCAATGCTGAAGAGCGGGAGTTGTTGGAACGTTTGGCGACCATTAAGGGAGAAAGCCATGGCAAGGGCGGTTTAGAAGGGTTTTTAGGGGGGCTATTCCATAAATGAGCCAAATCAGTGAACCGGTGCTACTGGATTTACGGGGAACCCCCTGCCCCATTAATTTTGTGCGGACCAAGTTAAAGCTCTCCCAAATGTCTCCGGGGCAAACGTTAGAAGTTTGGTTAGACGGAGGCGAGCCGGTGGAGCAGGTTCCCCACAGTCTTTCCCTGGAGGGCTATACCCAGCAAACCCTGGAACCGTTAGACGCCGAACCGGGGTTTCGCCTAACGATCGCCGTTTTGCCCCCCTCCGACGGTTGAGTAGGTCCGGGATCAACGATGGCTAAGGTAACGGACGACGGTACCGTCATGGCAATCCAAGCCAATTATTATTGGGTCAGACTGGATCAGTGTCCCCAGATCCCTCTGTTATGTACCCGCCGCACCCGCTTGAAGAAAATGGGTCAAAAGGTAATGGTGGGCGATCGGGTCAAGGTGGAGTTACCAGGGTCTTTATTACCGTTACCCAAACAGGGGCCAGCAACCGTCAACATAAACCACCTCGCCGAGGGAGACTTAGGGGCGATCGCCAAATGTTATCCCCGGCAATCTGTCTTGGATCGTCCCCCCGTTGCTAATGCAGACCATATCTGTTTGGTATTTTCCCTTGCCGATCCCCCCCTGGATGAGTGGCAGTTAAGTCGGTTTTTAGTGCAGGCCGAAGCTACCGGCTTAAGTCTGACCCTCTGTTTTAATAAACAGGATTTAGTAGACCAAACGGCGATCGCCACCTGGCAAGGGCGTTTACAGGCCTGGGGGTATGATCCGGTGTTGGTGAGTGTCCAGGGTCGTAGGGGAATCGAAGACCTATCCCACTGCCTCGCAAACAAAATCAGTATTATGGCGGGGCCATCAGGGGTGGGCAAATCTAGTCTTACTAACGCCCTCGTCCCTGGGGTTGAGCAACGGGTCAAACAGGTGTCAGGCAAATTACGCAAAGGTCGCCACACCACCCGCCATGTGGAACTGTTTCCCCTGCCCAATGGCGGTTTGTTGGCGGATACCCCTGGTTTTAATCAACCAGATCTCGTGATTCCCGCTGCCCAGTTAATCCAGTTATTTCCCGAAGCCCGCCGTCGCCTCGCCACCCAATCTTGTTTTTTCAAAGATTGTTTACACCAGGGAGAACCGGATTGTGCCGTGGGATCGGACTGGGAACGGTATGAACACTATTTAACCTTTCTGGCCGAAGCCCAGGCAAACCAAACCCCCGAAAATCAACGAGAGTCGGATATTGGGGCCAAAACCAAAATGGGCAGTCACGGGCAAGCCTATGTGGAACCCAAATTAGAAACGAAAAAATATCGCCGTCCTTCCCGGCGTCAAACCCATCAGGATTTACAGGAATTTTGTGGGGAAGACGGGATGGAACAGTTGCGGGAAGACCTAGAAACCTTTTAGGTCCGTAATTGACCGCCCCTAACTTGACCCCATCGGAAAGGTGTTGTAGCGTGAAGCTTCAAGCGTAGCAGGGCAATCGCCCTCCATGAAATTTCGACCCCAGCGATAGGCACCCGAAATCATGTGCGGCATTCTTGGTATTTTTGGTTCTAACGTCTCAAAACAGTATGACATTGCGTCCATGCTGTCCACCCTGGTTCATCGTGGGCCTGATGATCGGGGCATTATTCAGACATCGAATTGGGCACTCGGGCACCAACGGCTTTCCATTATGGACATAGAAAGTGGGCATCAGCCGATGCAATCCTCTGCCACCGGCCCGTTCAGCATCTGTAATGGCGAAATTTACAATTTCCGCGGCTTGCAGTCCGAGCATTTCCCAAATTATCCCTTCCAAACCGACGCAGACAGCGAAATTCTGCTGCCCCTCTTTGAGTCATTTGGGACAAACCTCGGCCAATACCTTGATGGAATGTTTAGTTTTGTTGTGAGTGACGGGCAAGACTGGCTGGCTGGCCGTGACCGTATTGGTGTCAAACCTTTGTACCGGGGGACAAGGGGGAACCACACCTTCTTTGCGTCGGAGTTAAAAACGTTGGTCAATGTGGCGGAGCAGATCGAAGCATTTCCCCAGAGCCATTATTACCATCCCCAAGCCGGCTATGTATCCTACTATCAGTTGCCCCATATTGACTCATTTCAACAGGATTTAGACGCCATCCTAACCGCCATTCGGCAAACTTTAACCCGGAGCGTCCAAAAACGCTTAATGTCTGATGTGCCCGTTGGTGTATTCCTGAGCGGGGGATTGGATTCCAGCGTTATTGCGGCTTTGATGAAACCCCGCGTTGCCCAGTTACATTCTTTCTCTGTGGGACTGCCCCACTCCCCCGATCTCAAAGCCGCCCGTCAAGTTGCTGACCATTTAGGCACCATTCACCATGAATATGTCTATTCCGAAGCGGAAATGCAGGCCGTGTTACCAGAGGTAATCTATTACCTTGAATCCTATGACCCGGCGTTAGTGCGTAGCGCTATTCCCTGCTATTTTGTTTCTCGTTTAGCCCGTCAGCATGTCAAGGTGGTGTTAACGGGGGAAGGGGCAGACGAACTATTTGCGGGCTACAGTTATTTGAGCGACTATGATGACCCCCACGCTCTACAGCAAGAATCCGTGGCGATTCTACAGGGCTTACATAATCTCAACCTCCAACGGGTGGATCGCATGACCATGGCCCATAGCTTGGAAGGACGAGTCCCCTTTCTAGATATTGAATTCATTGAACTCTGCCTCAGTATTGATCCCCAGCTCAAGCTCCATTCAACTTTTGGCATTGAAAAATGGTTACTCCGCAAAGCCTTTGAGGATTTATTACCTCCGGAAATTGTCTGGCGGGACAAGCTGGAATTTGCTCAGGGCTGTGGCTCTTCCGGTGTTTTAGAAGCACATGCCGAGGCCACCGTTGCCCCCCATACGTTGGTGGAGGTCCAGCGCCAGGGAACGGTGGTTAATAGCCCAGAGGAATTACTCTATTACCGTCTTTTCCAAGACTATTTTCCTCACCCCGACGCGGCCCATGTCGTCGGTCGTTGGGGCGGAGTTTTACATTGATTGCCGTCGCTAGGGTCTGTCACCATTGGTCAATTTTGACGTTTTAACCACGTTTTTGGAACAACTACATCGCCAATATCACCCTTGTCATCAAGGGACGGTGGCGACGGATTTTCCAGAATTAGCGAAAGCAAATCCCCATTGGTTTGGGATCAGCGCCATTAATGTTAAGGGACAACAGATTCATTTTGGAGATAGCCGCCAACCCTTTACCATTCAATCCATTGCTAAACCCTTAGTCTATGGATTGATTTTGGAGGATTGGGGAAGAGAGCGGGTGCTTAGTCAAATTGGAGTAGAACCAACAGGGGATCCGTTTAATTCTCTGATTGAGTCTGAAGAAGTTTTCCGACGACAATTTAATCCCTTAGTGAATGCTGGCGCGATTGTGGCCACCAGTTTGATTAAAGGGCACAGTTTAGCAGAACGCTCCCAGCGTCTGTTACAGCGGCTCCGTGCCTACACAGGGCGGGACATTACGGTAAACGCCGCTGCCTATCAATCGAAGAAAGAGCATGATCACCTCATTCGGGCCTTGGCCCACATGATGTTGAACTTCGGTTTAATCCAAGGCAATATGTCCGACATTTTAGACCTTTATTTTCAGCAGTGTTCCCTTTTGGTCACCTGTCAGGATTTAGCGATGATTGCCGCCACCATTGCCAATGGGGGACTCAATCCGGTGACGGGGGAACGGGCGTTGGCGGCTTGTTACGTTCAGGATCTGCTGAGCATTATGTACACCTGTGGGTTGTATGAGTTTTCTGGGCAGTGGGCCTACAAAGTGGGCATCCCTGCCAAAAGTGGTTTAGCGGGGGCCATTATCGGGGTGGTTCCGCAACAGATGGGAGTCGCCGTGTTTTCCCCACCGTTAGGGTCACAGAAAAAAAGCTGGCGGGGGGTAAAGGTGTTTGAGGCACTCTCAACACAGTTTGACCTCCATCTTTTTCGGAAAGAGCAGCTAAAACAGCCTGCTAACCTGACGGTGTCATCTTACTTCGAGCATCACCAGGAGACGCCTGTAGACCCCATTGATCCCCAACAATGGATGCCTTATCTGGAGATGCTTTACCAAAAATATCTCCCCTGCCGGGAGGGGCGGATTTACAGCAGTGAACCGGATTGGGCCGCAGCAGATCGGGAGTCTTTTGGCATTGCCGTTACTTCTATGTCTGGTCATACCTATTCGGTCGGCACTTGCCATTTACCATTTTTGATCCAATCCATATCCAAGGTGTTTGCCTATGGTCTGGCGTTAGAGGACTGGGGGCGGGAGGAAGTGCTGGAACGGGTTGACGTGGAACCCACCGGCACCGCCTATGATTCGATTATTCGTGTGGAAAGCCAATCAAAACGACCCTACAATCCCATGGTCAATGCCGGGGCGATCGCCGTTACGAGTCTGTTGAAAGGGACAAGCCCGGCCCATCGCCTCAAGCGATTGCTGAATCTTTATCGCCGCTACATCGGTCATCCGGTGTTTGTGGATACCCCAACGTTCATCTCCGAACGCATGAATGGTGATCGAAACTGGGCGATCGCCTATCTTTTAAGGAACTTTGGCATGATCTCTGGGGACATTAGCCAAATTCTCGATCTGTATTTGCAACAATGTTCTGTGTTATTAGATTGCCGTGATTTGGCCATGATGGGGGCAACGTTGGCGAACAACGGGGTCAATCCCATCACCCAAGAAACCGCCATTTCCCCCGACTATGTGCGGGATTTGCTGAGCGTGATGTACACCTGTGGGATGTACGATTTTGCCGGGGAATGGGTCTATCAAATCGGCTTTCCAGCGAAAAGTGGCGTCAGTGGAGGGATTATCGGTGTGGTGCCGGGGCGCATGGGAATCGCTGTTTTTTCGCCCCCCCTAGATGAGCGGGGCAATAGTATTCGGGGGATTAAAGTGTGTGCGGAACTGTCCCGTCGTTTCGATTTACATATTTTCGGCAAACTTCAGGAATGATCCCGAAAGATAACGCTAAAATCCAAAACAACCCCTTATTGCGCTTCTTCCTCCGCCTCTGAACTAACGCCACTAAATTGTTCCCGTTCCTGTTGTACTAGGGGATCTTCCTCTAGGCTAGGAAACGTCGCCAATTTCGGTTTACCCCGCCCTAAATTGCTGATCAGGGGCCAGCCCTGTTGTTGCCACCACCCCACAATGCCGTTGGGGAGCACCGTCACCACAATTAAAAACAGTGCCCCTTGGAAAAAGAGCCAAACCGCCGGGAATTGCTCGCTCAGGCTACTCTGGCCAAGGCGGACTAGCAGGGTTCCCAGTACCGCCCCCACCAGGGTAGCCCGCCCCCCCACGGCGACCCAAATCACCATTTCAATGGAAAACGCTACATCCATAATACTGGGGGTGATAATGCCGGTTTGTACCGTATATAATCCCCCCGATAAACCAGCGATCGCCCCGGAGATGGCAAACACCAAAACTTTAAAGCCAGTGGGATCGTAGCCGGTGAATCTAACCCGGGTCTCATCATCCCGAATCGCCACCAATAACCGTCCGAAGCGACCACTGGTGAGCCAACGGCAGAGAAGATAGACTAATAGCAATGCCAATACGCTGAATTCATAAAACAGCAACTGGACGTTATCAGAACTGGCTAATTGCCCAAAAAAGGTTTGGGTATCGGTTTTCAAGCCGTTGGTGCCGTTAATGAGCTTCTGTTGTCCGTTAAAAAAGTTATAGAACACCAACAACGCAGCTTGGGTCAAAATCGAAAAATAAACCCCTTTGATGCGATTCCGAAAAATCAAATACCCAAGTAAACCGGCGATCACCCCCGGCACTAGTAGCATGGCCAAAAAGGTCACCGGCAGGGTGTGAAAGGGTTGCCAGAGCCACGGTAATTGTTCCACCCCATAGAGGGTAAAAAATTCCGGCAGTGTTTGCCCCTCTGGGAGTTGTAAATTCAGATACATGGCCAGGGCGTATCCCCCCAGAGCAAAGAAAATACCATGCCCCAGACTTAATAAGCCGGTATAGCCCCAAATCAGGTCAATGCCCAAGGCCACGATCGCCAGGGAAATAAACCGTCCCATCAACCGCAACCGCAAAAATGGCATATTGGTCAGCAACCATTCGCTCACCACCCAATCCGAAAGGGATAAAAGGCCAATAATCGCCGGGATGAGGGCAAAAACCACCACAGCACCGAATAAGGCATAGTCCCCCCACCCTAACCATTTCAGCAGTTTGGAGAGGGGAGAACTGGTTTGGGGAGAGACTTTTTCCATGGATAAGGGCTAAATAATGGGCAATGGTTAGGCGAAATAAGAAAGATAGAATGCTTGGGGTTTGCCTATCCCCATTCAGCTAAGCAGACACCTTAAGCTGGCCAAGGGTGGCCAATAGCAGGACTCCCTGGGACGGCAGCTATAATTCCGCCGTGCGACCTTTGGGGGGAAACATCCCTGCGGGCTTGATTTGTAGAAAGAGAATAATCAGGGCAAACACTAATACCCGCGCCATACTGGTGGTGGCAAAAAAGGTGAAGAAATCATAGAGCGGTTGCAAAAAGCCTTCCGGGGGAAACAGGCGGATAAAGGTGCCGCTGCCGATCAAGTCGCTGGAAATACCGATCGCCGCTGCAGCAATAATGCTCCCTAATAAATTACCAACCCCACCGACAACCACCACCATAAAGGTATTGACGATGTAGTCCTGACCCATATTGGGGCCCACCGCACCGAGGAAACTAATGGCACAGCCAGCAATCCCCGCCAGCCCCGATCCCAAGGCAAAGGTCAACGCATCCACCTGCCCGGTGGGAATCCCTAAACAGGCACTCATACTGCGGTTTTGAGTAACGGCCCGAATCCGTAGACCCCAATTAGACCGGTAAAAAATCAAATACACTGCCAGCAGACACAAGAGCGTTAAGCCAATGATAAATAAGCGGGTGTAGGGAAGCTGAAATGTCCCCACCGGCAGCCCCCCCCGCAACCAACTGGGTGCAGTCACATTCACATTACGGGCACTGAACCAGGGCCGATTCCAAAAGTCTGATTGGGCCTGAAAAATAGCAAACCCGGTTATTCCGGCGATCGCCGCCCCGAGGGGCAATAAAATCAACCGCGCTTTCCCTAACCAGGGTCGTCCCGCTTGGGTCCGTTGGATTAACCACATTCCCCCGAAATAGAGTAGGACAAACACGGCGATCGCCGCCACCATTACCCAGTTCACGCTACGGACAAACTGTTGCAGAATTAAACTTACCCCCCAGGTAGCCAGCAGGGTTTCCAACGGTCGTCCATAAAGATAACGAATTACCTGCCGCTCCAAAATCACACCGGCGATCGCCGCCACGATAAAGGCCACGGGTAAAGCCGCCAGAATGTAAAAATCAAACCAAGGATCACCAAAGGTTTTGAATAAATTCTGGACAACATAGGTGCTGTAGGCCCCTAGCATCATTAACTCACCGTGGGCAAGATTAATGACCCCCATGAGGCCAAAAACAATCGCCAAGCCTAGGGCGGCGATGAGCAGAACCGAACTGGTACTTAAGCCGTTGAAAATTCCTTCGAGAAGTGCTGACACAATGATTGGGGAGAAGAAGACAAAAAATGGCGGTTAACTTAGGCTGCGTTGAGCGAGCCTCCCCTAGTTAACCGCGTCCAGTTCTCCCTAGATGTTACAGAAAGCACAGTTTGCCCACCGTTCCTCATCTAGGGCTTCCCTAGAGTGACATCCGCAACTGTTTCAGCAGACTAGCAATTGCGAGAAAGTCTGAGTTTTTTGATAAGGCGATGATCGTGGCGTCGTCACTACTATCAATAATCTGATTGAACGCCATAATGGCGATGTTTAAACGGCTTGGGTTAATGGTGATGTTCTCCGTCGGGTCAGCGTTTTTTGACTGAGCAAGGAGGGTGCCCTCAAAGCTGGGTTGATTGGTCAATGCACTAGCCACCAGGACTTGCCCAGGGGCCTCACCCACTGTTGAATTAAGCGAGTCGCTAGCGCTCACAACCATTAATTCAGAAATGCTGTCTATCAGAGTAGCCACTTGCGCGTAGTTCGCTCCGGTGAGGGCAATACTCGTTCCGGTTTCAATTTGGGCCTGGGAAAAATTGGCCGAAGCGGCGATCGCCACAAATGCCGCCGCGTTACTAACCTGTGCGCTCGTGCCAGACAGTGGCAACTCTAACGTTGGAATATTGGCCGTAGAGACGGAAGCCGTCGTCGAAACCCGTTGACTATCGGCCGCCGAGCTAACGGGGGGAATGGTGACTGTCACCGAATCACTGGAGAGACTAACACCATTTCCTGAAGCCACCAATGCTGCCGCCGTAGAACCGGCCTGCACCGGCGTATTGATGGGACGACTTTCCCCTCCCCCCACCGAAGACGAACGAGGGGCGATGGTAATACCGCTAACAGGGGTAGCCAGATTCAATGGGGTTGGCGAAACAAAGGTGTTAGCCACCGTCGGCGTTGTCACCCTCAAGTTGGTAAAGGTTTGGGTTGCTGTTTGATTGAGTGTGGCCTGGGTCGCAGGGGTAACAACCAAAACCGGTGCGCTATTCGCGGGGGGACTTGCCGCTGGTGGAGCGACTGGGTTCGCCGGTGTGGGAGAAGTATTTGCGGGAGCCGTAACCGTCGGTGTTGTAACTGTCGGTGTTGCGGGAGCCGTAACCGTCGGTGTTGTAACTATCGGTGTCGTGGGAGCTGTGACCGTCGGCGTTGTAACTGGCGGTGTCGTGGGAGCGGGGGGAGTTGTAACAACTGGTGGGGGCGTAACAACCGGCGGTGATGTAACAACTGGCGGGGGCGTAACAACCGGTGGTGGTGTGACAACCGGTGGGGGTGTGACAACCGGTGGTGGTGTGACAACCGGTGGGGGAGGCGTGATTGAAGGTTGAACAGTGGTGGGTAACGTAACACCACTGGATGCCCCCACCGGGACAGAACCCGCGAAACTTGGCATCACAGGTAATATTCCATACACACACCCTGCAACCGCAAGGACTCTAAGTAATACTAAGGATTTCATCAGAAAGACCCCACTATTTAATTTGATAATATCAACAACAATTCACTGAGTTTTGACGATCAACTGGAAAACACTGCTGTTACACAATGGGTTGTAAATCAATCTAAAACCACGAAAATCTAGAAGTTAGGAGTAAAATCAAAGCCATAACTAACCCCAATAGCAAGAACAGATCCACCATCGGTATTGTTAAAGACATCTCCGTAAATAACATTCAAGGTTAACGGTAATGTTCGCACGGGCAAGTAGGACGCTGCCAGGTTGAACCCCAGTCCACTCCACGCAGCACTGACCCCAATATTGGGATGAACTTGCATCCCTGCACCGGCAATAACACCAACGTCTGATTTTGCATAGAAAGGCGCCCCACCTACCCCTAAAGATAGGTTAATGGGCAGCCGGTTGTCAGGATTATCGCTCAAAAAGTGATAGGCGTTGACCATTCCATAGACGCTGGATGATGTCCCTGCCGGGTCACTACCATAGTTAGTGAAGTTATTCCAACCCACCGCCGCCGCGATCTGGGTATCACTAGATGCGTAAACAATACGATGAACTTTGGCATCAAAAGAGCCGTTAGCACCAAAGTCTCTAATACTCAGGTTGTTATAGTTAAACTCTAACCCGAGAAACTTGCGACTATCCCCTAGACCAAACCCCGCAGCGATACCGCCATCAACCTCATTGCGGACATTGTCAGCGGTAGCCGCTGCCGCAGCAATATAAAAATCCCCCCAACTTGCCCCAAAGGCCGAGGGAATACCGGCGGACGTACCCGGCGCATAAACAGTCTGGGGGCGAGTAACGATTTGAACGGGATCAACCCTCAGATCGTCACGGAGTCTAGCAGGATCCGTATTGCGACTAATCACTTCATCCTGGGGGGACTCCGCCTCAACGACGTCAGTCGTCGGCCAGGAAGATGATGTCCCAGCAGGTGTTGAGGAATCATCATCCATGCTAATAGGCTCAACAACCTCCGGAATTTCAGCGATCGCCTCAAGATCGGCTTCGGCGATCGCCGTGGAGCCAACAAATAAACCTTGACTATGACTAGACATCGCCCACGCCTCTGCCGGGGCATTAAGGCTCACTTCTACCAGACCCCGTTCCAACTGCTTGATGCGTAAACGACGTTTCAACAATCCAGCCATAGGCTCCGTAACCTCTTCTTTAATGGGAATTGAGGTGGCTAACTTTGTCCCTTGGAGCACTACAAAGAGACGATTTTTGTCGGTGTCTAAATTGAGTGATGCCCCCATTTCCTGACCATCAACAATCAGAATGATTCCATTGTCTGTCAAAATGATTGACTCAAGAATGGCAAAATTATCTTCCTCAGACTGAGCCATTAGCTCCCGTCCTGATGCGTTCCCCCACAATGTATCCTCCATCGCCAGGACCAGAGAGACTTGACCCATCAGTGCCACCACCGTGAGGGGAACACAAAACGCTACCTGTTGCAGGAATAGAATTTTCATAACAGTTAATTTCTGAGGGGGGACTATGGTTAACCCCCCTAATTGTTTGAATATTAAAGATTTTTGTTGACGAAAAAGGAAGGTTTTTATATTTTTTTACGGATCAGCTTTCAGCGGTGAAAAAAGAAAAAACCTCCCTGCGAGTAGCAAGGAGGTCTAGGGGTCAGAATTAACCTAATGCACTGGCATCAACACCAAAAGCATCAAGCAGAGCTTGATATTCGGGAGTCCCGGGTGCAACCGGACCAGATACACCCTCGAAACTCCAGACATCGTTAGTATTCCAAGTCCAAAGCGCGTCGGTAGCAACTTCTTCCCAGAGGACTTGGTTAACGCCTTCGATCACATCAGCTGCCAGCGGAGTCCACTCAGAAAAATTGTTCTCAAATACCAATCCATTAAGTTGGAGAGGGTTAGGGT
>JAYKHU010000173.1:0-9080 GCA_035285105.1 Synechocystis sp.
GAAATAAAGACATTGAATTTGATTTCAGGGTAACGCTTTCTGGGACGATCGCCACCCTGATCCCCGTCCTCTGTACAGAGGGTTTCATTACACCAAGTTTTGTAACGAAATATGAACAAACGCGATGATTATGTTGCCAATGCATGATGAGGCAACGGGAAAAATATTGCCCGAGTGGACCCCGGGCACCTACTCCCAATATTTAGGGACCAAACCTTAAAGGCTTGATCCCCAGTTGTTTATTATGGTTAGGGTCTTTTATAAGGGCGACCCTTTATTAATCTCATGAGATTATTATGCTCTGAAGATTTCCGAAAAGACAGAATCCTTAAGATTCTTTTTATATTTCATTGCGTGTTTTTATAATGCGTTTTGTAAATTGAGGTTAAGAATGGTTAAGGGTCACCCCTAATTTTTGGGAAATCCAGACCTCAATATTCCGAATAGACCAGGGATGGGGCGTTTGCCCCGGTAAGACCATTGGCTCAACCAACACCGTAAACATACCTAGACGATTTCCCGCTAACACGTCGGTAAACAGGCGATCGCCCACCATGGCGACGGAGGCCACCGGTAATTGCATTTCGGCGATCGCCTGGCGGAGTTTGCGGCGGGAGGGCTTGGCCGCGCCAAATAAGAAGGGGAGGTCTAAATCCTGGGCGATCCCCCCGATGCGCGCTTCACTGAAGTTATTACTCACCAACCAAATGGGCATCCGGGGGCGTACTTGGCCAATCCACTGCCGCAGTTCCGTCGAAACGGCGTTCCCTTTAAACGGCACCAGGGTTTCATCAACGTCTAACACCAAACCCCGTAGTTGATGGCGATCGAGGATCGTCACGGAGAGATCGACGATGGTTTTTCCCAACACCAGGTCAGGTTGTAATAATTTGGCACGGGTCATAGTAGGGAGTCGGGATTATGATGTTTGAGAAACGCCTAAATTGAAGTAAATCATGCCATTTTGCAGGGTAGAGGTGCCGCCGTCGGCATGAATGGTGAGGGAACGTAAATTTTTAAACAACGGTTTGAGGGACAATTCCAACACCCGTAACACGGGCAGTTGCTTCACCAAAAACGGTTCGCTCCGCTGCCAATCTAAATATAGATACTGCCCCGCCGGTAGGGTGGTTATCGCTTGGGCAAATGGGGGGGAGTCGGCCAAGGTTGCCGGGGGATTCTTGGCTAGGACAGCAGACAGGGCTTCAAGGGAACTGGCTAAAATCACTGTCTCTTTATTTTGATAATGAACGCCCCGCACGTCGGTTTGTAAACTGGTGACTTGGTTGTTGGCAAAGGGTTTGAGGCTAGTCCAAGCTGTGACCGGCTGATCCCCTAACGTAAAAGCTGACACTTGATAACCCTGGGCGATCGCCAGGTGATCAAGGCGATCGAGGGCGGCTTGGGTGACGGCAGGATCGCTGTTACGGGTCACAAAAACCCAATCCGTTGCCGGGGAAGCCCCCTGGGGGATCAGGATTAATTGATAGTCATCGGTTACCCAGGCAAAAATATCCTTGGCCAAATCTAACCCCAACGGACGTTGCCAATCCTGGAGCCATCGACTCACCCCCTGCTGCAAGGGACTTTGGGGAGCTAAGCCGGTTTGAAGGCGTTGCCACTGTTGGGCTAAATTGTCGCCGCTAATGACAAGACCACTCTCCACCGGCAAGGGAACTAGGGAGGAGGAGGGGGGATTTTCCGATTGAGGGATGGGGGTAGGGGCCGAATGTAACCCGGTGAAGGCGGTGCGGGCCACCAGTCCCTGGGCTTGTAGGGAAAGGGCAATGGTTAAGGTCTGATCGATCGCCCCCACTTCAGGGCGGGATTGTTGGCTTAGCCAGGCCGATAGGGCTGGAAAATTGGCGTAAAGCAATGCCAGTCGCGGGCTGGTGAAACTGGCCAAGGCGGATTGGTAGGCGTCCTGGCGGGTCAAACTGAGGGACGGCGCTTGCAAACTGTTGAGGGATTGGCGCAAAACCCGGGGATGGTTCGCAAAAATGACATAGTTACCGACCACTGCACTGGCGAGCAAATTACTATTTCCCACGGGGCGGAGGGGCCGTTTGTAGGTAATTTTGACCCCTTGGTATTGATCAAATACTAAATCGGTATTGCCGGCGATCGCCGCAGTAGAGTAGGACAGTTGCAGAAATTCCCGGCTCAGTTCGGGATCTTTGCTGTGGACAACGAGTAAATATCCAGGCTGGGCTCCATTACTGGGATCTTGGTCATAATCTAACTCTGTTACCGCCAGGCTCACTTCCTCCCCTAACCAGGGCTTGACTTCCCGGCGATAGTCCAGACCTGTCTTGGCCAACAAGCTGTGTTCCAAATCCTGCAATTCTTGGTGCGATCGCCGTCGGCGATTGGGGTTGACGGCCAATTGGGTAAAGGCTTCCAGGCGATCGGGATTCACCAACAGCGACACCATAATGGGAGACTGCCCCGGAATTAGGGCCGCCGTCACTGGAACGCGATCCACACCCCCTTTAGCCAACGATAAGGGACTCCGGGCCCAGGCGATCGTCACCCCCCAGGTGGTTAGCCCGAGGAAGAGTAATACCATCACCAACAATGCCAGAAAAAAAGAACGGGGTTTCACAACTGCTTGATACCCTATTGCAACAAATCACTCCCATTATCGGGGGTGGCGGGGGTCTTGCTCGATCTTTTTCGTGATTTTTCCTTGAGCTTAGGACGCTAATACCGAAGGCGGTTTGGCAAAAATCATCCGCCCCGCCGAAGTTTGGAGCGCCGATGTCACAATGACCCGCACTTCTGTGCCCACGGAATCCTTCCCATCTTCCACCACCACCATGGTGCCGTCTTCTAAGTAACCAATGCCCTGGGACGGTTCTTTGCCTTGCTTAATGATTTTCAGTTCCAGGGGATCACCGGGGAGATAAATGGGCCGCACAGCCTGGGACAGATCATTGACGTTGAGAATGTCTACTTTTTGTAAATTGGCGACCTTACTGAGGTTGTAATCGTTGGTTAATAGGGTGCCATTAATTTCCTGGGCTAAATGGACAAGTTTGGCGTCAACGGTGGCAATATCCTCATAATCGGCGGAATGAATCACAATGCGCTCTGGAAACGTATCCTGAATACTCTGCAAAATATCCAGCCCCCGCCGTCCCCGAATCCGTTTTTGATCATTGCTGGCATCGGCTAATTGTTGGAGTTCTCCCAGCACAAATTGGGGGACTAAGACTTGTCCTTCAATAAATCCTGTGGCCAATAGCGGCTCAATGCGACCATCAATAATGCAGCTAGTGTCTAAAATTTTGGGGGCAATGGGCTTGAGGGTTCCCTCCGCCAACAGCATGGTTTCGAGACTGTTGGGATTAATCAAGCGTAAAAACGTGCGTCCGTGGGTGTCTGCCAAACTGATCCCCAGAAAGGCAAAAATAATACTGCCAAAAATTGCTAACGTCGGCTTAAGGAAGGAAAATTCCCCGGGAATGGGGAGTAAAAAGATCGGTGCCAACATTAAATTGGCAATGAGCAATCCAATCACTAACCCCACTGCCCTAGTGAGTATGGTTTCAATCGGCGTTTGACGGATTTGTTTTTCCAAGCGTCGATAGGTGGTTTGGCCCACTAAACCGATCGCCAAACCAATCACAGACATGAAACCCGCCACTAGCCAGCGGAGGGCTTCCACATTGGAGATTTGCGCCCGAACCGAGTCGGGCAGTAAGTCGATACTGTCAAACCCGACCCCCGCAAAGGTGAAAACAAATAATAGAATAATGACGGCGTCTAACATGATGGCATTGCTGGGCTGACGTGTATCCGATGCAGTGGGAGTACTGGAGGCAGGGGCATCTCCCCAGGATAGAAGAAAAGAAAAACTCCAGCGGACAGTGTGAATGTGAGTGAAGTAAGAAGCTTTACCCAAATTACATCATTATATCGACTATGCCTGAAAGTGATGCGATACTATATTTATCTAAAGCCGCAGTGTCTAATACCATGAACGAAAAGATTGTTTCTACCCCACGGGATGCCGAAAAAGTCGAAGTTTCCATCCAGCTTGACTCCAACTTGTTAGACCAACTGCAACATCTCACGAACGATCCCAGTCGTATTATTGAAACAGCCATTAAACAGTGGTTACGGGGGGAAAAAGATCGTGACGACGAACTCACCCGAACACTGCGCCGTAATCCGCCGGTTCCCCCCCGGGGAGAGTGGAACGATTAACACGGCCCCATGGTCACGGTTAGTCATCCCCAACCCCCTCAACCCCTTGCCCGGGAGTAACTATTTTTTGACCGCCTCGATTTAGATTCAATCCTCTACGCCTTTGCACTAGCGTTACTAATTTTTTAAAGATGGGACAGCAGAGCGATTTGATAGAACAAAACCAAGAGTTCTCCTCGCTCAATTCGCAGCAGCCTCTCGGTATTCCCCAATTAACGGCGATCGCCCGTCGGATCCGTCGTAACAGTTTACATTTGCCCAGTATTTGGCAAGAAGCAGTGGAAGGCATCGGCATGGCATTGTCGGTGAGTCGTTGCCTGTTGCTCACCCTTGATGCCCAGACCCAACAGTTGGAAATTCAAGCTGAATTTTGTCAGCCCACGGTGGCCCCCTTTACCAACGCCATCCAACCCGGGGTCAATGCCCCCTGGCAATCACTGTTTGACCTGAACCAACCCTTGATGTTGCAAGATATTCACTTTCAAGGGGAGGATTTAGCCCTGCTCTGGGTGTTTCCCACCGTTTATCAGAATCAGGCCAACGGTTATCTCTGTCTCCAACAAATTCAGCCCCCATCCTCCCCCTGGCCCGCAGAAACCTATTTCTTACTGCAGGAAGTGGCGGAACAAACGGGAACGGCGATCGCCCATGCCACCCTCTATCGGGAATTGAACCACGCCAAACAGGCTGCGGAAGAGGCTTCCCGGCTTAAAAGCGAATTCTTAGCCAGTACCACCCACGAACTGCGTACCCCCCTCAATGGGATCATCGGTTTCCTGCGGCTGATTTTGGACGATATGGCGGATTCCGACGCGGAAAGGCAAGAATTCATTGAAGAGGCCTATCAGTCCGCCTTACTACTGTTAAATTTAATCAATGATATTCTCGACCTAGCCAAAATTGAGGCGGGGAATATTGATGTTGAGTTGGAATCCGTCAACTTCCTAGAGGTTGTGCGCGCGGTGGAAAGTTTCGCCCTGCCCCAGGTGCAAGCGAAAGGACTGACTTTTTCCCTCAATCTACCGGAAATTCAGTCTTCCCTCCAGATTTATGGGAATCATCGGTGGTTGTTGCAAATTTTATTGAATATCGTGGGGAATGCGTTGAAGTTTACCCATGAAGGGCATATTACCCTCACGGTGGAGGTGATTCTCCGCCCAGTGATTTGGCAAGAACACGAAAAACCGGGGTTAGTAAAGGTCAGTGTTTCCGACACCGGCATCGGCGTTTCCCCGGAGCAGCAATCCAAACTCTTCACGAAATTCGTACAAATCAATGAGTCCCAGACCCACAACTATGGTGGTACAGGCCTTGGTTTAGTGATTGCCCAGAAATTAGTCACCGCCATGGGGGGCAAAGTAGCCTTTTTTAGCATGGGGGAAGGGCTGGGATCGACGGTGACGTTTACGGCATTGCTAGAGCAAGTTCCCGATTTCAAGACAGAAATGGAACCTGCGTCCTAAATTAGTTTTCCTCGTAACTCGTGTTTAATGCGGGCCATGATCGAAGCGTGGTCTAACGAATTTAAAATGTCCTGGACGACGGTTCGGGGACCCGTTTCCCCCCAAGCAGCGCCGTTGGCGAGATAGGTTTTGGTCACTTGTCCGATCGCCGTTGTCGATACCCCCGCCACACCGGCCTGGGTGAGGGCCACCGCCACATAGGGGGCCAGGGCTAAACCACCAGTTAGGGGAACGGTGATCCCCAGTAATCCTTTCAGGGAACTCAGCCCCAATCCAGCAAGAAATTCACTGGCGGTAATGCCCCCCATACTGACCCCAATCTTTTGCAAGAGGGCGATCGCCGCTGGTTGGGTCATGGGCAGGTTATATAGCCGAGACAGGGAGAGAATTAAGGCCACATCAATGACGGCCCCACTAAATAAATCCACCACCGTCACCGGATTGAAGGCGATCGCCGCTGCTTTGGCCATGACGGCCCTTTGGATCAGTTGATTGGCCAGATGATCCCGGAGTCGCATTTTTTGCTGCACCAGCTTTTCATTCAACCCATCGGCACAAAGTAGGGTGTTTAACGCCACTAGGGATTTGCCTTCCCGTTGTAGCAAGTCAAGGATTTTAGCGCGTAACCCATTGACATCGGGTTGGCCGCGATATTGATGGCGTTTTACCTTACCCGACGTGGTTTGTCGCAGTTCCGTCACCAAGGGACTAGCTGAGGCTAAGACAATTTCCGCTGGAGAGAGTAATTCCTTAACCCGTTCATCCCGGATTTTTTCGTAAATTAATTGGCGATCGATCTCCGGATATTGGTCAATTTTGTTAAACACCAACAGCATTGGTTTCCCCACGGCCCGCAGTTGGGAGAGAGCCTGAAATTCCACCTGGGAAATGTCCCCCGCCACCACAAACAAAATTAAATCCACCCGTTGGGCCACGGCGATCGCCAGGGCTTCCCGGGCCTCCCCCTTCACCTCGTCGATCCCCGGGGTGTCAATCAGTTGCAGTTGGGCCTTACCCCAACCGGAGAGTGTTACCGATGGCAGTCCCCCTGACTCTCCGGGGGTTAACTGCCATCGGGCCGATTGTTGGGTTTGGGTAACTCCATGGACTGGGCCGGTGGCAAATACCGTTTCCCCCAATAACGCATTTAGCAACGATGACTTTCCCCGTCCCACCAAGCCAAAGGCGGCAATTTGCACCACCCCTTGATGGAGATTTTCCAGCATGTCACAGAGGTGTTCAATTTCCGTTTCTAGCCCTGCTTTTTCGTCGGCATTGAGGTCTAATCGCTGCATCATGGCCGCAAGACTGGCGGTGGCGCTGCGGTAGTTCAGATCTTCTTGAATCGCGTTAATATCGGCGAGGGTCTGGTCAAGGTCAACGGCGGGATCAGGGATCATGATCGGGATTGGGGGCAGTACCCAGTCATTTCCAGACTGTAGCTAATGTTGATGATCATATCTTGACAGAGAAATGCGGCGACCATGAAAAGGGCCAAGAATCGCGCATAATCAAGGGTGGAATGCTGAACGTTGTTTTAACATCCCCACGCTGTCACCCACTTTTTGATCGCTGTTGTCATCCCCATGGTTAGTTTGACCCCCAACCCCAGCTATAGTGTTGATCTTCTGTTGGAACTCCCCAACCAATCGGGAATGCTGTCCCGCGTGACCCAGGCGATCGCCGATGCCGGGGGCAGTTTTGGTCAGATTTCCCTGATTGAAAGTACCCTCAAGCATACCCATCGGGAAATTACCGTTAATGCGTCTAGTAGTGAACACGCCGATCAAATTGTGGAAGCGGTCAAAGCGTTAGATGACATCAAGCTGATGCGGGTGTCTGATCGCACCTTTGAGTTACACCGCCAGGGGAAAATTAGTGTGGAAAGTCGCATTCCCCTCACCGCCCAATCAGATTTAGCTATGGCCTACACGCCGGGGGTAGGGCGCATTTGTCGGGCGATCGCCGAAGATCCGGAAAAGGTTTATTCATTAACGATTAAAAGTAATACGGTGGCTGTGGTCACCGATGGTAGTGCGGTGTTAGGGTTAGGTAACCTGGGGCCAGAAGCGGCGCTGCCCGTGATGGAAGGTAAGGCCATGTTATTCAAAGAATTTGCCCAAATTGATGCCTTCCCCATTTGTTTAGCCACCCAGGACACCGAAGAAATTATTCGCACCGTCAAGGCGATCGCCCCGGTGTTTGGCGGCGTAAATTTAGAAGATATTGCCGCACCCCGCTGTTTTGAAATTGAAGCACGGCTGAAAAAAGAACTCAACATCCCCGTTTTCCATGATGATCAACACGGTACGGCGATCGTCACCCTAGCAGCGTTATTTAATGCCCTCAAAATTGTCCATAAATCCCTAGACTCCATTCGCATTGTCATTAACGGGGCCGGAGCGGCCGGTTTGGCGATCGCCGAATTACTGAAACAAGCCGGAGTCAAAACCATTTGGATCTGTGACCGCCAAGGCATTATTGCCAAAACCCGCCCAGAGTTAACGGGAAAAAAAGCCGAATTTGCCGTGGAGAAAACCGGCACCTTAGCTGATGCCATGGAGGGAGCTGATGTCTTTTTAGGGGTCAGTGCCCCCAATGTGGTGACGCGGGAAATGGTGCAATCCATGGCCAAAGCTCCCATTGTTTTTGCCATGGCCAACCCGATCCCGGAAATTCAACCGGAACTGATTCAACAGGATGCAGCGGTAATCGCCACCGGTCGCAGTGACTACCCCAACCAAATTAATAACGTGCTAGCCTTTCCTGGGGTGTTCCGGGGGGCATTAGATTGTCGTTCCAGTGCCATCACCAATACCATGTGCCTAGAAGCCGCCAAGGCGATCGCCACCTTGGTCAGTTCCCACCATTTAGACCGGGAACACATCGTCCCCTCGGTATTCGATCCCCGGGTTTCCCCCGCCGTCGCCAGTGCCGTTCAACTGGCTGCCCGCGCAGAAGGCATCGCCGCTGAGTAGGGCAGAAACGACAGTATTTTTGAAAATACTAAGGAACTTGCGGGGCAATTTACCCCCAAAATAAGCTGGGCTCAACGCGAAAAAAATCCCCCAAGCGCTGAGATTGTTGTCGATAGGTATCGAGGGCACCATTGATCAAATCTTCGATTTCATGGGTCTCAAAACCTGATGCGTTACCAAACGTTTGAGGGGTTAATCCACGCTGTTCCAACAGAAAGAAAAACAGTGAATTCGGATCGCTAGGGGGAATTGGATAGTATTCTTGCTCGAATTTCTCGATTAGCATAATCAACAATTCATATAATTCATCTTCTTCAGGACTGCGATCATGGCGATGCATCAACGTTTCCACTATCTGCAACGCCTTTTCATTTTCTGATTCCGATCTAATGATTTTGGGTTGATAAGTTAACAATAATGATTGGTA
>JAYKHU010000174.1:0-2590 GCA_035285105.1 Synechocystis sp.
GATCGGTACTGGGATTTGTTCTCGGTTAGCAATCCGTAAAAGAACATCTGCTGTGTTCACCCCTTCGGCTGTTCCCCCTAACTCCGTCAAAATTGTGTCGAGAGGTTTGCCCTGGGCAAGGCCGTAACCCACCCGATAATTACGGCTCAGCATACTGGAGCAGGTTGCCAACATATCCCCTAACCCCGCTAACCCCCAAAAGGTATCGGGTTGGGCACCGAAGTGGAGTCCGACGCGGGTAATTTCTGGTAACGCTCGGGTAATTAAGGCGGATTTAGCATTGGTTCCTAATCCCAGACCATCACACACCCCAACGGCGATCGCCATCACATTTTTGAGGGTCCCCCCCAATTCAGTTCCTAGGGGGTCCTCATTGGTATAAACACGAAAAATATCCGATGCAAATAGGGTTTGGACCTTTTGGGCCGCTTCTAAATTGTCGCTTGCAACCACCGTGGCAGCGGGTAGCCCCTGGTCAATTTCCTTGGATAAGTTGGGCCCGGACAAAACCACCACCGGATTGTTGGGGAAGGCCTGTTGCCAAATTTGGGACGGGGTGGCGGTGGTTTGGGGATCTAACCCCTTAGTGGCGGTGACGAGGATAACGGTGGGGGGAATCGTGATTGCCTTGACCTGTTCAACTACGGAGGGAACTCCTTTCATGGAGACGGCTGAAACAATAATGTTCGATCCGGGCAACAGGGTGGCTAAGGTTTCCGAGCCGCGACGGGACCAAATGTGAGTTTGATTATGGTTCGCCATCAATAGACCGGCTAAGGCCGATCCCCAGGCTCCCCCTCCTAGGACGGTGACAACGGTGGGTAACGTGGAATCTGTAAGCGACATAGTGAGTTCAGTAAGGGTTTGGGTGGGAAATTGATTTAGGTTATTGTGACATTTGACTGGGATTGCTTAAAACCGTCGCCGACTCTGTGCGATGGATTACCCAAGGCTATGTTAAGGTGGAGGGGTCGTATAAGAGAGTTTTGGTATCGGTTTCAGCTTTGTTTGTGAATTTTACAGGTCTTTTCCCGTTGTATTTTTGCTCGTGCGTCTCCGAAATAACCTTATTTCCTCTCGTTTTTGTTTTTCGTTTTGGAGATCGACACAATGGCAATTTATGTAGGCAATCTTTTTTATGAGGTCACCCAAGATGACCTGCGCGATGTTTTCACTGAATATGGCAGTGTAAAACGCGTATCCTTACCCACTGACCGCGAAACTGGACGCATTCGGGGCTTTGGCTTCGTTGAAATGGCGTCTGATGATGAGGAAAATGTGGCGATCGAAACCCTAGATGGTGCCCAATGGATGGGACGGAGTCTCCGGGTTAATAAGGCCAAACCCCGCACGGAAAGCCCCAGCTTTGCCCGCCGCTAGGTTTGTTGCCCGTCATTAATGATCTTGAGGGGATGTTGCTTTGACCGTACGTCCCCTTCGTTTTGCAACAGGCCATTGAGTTAGCAGAAAAAAACAATGTTATTGCCCGTCCTAGCTAATTTCAGGAAGTTAACACCGTCTTGTAGCCAATTTTTGCTTTACGACACACTATGTTTAAGGCTGGCCCCTAGGGTTGGGTATTGAAATTCAAACTGGGTCGTAGAAATTGCTTGGGGTAATACCTGTTGACCTTCTAGGACTAATTTAGCGGCTTCTCCCAACAGCAGTTCTAGGGCAATATCGGGTACGGGCAGCCAAGAGGGACGGGCGAGGACTTGCCCCAGGGTTTGGCAAAAGTCTTTCATCCGCACCGGTTGCGGGGCTGTGGCATTAAATGTCCCCTGCATTGTGGTTTCCGTCAGCGCAAACTCAATTAAACGGACTAAATCGTCCCGATCAATCCAAGAAAACCACTGTTCACCACTCCCTAAGGGGCCGCCGGCAAACAGTTTGAACGGCGGTAACATTTTCCCTAAGGCTCCCCCATCGGCCCCCAGCACAATACCGATGCGGAAAATCACTAGCCTGACCCCCAATTCTTGTACCGGTGTCGCTGCCGCTTCCCAGGCTTGGCAGACGTCAGCTAAAAAGTCTTCCCCGGCAGGACTGGTTTCAGTAAAGGTTTCAGTTTCACTGGTGCCGTAGTAACCGATCGCCGATCCAGAAATCATCACCTGGGGTTTTTGGTTCGCCTTGGCGATCGCCTCCACTAATTTTTCCGTCCCGACCTGGCGACTGATTAAAATCGCTTGTTTATATTGGGGGGTCCAGCGTTCGGAAATGGGTTCCCCCGCTAAATTAATCACCGCATCCTGCCCATCAAGCTGATCCTGCCAAGGGCCGCTGGTGGTGGCGTCATAGGCGATCGCCGTTAGGTTGGGAAAGGCTGAGGGGGGAAAGATACGCTCCGCTTTGGGGCGATCACGGACGAGTAACGTTAACTGATGACCCGCTTGGTGAAGCGTGGGAACCAGTTGTTGCCCCACAAATCCCGTTGCCCCAGTTAGGATAATTTTCAAAACAGTCACTCCTTCCCCATTTAGACACAATGCAACCGGGACAATTCTAGCGAAGTTTGGTGAACCGACGCAGACGGTTATGGCTTTTTCGGGTTAGCGACTTGTCCATCCCGCTGGCGTAAATAATTGGC
>JAYKHU010000175.1:0-7704 GCA_035285105.1 Synechocystis sp.
TAAGCTCAACCATAGTCAATAGTTTAGGGTGAAGGGTTTTGACCTGTCACAAAGTCGAAAAGCCTTACTAAAATAGCATATTGTCCCCAACGGCTATCGGTGGAGACTTTCACCTGTTGAGAGCAACATATGAACGCTTTTGAGCAAACATCCGTAGAATCCTATCGACCCGTTATCAGCACAAGCGAATTTAAAAGAAAGGTCTGTTGCCATTGCTAGACTCTAATTTATCTGATCTTAATGCTGATTTGGAAGAGCCGATTCATCTAAATAGCAGGGGGATTTTGCGGCGGCAAGACATTAAGCCCTCGCGCAGGTGACCGGGGACTGGGTTTTGATATTAGAGGCCGATGAACCTCTCAATGAACGAATTATTCCGACCCTGAAGACGGCGATCGCCGGTCATAATTCATGATTACGGTAACTCTGTCTGTTGCCAATCCTGGGGCGATCGCCGGGCGAGTTCTAGCAAAGATCGGGGAACAAGGTGGATTCGACTGGTTTCGGTGGGCGGAGCGGCGGGATCAATGAGGGAATAGAGGGAATCCCCTTTGAAGTCGGCATTCCCGAGAACTAACTCATGGGTTTTGCCCGTCACCAGTTGGATGGATAGGGTGGCAGCGGGGATCGTTAAGCCATATTCTGCTAATTTTTCGGTGCTGATGTCAAAATCGCGGTCATTTTGGCTAGAGACCAAGGTGTTTAGTAAAAAATCCACCGCTGGCACACTCACTTCTACCGGCTGCGGCCAATCCATTTTCCAGCTTGGCTTGTCCCCACTCCCCCGATACAGTTTGAGCACTTGTCCCCCCTGACGAATGGCGATCGCCTGGACGGTCTCGGTGCTGAAGGTAAACTGACGGCGATCAGAGATAACATTAGTGGTTACCTCTGGGGTGGTGGTTTGACGGAGTTCCCACGCGGCAACAGTTCCTACAAGGAGAATGGCTACTCCTAATACGCCCCAGGTAAGGCGATTAATTTTTAATGTCATTGCAGTCCCCTATGCTCACGGGGTGACTGATTGATCGGGAGCAGGGGCGATCGCCGGATCGGTGGTGGGCTGTTGCATCTGCTCTAGCCGTTGTTGCTGCATTTTTTTAAATTGATCCGCCGCTTCGTTCAAGGTGCGTTGGGTGTCATCGGCAAAATCGGCCCCATTGCGACTCCGACTTAGGTTGGCATTGTGAATTAAGGACATGGGGTCAAACCCGTTGCCTAGTCCTTGCTTGGTCGGATCCACTTCATTGGCGGTGAAAGGGGTTTCGTTAGCCGGGGGGAGATATTGGGCTTGGGCGGGCACCAACGAGGCTAAAACAGGTCCGGTTCCCATAACGGCGATCGCCAAGAGACGGGGTAAGGCTAAATTTCGCATAACTTTTCAGACTCCAAAATCAACAATAATCAACAACAAAAATGAGACAGGGACTGGGCATAGCCATTGCACACTGAGCTTGTCGAAGTGACGCCCAAACCTAAAGGAAACGACGCTTGAGTAAGGGTTGAATCAATAACAACACTAAGCCATCAAAGAGCAGTAATACCGCTAACACTTGGACAAAATTCAAACTGAACCAGGGGGCTGCTAACACCGTGCTTGCCCAACTCCAATCACTGTTCAGATAGAGGTAGCGAATGGGGTCAATGGCGTAGGTCAATGGGTTCAAACTGGCGACCACCTGTAGCCAGGGAGCCATGAACGTCAGGGGCGCTAACGCCGTGCTGGCGAATAATAACGGTAAATTGGTGACAAATATCACTGCGATGAGTTCAATATGTCCCGGCAACGCAAACGCGAGGCCCAAACTTAAGGCTGTTACCCCCAACACAATTAAAAATACAATCAGCGCAATCATGCTTAAGCCCGCCAGGGTAGGTAACCCTGCTCCCAAAACAGCACTGGCCGCTACAATCACCGCCGCTTGAATGAAACTTAAACTGATGATGTAAACCGTTGAGGCCGCCACAATGGAATAACGGGAGGCTAAAGGGGCCACCAGTAAACGATTCAGGAAACCAAATTCCCGGTCAAACATCACCGGTAGACCGGCATTTAATGCCCCAGAGAAAGCTGTAAAAACAATAATGCCAGGGGCGAGAAATTGGGCATAGTTTAAATCATTACCAAATAATCCCTGGGGCGCATTTAAAAACAAGGCCCCAAATAAAACCAACCACATAAAGGGTTGAATAATTCCTGCCACCAAGGTTGAGGGTCGCCGTTGCAATTGGATAAAAAGGCGTTTGGTTAAGGCAAAGGTTTCCTGGAAAAATTCTGCCATTAAACTCGGTTCTGGAGTTTGGATCGAATCCGGTGCCAGGAGAGCAGTAATTTTGGGGGGGGTAAGGGTTTGACTCATGGGATTACCGAAGGATTGCCTAGGTTACTGGTTATTCTAAAACACGAACTTGGGGGGAGGGGATTAGCCGGCTTTCATGGCTTGTTTTTTCTCCGCTTTTAAATCCCGTTGGCTGGCGGCGGCCAGTTCGGCATCCATCAGGGTTTTGCCGGTGGCGGCGAGGTACACGTCGTCCAAGCTGGGGCGGG
The DNA here is from genome assembly GCA_035285105.1 of Synechocystis sp. Taxonomy (GTDB): domain Bacteria; phylum Cyanobacteriota; class Cyanobacteriia; order Cyanobacteriales; family Microcystaceae; genus Synechocystis. The sequence goes on from JAYKHU010000175.1 coordinate 2,549, forward strand.
ACTGGGCCAGGCTAAAAATGGGTAAATTATGGTCGATTAACAATTTCTCAATTTGACTGAGGGGATTACTTTGGGCTTTGACCACCAGGTTTAAGGAATTGCCCTGGGCCGCGTTGATAATAACTTCTTCCACAAAGGGCAGGGCACTGAGCAACGTTTTGGCCTCCTTGGCCTGCTGTTCTTCTGTGAATTCTTCAACCCGCAACGTTACCCGATCGCCACCGACCCGATTTTTTAAGTCCGAGGGGGTTCCTTCCGCAATCACCCGGCCTTGGTCAATAATAGCTAGGCGATCGGCCAGGGCATCAATTTCTTCAAGGTAATGGCTGGTGATTAACACCGTTGTCCCCGCTGACCGTAATTGCCGTAAAAATTCCCAGAGAATAAACCGACTTTCAATATCCAACCCCACGGAGGGTTCATCGAGCACTAATACCGCTGGCTGATGGAGCAGTCCCGCCGCTAAATCTAAACGCTTGCGTAAACCACCGGAATAGGTGCCGGTTTTCTGATCTGCGTAGGCATCTAACCCTAAAATTGACAATAATTGTTCAATCCGTTGTTGGGCGCTATTTTTGGGCAAATGATACAGGGATGCTTGCAACTGTAATAACTCCCGTCCCGTTAAAATCTTATCGATCGCCACTTCCTGGGCCACATATCCCAAACGACGGCGTGCTTGACGGGGTTGGGCCAACACATCAATACCATCCACCCATAATTCCCCCCCATCCGGTTTGGCGAGGGTACAGAGGCAGCGTATGGTCGTGGTTTTCCCCGCCCCATTGGGGCCCAGCAGACCAAAAATTTCCCCCCGTTGCACTGAAAAAGAAAGGTCGTTAACCGCTGCAACGGAACCGTATTGCTTTTGGAGATGTTTAACCTGAACCGCAATGCCCATGGCTGAATCGCTTCCTGCGTGTGTTCTGTAATGTTTCTTCATATTATTGCTGATTCCGATCATAGGCTCGGATCATTCCCTTGGCAATGACAGTGGCATTGTTGATGCAACCCAGGGGAAGTGAGGCCGTTGAGAAAAGGGGATTGTGGTTGGTAATGCAATTTTCTCCCGAAATCTTTAAGATGGGGCTAAGGATTGAATTAATGAGCTAAATTTAGCGAATAAAGCTAATTTTAGACCGTCGAAAGCCACCTTTTTCGTGAAAGTGTATCGTTTATGAGCACGTTGTTAGGCGTACTTGCCGTCTTGTCCGCATCGGCGGCGGCGGGAATGCGGATTGCGCTGCCTTTGTTGATCATTGGGTTACTGCAGGGGCAACTCTGGTATCAGGTGCCGTTGTTAGCAACCATTAACCCCCAGGTGGTGATTGCCATTCTAACCAGTTGGTCTTTGTTTGAACTGTTTGGCTCCAAAAAACTGTTGGGGCAACGGGTGCTGCAACTGGTGCAACTGATGTTTACGCCCCTGGTGGGGGGGATGATGGCGGTAACGGTAGCAAAGTTACTGCAATTAACTTTTATTCCCTTTTGGCTCATTGCCCTGATTGGAGCCTTATTTTCCCTGGTACTCCGGCTGGTGGCGATCGGGTGGTTTTTTCGCCTGCGGGGGATTCCCCCTTGGGTGGCGGTGGGGGAAGATTTGCTGTGTGTGGGCTTAGTTTTCTTTGCTTTTAAGGCCCCGGAACAGGGGGGCTTAATCGCTATTTTCCTACTCTGGATTGCGGTACGGAGTTCGACGGCCTGGCGACGGTGGTTTTTGAACAGTCGGTCAGTTGATGGGGGGAATCGGCACCATGGGGATTGACCGTGTCCTTGGGCATTATTGGGCATTGTGAGAATCTAATTTGAACCTTGGCGATCGCCGGGGGGTCTAAATCCCCGTAACCACCGCAGAGGTAGGTCGTGTTGGTAAAGCCATCTGTGAAATCCACCACCGAGGACAGGGATGCCACTCTCATTCTGCAAAGCCAGCAGGGTAATGCAGAGGCGTTTCGCCTTCTCTATCGGCGCTATCAAGCCAAAGTCCGTTCCACCCTCCACCAACTGTGTGGCCAGCGCCACTTGGATGACCTCGTCCAAGATGTCTTTTTGCGGGTTTGGAAAGGGTTGCCTCAGTTGCGTAATCCAAGCTTCTTTGCCACCTGGATTTATCGCATTACCTGGAATGTGGCCCAGGATGCCCGTAAACAATTAGGGCGATCGCGTCAACAGGAGTGGCACAGCACCACGGCAGAAAAAGCCGAGGAGAGTGACATGTCCCTGCAGTTATCTCGCCCCCAGGATAGTCCAGACCTGTTGCGTCTTCACTATCAGGATTTGGTCAAGCGGGGTTTAGCGACATTGAGTTTTGAGCACCGCACAGTGTTGGTGCTCCATGACTTGGAGGATTTACCCCAAAAAATGATCGCTGACGTTTTGAATTTACCCACCGGCACGATCAAATCTCGGCTGTTTTATGCGCGCCGGGCCATGCGGGAATTTTTACAGCACCAGGGGGTTAACGATGTCTTCTAAAACGGATCCAGACCGTCAACTTCATCAATTTCTACAGACTTACCACCCCCCTACGCCCCCCGCTGCGCCGGGTCTGGAGGATCACCTCTTTGCGCATCTGCCCCCCCGCTCTGACCCCACCCTGGGCATTGTTTCCCCAGGGAAACGGCGTTGGCCCTGGCTCTCCCTCGGACTGGTGGTGGCCGCCATGGCGATCGGGGGGGGGATAACGTGGCGTTGGCAAACCCAAACGGCCCTGACCCCAACCTCACCGGAAATACTAGAAGCCTTTTTAGAAGACAGTTGGAGCGGGGCGATCGCCGTTCCGGAAGACGCCCGCAGGGGGGAGTTTTCCCCATCCCAGGAATGGTGGCAACTGACGCAATCAACGGCCAATACCTCTGCTGATTAATCCCTATTGCTCAATCCTTTTATCATCCTCTACACGTTGGAGAGTATTATCCATGAAACATATTATCTTAGTCGGTCTACTCACAAGTGTTGCCCTGATGGGCGCCGCCCTACCCAGTGCTGCGGACACGGTCTTTTCTTCTCCCCAGCCCCAGCACCTAGCCCAACGGGCCCTCAATCCCCAAGGTCAAGAGCGCCTAATGGAATCCCTCAACCTGAGCGCCCAACAAAAACAAGACCTGAATAAAATTCGCCAAAAATATCAAAGCCAGATGGAGGGTCTGCAGTCCCAATTGCGGACTCGCCAGAATGAACTCCGCGCCTTAATGAGTGGCAATGCCAGTGATAGTGACATTCGCGCAAAACACAATCAAGTTGCGGCCCTGCGTCAACAACTCGGGGATCTGCGGTTTGACAGTATGCTCGAAAGTCGCAAAATTCTAACCCCGGATCAACGCAAAGAATTTGCCCAACTGATGGATGAACGGCGGGGGCGCAGATTTAATAAAGGCCCTGGTCGCCGCAATTAAAACAGTTACTGTCTAACGGTGATCGGGCTTTTCCATGGTGACCACCCCAAAAATGCCATGGCGTTCCATCCGTACCTGGGGATTAACAAAACCAGCCGCCAGGGCCCATTGCCGGGTTAATTCCCAGGGTCGGAGTCGCATCGTCCAGGGGCGGCCAGTATGGGCGGGAAGGGTGCGGGCAATTAATTCCAGTTGGGGATGATGGGGTTGAATGGTAAAAATCAGGGTGCCGGGGGTGTCCATAAGGCGATAAAGCTGTTGGAAATGGTGCTCAATCAAGTTGTTATCGGGCAAAATTTCATGGAGTCCCGACACCACAATCACATTGGGGCGGGGGTGGACTTGGTTTAAATCCCCATTGCTAAAGGCATCCCCCTGTTCGATGCAGACGTTAATGCCCCATTGTTGAGCTAACTGTCGGGCTTGAGCCACATTTTCCGGTTTGTAATCCCGTAGGGTGGCGCTGATTCCCTGAGAGGAAAACTTTTGCAACACTTCTAGGTCGTAACGGCCACCACCACAGGCCACGTCTAACAGATGACAGGATCGACCAGTTTGTACATGGGCAGCCAACACCGTTTCCAGGGTGGTTTCTAACAATTGGGCGCGATCGCGTATTCCTTGCCAGCCCTGGGAATTGAGATAAGCCCAGTCAATAAGAGTTCCTAAGGGCGTGATCCCACTGGGTTGATTGCGGTAAACATATTCCAACATGACGCCGGAATCAAAGCCATAGCGGTAACCCAGTCGTACCCCGGCGGAGAGTTGCCCCACTGTGCGTAAGGCTAAGCGAAAAGCGCCGTAGTACCAAGCCTTGGGATTCCATAGGGGTAAGGGGCGGGTGAGTTGGGCGTAGGTGGGTAAAGAATGGGTCGAAGTAATCGTCAGAGTCATGATCAAGTCTCCAAGTTAAGTTGAGGAAAATTCTGTCGCTCAGTTTTGAAAGGCAGCGGTCAAAGTGTTCAAAAATTCAGATTTATCGCCGTTCCAGACCAAGGGTTCCCCCACGACCCCGCCGCACACAAAGGGGACTAAGAGGGGATCGCCTTTCGGTAGGGCTTTGCCGAGGTTAGTCAGGGTAATGGGAATAATGGGAACGGCGGGATGCCGTTTAGCCAGATGGGCAATGCCGCATTGCAACGGACTTAGCTGTTCTGGTTTGCCGCGGGAGCCTTCGGGAAAGAGGATAATCATTTGTCCTTGGGCCAAAGCTTCGGCACATTGCTGAAGAAAGGCGCGATGGTTGCCAGGGTCGGGGGATTTCTGGGCAGAGTCGGCCGTTACCACAGGGATAATGTCCAAGACCTGACGGGCAAACCAGGCAAGGCAGGGATTTTGGTGGAGAAAATAATCGGCGTTGGCTACGGGGCGTAGTTGGGGGGCTATGGCCAGGGGAAACAGGGACATCAACACCAGAGCGTCTAAGTGGCTGTTGTGGTTGGCGACGAGAATGGCGGGGCCAGCTTGGGGTAAGCGTTCCCGATGGCGAATTTCCAATCCCAACAGTAGGTGGGCAATTAGTTTAGTGGCGAGGACAACCCCTTGTTTTAAAACCCGTTTCATACCCCACCCCCGCCGTAAAAATACACGGTGAAATGGAAAAAGATCGGGGCGGTGTAGGTGAGGCTATCGATCCGGTCTAAAATGCCCCCATGGCCCGGCAGGAGGGTGCCACTGTCTTTAATGCCTAAATCCCGCTTCAGGGCAGAGATGGTTACATCGCCAATAAACCCCGTTAGGCTGAGCAAGATGCCCAAAATC
>JAYKHU010000176.1:0-8897 GCA_035285105.1 Synechocystis sp.
CCGGTCTAAAATGCCCCCATGGCCCGGCAGGAGGGTGCCACTGTCTTTAATGCCTAAATCCCGCTTCAGGGCAGAGATGGTTACATCGCCAATAAACCCCGTTAGGCTGAGCAAGATGCCCAAAATCAAAGCAGCAATTAGGGAGAAGGGGGTTAACCAGGGGGCTAAGCTCACCGCCACGATCGCCGTCGTGACCAGACCCCCCAACAGACCTTCAAGGGTTTTCCCTGGACTCACGGAGGGCACCGCCGGGTGACGCCCCCAGAGCTTGCCCCAGCAATATTGGGCAATGTCGTTAATTTCCGTCAAAATCACCAAGTAAAGCAGCAATCCTGTGCCGCCAGTCCCTGGGTTAGTGGTGGGGGAGGTCATCAGCAGATAGGAAAGATGACTAAGGGTATAAACTGTTAACATCAGGCCCCATTGCAACGTGCCAATGGCGTTCAAAAAGCCCTGGGTTTCGCCCATTAACACCATCCGCATGGGCAGAAACAGGAACATATAAATGGGAATGAAAATTAGAAACATCCCATACCAGCCGCTATAGACCCAGTAATATTGCAGGATGATGGCAATGTAAGCCCAGATCAACACATGGCGATCGCCGAGGCGGGTGGGAATGAGTGATAAATATTCCCGCAGAGCCAAGAAACTCAAGCAGGCAAAGAAGATAATGGAAACGGTACGGTTGAGGGTTAACGCCAAGCTAAAAACGGTTAAAATTAGCCACCAAGACCGCATCCGGGCATTTAACTCGCGGTAATCATGGTCAGGGCGACAGCGATTCAGCACTAGGACAATGAGGCTAGCCAATGCCAACAGGGCGTAAAGTCCCCCCAGGGTCACTAACACCGGCAGCGGTAGGGTTAACGCCATGGTTCACCTCCTTGCAGGCCTGCCCGTAAGCGATTGGCGATCGTCCAGACTTCTAAACCACAGAGAATGACGATAATGCCGTTCACAAGACTCAGCGGCAGGAAACCGAACCCCAGTCCCAACGCCAGAAGACCAAACACCAAAGCGCGATCACTCTTGCCCAGGGGGCCAGCGTAGGCGCGGGTTTGGGTCAACACTAGGGTTAAGATGCCAGCAAATTCTGTCAGCAGGGCCAGCATCACCACCGCCACAATCCCCGTGGGGTTAATCCCGGGAATTAAGGCCCAGGGCAGATACAAACAAATATCCGCCATCACATCCCCCAATTCATTAAGCACAAACCCCCCATCACTGGTCATGGCATAATCCCGGGCCAACAAACCGTCCATGGCATTCAACGCCATCCGCAGTAGTAAGACCCCCGGCAGGGCCAACAAGGGATAGGGGGAGTCAGGAAAAACGGCGATCGCCAACCCCGCGCCTCCGGAAACGGCGATCGCCGATAGGGTGATTTCATTGGGCGATCGACCCCAGCGGGCCAACTGTTGCACCAGGGGACGGAGACAACGCTGAAAAGCGGGCTTGACTTGATAGAGCGTCAACATAACAACCGGATTGAATTCATAGCTCCATCATGGCAACGGTTCCCCTGCACTGAAAATGAGGCGATCGAGGTGTTCCCAATCAGGGTGTAGGGGAAGGAAGTCCACGGAAGTGACTCGAAGTTTTTTGTGGCATTGGGTAGTGTTATTCATAGAGGGCGATTACAATAAACCCATAATCAATCCCCTCTTTAACCCCGCTAAATTGGCAGTAACGGTACAGTCTATGCATGATATTCCCAAGTACCAAATCCAAGCCTTTTGGGATCAAGAGGCAGAAGTCTGGGTCGCCCAAAGCAAAGATATTCTTGGCCTTGTCACAGAGTCACCGACTTTAGAGCAACTAATCCTTAAACTCAGACAAATGATCCCTGAATTGTTGGCGGCCAATCATCACGTTACCCCGGCGGCAAAGCAGGACATTATTTTTGAACTCATTACCCGACGGGAAGAGTCGATCTCTGTTGCTTAAACGTTCATGACAAAATCCTTCACGCCAGAGCTGAAAAAACGATTACTCGCCGCAAACTGCGTCTTTGAAAGAACTGGGAAGGGAGATCATGAAATTTGGTATAGTCCGATCACAGAACGTCGATTTGTGGTTGATGGCTCGATTAAATCAAGACACACAGCAAATGCAGTGCTCAAGCAAGCAGGGTTAAAAAAAGCCTTTTAGTCTCTCCATGAACCCACCCTTTCGGTTTGACCTTGACCAATTTGATGCCTGGTTTCCCAGTCCTATTTACCAACGTTATCTCCAGGGAGTGATGGGACGGGTGGGGGTGACGCGACGTCGAGCCGATTGTTTTGTGCGGCTGTGGGTTTATTTATGTTTAAAACAGGCCCATCAGCAGCAGCGTTCTTTACCAATACCGTTAACAGACTTAACCCCCATTTCCTGGATTGACTGTAGCTGTCGGGAAGCGGCCGATGTGTTCTATCACAACCAAGACCGGGGAGGCGATCGCGCCGCTGGCATGATGCTAGACAAGTTGGTGGCGCTGAATTTGATCCGCAAGCAATTTGACGGCAACGTTACGGAAATTGCCATTATTCCCCCACCGGAACTATTGGCCGAAACTACGACCCTGACGGCCGGAGTCGAACCCGATGGGTTTGATCCCAGGTGTGATGCGGTACCGATCGCCAATTTACTGTCCAGCAATTACAACTGGTTGAATCGCAACGCCGACGCCATTCCCTATCGCATCGCCAATATTTTGCGGGATTGGGCGGCCGGTTATGGGTCTGGAATGCGGGTGTTGCGCCGTCAGGATAATCAAAACCCCGTTGGTTTCTATGCCCTTTACCCCACGTTGCGGGAGTCGGAAATTAGGTTTTTTGCGCCCCCCAGCCAGGGATTGCACCTCAGCCAAGTGTCAGAGACCGATCCCTTTACCATGGCCCAACCCGGTGATGCGGACTGCCGGGCGGTTTTTGTTCGCAGTTGGATGATTGAATCTGCCTACCAAACCCCGGCCCAAGGGCTATTTTTACGGGATGCCCAACACACGCTAAAGCAGATGCAACAGGACTTTCCCAATTTGATGGATATGTACACCCTCATCATCCATCCCAGCTATGCAGCGTTAGGAACCGCCCTAGGATTTCAAAAAATGAGCACCGACCCCAAACTGCCCTTGTACTGGATGTATCAAGCGGTGGATCGCTTTTTGGCCCTGGACATCAGTCAAACATTAATCCCTTAATTCAAGGCGTTAACGTCGGTCAAGTCAGGAGAGTGAGGGAGTGATACCCTGAAAACGTTGATGCTTCCCAGTTCCCCTGATTCCGGTAGCGTCGAGTCCCTCAGAGGGGAGGGGTCAACCATCAAACTATTGTCTAAAATCGAGTATCCCTGTGGCAGGTTTATTAATCGTTCTTATCAGTGCGGTTTTCTTTTGTTTTCAGAATGTCATCGTCCGTATTCTCTTTACTCAACAACAACTCTTTGGCATTTGGGAAGTCGGCGGTTTTGTCCCCCCCACCTTAGCCCATTCCCTACTGTTGTTACTCTTGCGGATGCTCTGGGTTGTCCCCCTAATGGCGGTGATGGCCAATTATTTTTATGGGGGAACCTGGCGCGAAATTCACCAACTGTTAGCACCGAAACAACGGCAGACCCTTTGGGGAGCCATGGGATGCGGCGTGTTGATGTTTCTTTATTTGGTTTTACTCTACATTGCCATTAGTCTGATTCCAACGGGGATCGCCATTACGCTATTTTTCACCTATCCCATCTTTACCGCACTATTAGCTTGGCGACTGTTCAATGATGCTCCCAGTGCATTTCGTTGGACCGTGATTTCCATGACCTTGATAGGCACGTTGTTAACTGTCCCTTACACCTACCAAGGGGATGGACACAACGTCGGCTTGGGTGTTGCGACGGGGATTGCGTCGGGCTTTGCCTACGCTGGGTATACCGTATTTGCCCAAAAAACCTTGCATTACTTGCATCCTGTGCCGTTCACCTGGATCAGTTTTGTGATGACATTACTGTTATCGGCTCTCAGTCTAATCCTTTGGCATCCAGCAGAAGGGTCGTTGCCCTGGTTTCCGCTACTGTTCTGGTCACTGTTGTCAGCGTTATTCACCTGTGCCGGTCATGTGTTGAATAATTGGGGCATTCATCTCATTGGTGCGAGTCGGGCCGCTATCATTGGTGCTACAAATCCCGCCTTGACAGCGGTGTTGGCGGGCTTGACCATTCAAGAAACCCTGAATGGACTACAACTTTTGGGGGTATTTGTGGTGACCTTCAGCGTTGCCTTACTTAACTATGAAGCGGTGAAGTAAACCTTGGTCAAGGCTTCAGGGGACAAAAACGTCATGGTTTCCATTCCAAACAGGATCAATTTGTTAATGCGTCTTAAAAATTAACATCATTTCTAAAAATATCTTCTAAAATTTTGGCCTAATGCCGTTTTGACCGTCGCTCATCCATCCAGCATGCAGGTTAAGCGGTTGGCCCTCCATCCCTAGTTCATCACAGGATTATTTCAACTATGGAACAAGAATTACCCAAATATCGCATGGTCTGCACCCTGGCCTTTGGCGACATCTATGGTCAAATTATCGTTTGGCTTATTGTTATTTTTCTATCCCTCGCTTCAGCCCTTGCCCTGGTTAGCAGTACCCGTCCTATCTATGCCCTGGCAACTGTGGGACTGGTGTTAGTGCTTTCTTTGCCCTTTCTCCTCTTCAGCTTTGTCACGACGCTGTTTAATCATTTGGATTTTGTGCCAGTGGATCCTGAATGATTTCCATTACGGGTACCCGAATCCGTTGGCGAGCTGGTTATTGCGCCGACCCGGAAACGCGTTTTGGCGCACCATCCTTGTCATGAATGATTGGCATCATTGTTAAGCTTCTCCTGATAATTGAATAATGGAGAGGCTTTTTTCTTGGTATCTTCCCCTCTACTTCCATGAACACCCCTGATCCAATCCTTGCTGTACGCAACCTCAAAATTGCCTTTCCGAGTGTCACAACAACAGAAACCACCTTAGCGGTGAAAGGGGTTAATTTTGAACTACAGCGGGGGGAAATTCTGGGCATTGTGGGGGAATCGGGGTCAGGGAAGTCCATCACCTCCTTGGGGATTATGGGGTTAGTGCCCAAACCCGGTTGGGTGGAACCGGAAAGTGAAATCACGTTTTTTCCGAAAAGTCAGGCTGATCCGGTCAATCTTGTCCCTTTGCCGGAAGCAGAAAAGCGGCGGTATCGGGGGGGAAAGATCGCCATGATTTTCCAGGAGCCGATGAGTTCCCTCAATCCGGTGTTTACCATTGGGTTTCAACTGGTGGAAGCCATTCGTCTCCATCAAACGGTGACGAAGGAACAGGCCCAACAGCAGGCGATCGCCCTGTTGCAGGAAGTGAAAGTCTTACCCAGGGATGAAGCGTTAGAGGCGGAATTTTTAGCCCAATCCCCCCCGGCCAACGGTCAGGTTAACCAGGCCCTGACGGCGTTTTTACAACAACGAAAACGGCAATTTTTACAACGCTATCCCCACCAATTGTCGGGGGGGCAACTGCAACGGGTGATGATTGCCATGGCCATTTCAGCTAATCCCCGTTTATTGATCGCCGATGAACCCACTACGGCGTTGGATGTGACGGTCCAGGCGGAAATTCTGCGCCTCCTGCGGGATTTGTGTAAGCAACATCAGGAAATGTCCCTGATTTTTATTTCCCACGATTTAGGGGTGATTAATGAAATTGCCGATCAGGTAGCGGTGATGTATCGAGGGGAAATTGTGGAGCAAGGACTGAAAGCGGACATTCTCTATCAGCCTCGCCATCCCTACACCAAAGGATTGTTAGCCTGTCGCCCCCGCTTAGACCGTCAGTTGAGTCAACTACCCACCGTGGCGGATTTTCTCGACTCCGATCATGCGCCTCCCCGCTATGACCTGATTACCCCTGCCCAGGAAGGCGATCACCTAGCCCAGTTACAACAACAGCCGCCGTTATTAAAGGTGGAAAATTTAACGGTGAGCTATGGCAAAGGGGGATGGTGGAGCAAATCCAGTCAATTTAAAGCGGTGGATGATATTTCTTTTGCGGTCTACCCCGGTGAAACCTTGGGACTGGTGGGGGAATCCGGGTGTGGCAAATCAACCCTGGCCCGGGCCCTGCTGCGCTTAACCCCGGTTAGTGGGGGCAAAGTAATATTTGATGGGCAGGATATTTTAGCTTTACCCCCTAAATCCCAAGCCCTGCGGCGTTTAAGGCGGGAAATGCAAATTATTTTCCAAAATCCGTATAATTCCCTTAATCCCCGTCTAAGTATTGGTAAGGCCATTCAAGAACCGCTAATCATTCACCCATCTCAGCAATCCGCTTCAGAACAACGGCAACGGGTAGCGGAACTCCTAGAACGGGTGGGGTTAGATCCAGCCTGGTTTAATCGCTTTCCCCATGAACTGTCCGGGGGACAACGGCAACGGGTCTGCATTGCCCGGGCCTTGGCCCTTAATCCCCGCTTTATTATCTGCGATGAGTCGGTATCGGCGTTGGATGTGTCGGTGCAGGCCCAGGTGTTGAATTTGCTTAAGGAATTACAACGGGATCTGCAACTGACCTATATTTTTATTTCCCACGATCTCAGTGTGGTGCGGTTCATGGGCGATCGCATTATGGTGATGAATCGGGGTCAACTGGCGGAACCGATCAATACGGCCCAGGGGATTATTGAAACGCCCCAAAGTCCCTACACCCAAACCTTAATTCAATCCATTCCCAAATTTGCCGATCGCCTGGATTGGTTGGGGGCGGCAACCCCCGAAAAGGAAGCTTAGCCAAGGCAGGATTTCCCCCAACGGGAAACACCCTATCCCCACGACTCAATCTAAAGACAATCTAAAGAATCCCTTTGCAGTAGCCCATTGCACTTTCCCATCCCGGCAGTCTTGGCTAGAATCTGACGGTAACGCAAGTGTTCGCTCACTGGATTCGTTGCAAAAATTCATTGTTCAAGCTGTTTCGAGAACCATGACTGAGTCAATTCTGCCCACTGCTATTCCTCGCCAGATCCCCTCTATTCAGGTCTGGATTCGTCGCCTCGTTTGGAAACTGGCGATCGCCACAATTTTGTTAATGGCGGTGGGCAGTGCCACGCGGGTGATGAATGCGGGGTTAGCCTGTCCCGATTGGCCCCTCTGTTACGGGCAATGGATTCCCAGCCAGCAGATGAACCTACAGGTGTTTTTGGAATGGTTTCACCGCTTAGATGCGGCGTTGATTGGTCTGAGCACCTTAATTTTAGTCGGCCTCAGTTGGGGCTTTCGCCAAACCTTACCCCGATGGCTACCCTGGGCATCTTTAGGAGCATTAGCATTGATTCTCGTCCAAGGTCTGCTGGGGGGGTTAACGGTGATTGAACTCCTGCGGTTTGATATTGTGACCGCCCACCTCGGAACGGCCATGGCGTTTCTGGGATCCCTATTGACCATTGCCCTCTGTTTAACCCCCTACCAAAGTCACCAAACGGCGGGCAATTTACGGGGGGTGGCGATGGTGAGCACCGGCGTTATCTATCTGCAATGCCTCCTCGGTGCCTTAGTCGGCTCCCAATGGGCGGCCCACCAATGTTTGGCGATCGCCGGTCATCCGGTGTGCCAGGTGTTACATAGTCATTTGTTGGGCATTCTCCCCACGGCGATCGGGGTAGGGGCAACCCTGTGGTGTACGGTACGGACGCCAGCGTTAAATCCCCTGTTGCGGCAACTCGGACTGGTGGCGGCGGCCTTGTTCTGCGGTCAAATTCTCCTGGGGGTTGCCACCCTAAAACTCCATCTCCAAATTGAACCCCTCACCGTCGCCCACCACAGCGTTGGGATTTGCCTCTGGAGTACCCTGTTGGCGATCGCCGTTTTGGCAGTGCGGGATCATCGCGATCCCGTTAGTGCGTAAACATTTAATCTTTTTTTGATGCCGTTTGGAAAGGCTCGCCTAAAATTCAAGAACAATTTTTTAACCTTTCCCCCCAACCTTCTTTACTTGGATTCTCTATGGTTACTTCCACAAAAATTCATCGCCACCATGACACCATACCGGCGGTGCTCAAAAGTTACTATCAATTAACCAAGCCGAGAATTATTCCCCTATTGCTAATTACCACGGCTGCTTCCATGTGGATTGCCGCCGACGGGCGGGTAGATTTGGGGAAATTCGGGATTACGTTACTGGGCGGCACCTTAGCAGCGGCATCGGCCCAAACCTTGAACTGCATTTACGACCAAGATATTGACTACGAAATGCTCCGCACCCGGGCCCGCCCCATTCCTTCCGGTCGGGTTCAACCCCGCCATGCCCTCATTTTTGCCCTGGTATTAGGTCTACTTTCCTTTGCCCTTTTTGCGGCCTTTGTGAATGTCTTGAGTGGTTGTTTGGCCCTCTCCGGTATTGTTTTTTACATGCTGATCTATACCCACTGGCTCAAGCGTCACACCGCCCAAAATATCGTCATTGGTGGTGCTGCCGGTTCCATTCCGCCCTTGGTGGGATGGGCCGCCGTGACCGGAGATTTGGGCTGGACCCCCTGGTTATTATTTACCCTGATTTTCCTCTGGACGCCCCCCCACTTCTGGGCCTTGGCGCTGATGATTAAGGACGACTATGCCCAGGTGAATGTCCCCATGCTGCCGGTGATTGCCGGGGAAGAAAAAACCGCCGTACAAATTTGGGTCTACACCCTACTAGTCGTCCCCTTAAGTTTGCTGTTGGTTTATCCTCTCCATCAACTGGATTGGGGCTATGGGGCGATCGCCATTTTGTTGGGGGCACAATTTTTGCGAAAAGCCTGGCAACTCAAACAGGCCCCCTTGGATAAGGATTTAGCCCGCAGCTTGTTCAAATTCTCCATCCTCTACCTGATGTTGCTCTGTTTAACGATGGTGGTGGACAGTCTCCC
>JAYKHU010000177.1:0-14525 GCA_035285105.1 Synechocystis sp.
CGGTTGGGGGCCCGGCGCTGGGTATCAACCATTAAGTCCACTTCCACGTCGGCACTATTGCCACTTTCCGATAGCTCCACCTTATGGGCGGCAATGTCTAAGCCGAGGGATTGTAACTCCCGCATCAAGACCTTGAAGGACTCCGGCGTACCGGGACGGGGAATGCTCTTGCCTTTGACAATGGCGTTGAGGGCTTCGTTACGCCCTTGCATGTCGTCGGATTTAACCGTGAGTAGCTCCTGCAGGATGTAAGCGGCCCCGTAGGCTTCCAACGCCCACACTTCCATTTCCCCAAAGCGTTGTCCCCCTTGTTGGGCTTTCCCCCCTAAGGGTTGTTGGGTCACCAAGGAGTAGGGTCCCGTGGAACGGGCATGGATTTTATCATCTACTAGGTGAACCAGTTTGAGCATATAGGCCTGACCCACCGTTACCGGGCGATCGAACGGTTCGCCGGTGCGACCATCGAAGACTTGGATTTTACCGGGGTGATTTTTGTTGAACACCCACTCTTTGCTGGCCCGTTGGGTGGCTTCTTCCAACAACCCGTGGACGGTATCCCGGGAGGCTTCTTCCCCGTACATCTCATCAAAGGGGGTGATTTTAAAGCGCATTCCCAGGTTTTCACCGGCCCAGCCCAGTAAACATTCAAATACCTGACCCACATTCATCCGGGAGGGAACCCCCAGGGGATTGAGCACAATGTCCACCGGACGGCCATCGGGGAGATAGGGCATATCTTCCTTGGGCAAAATGCGGGAAATAATCCCCTTATTACCGTGGCGACCCGCCATCTTATCGCCCACTTGGATTTTGCGTTTTTGGGCAACGTAGATCCGCACCACCATGTTGGCCCCGGGGGGTAACTCGTCCCCTTTTTCCCGGGTGAACTCCCGCACATCGACGACGCGACCTTTTTCACCGTTGGGAACCCGTAGGGAGTTATCCCGCACATCCCGGGCTTTTTCCCCAAAGATAGCCCGCAGCAGTTTTTCTTCCGGGGGTTGATCCGCTTCCCCTTTGGGGGTCACTTTACCCACCAGAATATCGCCGGATTCAACCCAGGCCCCCACGCGGATAATGCCATTTTCGTCCAGGTTGCGGAGGGCATCTTCCCCAACGTTAGGAATTTCCCGGGTGATTTCTTCGGGGCCTAATTTGGTTTGGCGGGCTTCGATTTCAAATTTTTCGATGTGAATACTGGTGTAAACATCGTCATAAACCAGGCGCTCACTAATTAAAATGGCGTCTTCGTAGTTGTAACCTTCCCAGGGCATATAGGCGACGAGGATGTTTTGTCCTAGGGCCAATTCTCCCCCTTCCGTGGCGGAGCCGTCGGCCAGAATTTGGCCAGGAACCACGTCTTCCCCGATGTACACCAAGGGACGTTGGTTTAAACAGGTGTCTTGGTTGGAGCGTTGATATTTTTGGATGGGATAAATAATTTCCTCCCCTTCTTTTTGCTCCGGGTTATCGGGGTGATGGGGCTGTACCCGAATTTCCGTGGCATCCACATAGGTGACAATGCCGTAGGTACGGGAAACGATCACCATCCCAGAGTCCCGAGCTGCCTGGGCTTCTAACCCAGTACCCACCAACGGCCGCTCAGGACGGAGTAACGGTACGGCCTGCCGTTGCATGTTCGATCCCATCAGGGCCCGGTTGGCATCGTCATGTTCCAGGAAGGGAATCATGGATGTTGCCACGGAAACGATTTGCACCGGGGACACTGCGACATAATCCACCTGCTCTGGCCCGGTGGTGGAAAATTCCTGACGGTAACGGATAGGAACAGACTCCCCTAAAATGTTGCCCGCTTCGTCGGTGGGGATGTCCCCCGGGGCCACCCGCATATCATCTTCTTCATCGGCGGTGAGGTACACCGGCTCAAGATCCCGCCGCACCCGACCATTTTCAACTTTGTAGTAGGGGGTTTCAATAAAACCGTAATCGTTAACCCGGGCACAGGTGGCCAAGGAACCAATCAAACCCGCGTTGGGGCCTTCCGGCGTTTCCACGGGACAAATGCGACCGTGATGGGAGGGGTGAATATCCCGCACCGCAAAACCGGCCCGTTCCCGGGTTAAGCCCCCCGGCCCTAGGGCAGAAATCCGCCGTTTATGGGTCAACTCTGCCAAAGGATTGGTTTGGTCCATAAATTGGGAGAGTTGGGATGACCCGAAGAACTCTTTGATCGCCGCCACCAGGGGTTTGGGGTTCACTAGGGAAGCGGGGGTGAGGGCATCGGATTCACTCACCGTCATCCGTTCCCGGATGATCCGCTCTAAGCGGTTTAAGCCCACCCGAATTTGGTTTTGCAGCAGTTCCCCCACGGAGCGCACCCGACGATTGCCCAGGTGGTCAATGTCATCGGTGGTGCCGATATCAAATTCCAAGTTGATCAAATAGTCGATCGCCGACAGAATATCCTGGGGGGTCAAGACCCGGGTGGTATCGGCCTCATTGAGGCGTAATTTTTTGTTGAGTTTGTAACGTCCGACCCGACCGAGGTCATAGCGTTTGGGGTCAAAGAAACGGGATTCCAACAACTGCTGACCGCCGCTAACGGTGGGGGGTTCACCGGGACGGAGTTTTTTGTAGAGTTCCACCAGGGCTTCTTCTTCACTGGGATTGCCTTCTTTTTCCAAAGTCTTTTGGAAGAATTCTGGGTGGCGGAGGGAGTCGAGAATCTCGTTATCACTCAAGCCGATCGCCTTTAGCAAGACCTGGGCCGACAGTTTCCGAGTTTTGTCGATGCGCACCCACACCAAACCATTTTTATCGGTCTCAAACTTCAGCCAGGCCCCCCGGTTGGGAATTAAAGAGGCGGAATAGGTACGACGACCGTTTTTATCTAATTCTTTTTTGTAGTAAACCCCTGGCGATCGCACAATTTGGTTCACAATGACCCGCTCAGCGCCATTGATAATGAACGTTCCCCGTTCGGTCATTAGGGGCAAGTCCCCAATAAACACCTCTTGTTCCTTGATTTCCCCAGTTTCTTTGTTGATCAAACGGGTGGGAACATACATCTGCACGGAATAACTGGCATCCCGCCGCTTAGCTTCGTCAACGTCGTACTTGGGTTGTTTTAACTTGTAGTCTTTGCCCAAAAAGTGGAGTTCCAGCTTGCCGGTGTAATCGGCGATCGGGGAAAAGCTGTTTAACTCTTCAATGAGACCTTCTTCTAAAAACCAATGGAAACTAGCATGTTGGATTTCAATTAAATCAGGCAACACAGTGGTGGCAAGGGTAGTCATAATCGTTTAGAAGTCTCCGGAAAAAGTCGGTGAGCGGGGGTTCCTTGGCTGGGCGCCGGGAAAAAGGTTAGCTGAAGCAGGGAACCGGCAGGTTGAATAAGCGACGGGCGTTGGCGGTGGTTTGGGCGGCCAAGGTTTCTAAGGGCACATCCCGCAGGGTGGCGATCGCCTCGGCCACATGGCGAACGTAGGCGGGTTCGTTCCGTTTACCCCGTTTGGGTACCGGGGCGAGGAAAGGGCAATCGGTCTCCACCAGCAGGCGATCGGGGGGAACCAATTGGGCACTGGTCTGGATGGTTTCGGCTTTCTTGAAGGTCACTGTGCCGCTAAAGCTGATATAGAAGCCCAGATCCAAAAACCAGGTTGTTTCTTCAGGGGAACCGCCCCAACAATGCATCACGCCCCCAATAGTACCGCCTTGATCACGAAATTCCTGCAATACTTGGCGCATGGCAGGGGCCGCATCACGGCAGTGGATAATCACAGGTTTTTGCAACCGCTGGGCGATCGCCAATTGGGATTGGAAAACGTGGATCTGTTGGTCGCGGTTATCCGCTTTATAAAAATCTAGCCCCATCTCCCCGATCGCCACTAAACGGGGATCCGCCGCCCCATAGGCGAGGATCTGAGCCGCCGTGTTGTCTTGCCACTGGTGGGCATCCAGGGGATGGAGTCCGACAGCAAAAAACAGTTCAGGAAACCGGTCAGCCAAGGCCTGAATTTGCTCAAACTCCTGGGGTTTAACACAGGAATGAACCAATTGCACAACCCCCGCCGACTGCCAACGGGACTGTAATTCCGCCAGATCCTCCGCAAAAACATCAAAGTTTATGTGGACATGGGTATCAATTAATTGCATGGTTTTCCCAAAAAACAGCCCAGGGGATTATAAATTAATCCAGACAGCTTCAGCGGTGCGTCAATGCTAACCCAAGGCGGCTGCCTTCATGCCACCCCGAGGGCGGCACCATCGTCCCCCATCCTAGGAGGCGGGGGTTGCCTGGCGGATGGCTTGGGCGAGGCGGGCTTTTTTGCGGGCCGCGTTGTTTTTATGGATGACTTTGCACTTGACCGCTTTGTCAATTTTGCTGAAGGCGGCGGCGAGGTTGGTGTTGACTGATGCTAAGTTGTCATCACTGGGTTCGCTGGCATAGGCCTCGGCGGATTGGAAGGTCTTCTTCATTAAGGTTTTAATCGCCGACTTGTAGGTTTTATTTTGGAGTCGGTTGCGCTCGGCAATTTGAATACGCTTTAAGGCAGACTTAATATTAGCCACGGTTGCTCTCTAGGATACGTAACTGTAAGGGAAAATGGGATTCGCAATGATCAGAATTGTCATTCTAGCAGTCTGGGGAGACAATGACAACCCATCAGGCGATGCTATTCCGTTTACGGGCTTCTTTGTAGGATGTACTAACATTCTGTAAGCCAGATTTCAGCATTTGCTGTTCTAACAGGGCAAAGAAACGACGGCGATCGCCCCCCCGCACCACCGCTTGGTTGTGGGCCTCGGCCAGGGCGATGGGATAACCAAACCCCTTATTAATTTGGGCTAACACGATGGCTAACGTTTGCTGGAGCAAGGCTGAATCCTCGGCCAACCAAGCGGGGAATTCCACCCGACCCACTTCCGATCCGCCGTGGACATAACAGAAACAGACCCGATGGGCGGGGGGATAGGACTCCAAAATACGTAACGCACTTTGCCACAGGGGACTGCGTTCACCAGGGGACAAACAGTGTTGCCAAAAGGTGGCATCCCGTAATGGTTCCACCACCTGGCAGGGGGCTTTGCGGTTTTCGGCCTGATGACCCTCACAATGGTGGGCACAATGGGGGGTTTCGTAGGTGCAGGCCTGGAGGCGCAGCAAATTCATCGCTTCGATGCCCCGGGAGGCGCTGATATAGCTCACCAGGGGAATACGGGCTTGGCGTAAACGATCCCAGGCGGCCAAAATGGGCGGCAAAATTTGCTCCCGGGCCTCCTGGGGTAAATTTTCCAAAAACCAATAGATTAACGAACCATCCACCATGGCAACACATGGACCATCGTGGGGCCCCGGGGGATTGACCCAACGACAGGCCATATCCGCTAAACATTCCGCTTCTAAAACCGTGCGACGATGTCCTAACCACTCCTCGGTGCGAATCCCCCAGCGTCGGGACGCATACAAATCCTCCGCCCGATACACCACCTCCGGCAGACTATCCAACAGGGGATGGAGGTTTTGCCCATAGTGGAGCATCACCCGACCAATATTGAGTAAGTAACAATAGACGATTTCATGGTGGGAGGGGGCGATCTGGGAACCGTCCGTGGCGAAAACACTATGGCTGGGAGGGGCCGTCTCCAAAGCAAGGCGGGTATCCAGGGATTCCAAGGGGCGGGCCACGGAAAAAAAGAGGCGATCGCCCCAGTCATCGAGGGTTTTAAGGAGGTTACTCTGATTTTGCTGGGATTGGTGGAGTAACTGTTTGGCCTGGTGGAGACGTTTCAAGCCGGCCTTTGCCTCCTGCTGAAAATGTTGGCCCATGCCAGGCATCTGACCGGCAAGTTTAGCAATATCGAGCATGGCAACGTCCCCTAAAGTGGCCTGAATTCGGGTTTAGTAAAAATAAATAGCGCCGGTTTTTTGCAAATTAATGGTGCGATGCCCATAAAACCGTTGCTCAATGTTGGGCGCGGCTTTCGTGATGGTAATGGTGGCAATGTTATCGGCGGGGATGGATTGGGTTCTGGGGTCAACCGCCACGGCAAAGCGCAGCACGTAGGACTGATCCGCACTCCCACTTTCTGGGTCGTCGGGGTAAACCATGATGTAGGCATCATCGCCAAAATTTTCTAGCAACTGTGTTCCGTCACTGGGAATCATGTCGGGGTTGAAGGACTCCAGGGTGGTGATGTCATAGTCCAACGCCACGCCGGTTTGATTGACCAGCTTCACTTTCACCGGTTCCTTGGGATTAAACCGGCCCACGGGTTGCCAAAATCCCGGTTGATAGGTTTCGGCGGGGGGCGTTTGGGCCTGGCTGAGGGTCGGGGTGAACGGGGTCGGGGCAAGGCCGAGTAAGGCGATCGCCACCATAACCTGGGGTTTCATAAACCGGAACGGCGTTAACATCGCAGTCCCCACAAACGAATGGAATTGGGCAATATTCATAGCGATTGATGGTCGGGTAAATTGTTTAATACGGCGATCGCCTCGGGATAGTAGCGAAATTGTTTTTCACTGTGGCGAAACGCCGGGGTATGCACCATCAGTTTATGGTTTTGCCACACGGCCCCGTGTTGCTTGTGGAGCAGTTCGTGATACAGCACAAAGGCCACCGCATATTCGGGAATTTCCGGGCGATCGAGGGTGGGACTCAGCACCACCCGATCACGGCTGCGTTCATAGTGTCCCAACTTGCGAGTCGAACAAATTGAACTCCACATTAACCGGGGTTTTTCAAAATCCGCCGAAAAGTATTCCCGCTGGAGTTGCTCAAACAAAATATCTAAATCGTAATGGTCTCCTTTGGCGGATTCCACCGCGACCTGCACCACCAAGTCTAAATCCATCAAAATTTCGTTAAACGCTTCGGTGAGGCTAAATTGTCGGACTTTTTGTTTTCTTGGCCCTGTTTTTTTGTCAAACACCGATTGGATCACCGCTTCTAACACATCATCTTCGGCGGCGATAAAGCCCTCACTCAACTGCAAAGTCCACCCCTGGGACAAAATTCGCGCTCGATACAATGCAGAACAATTCACCAATTCCAAACTGGCGATCGGGGTATTCCCATGCTGAGGCGATCGCCGGAGAGCCGTTTTGGTAAACCGATAAAGTCGCTTTAACGTTTGTTCATGGTGGTCTAAATTGTCTGGATCTGACAGAAAGGTCAACCAGGCATAAACGTCCCGGGAGGGTTTAGGTAAATCATGGGGGGCACACTGTTCCTGGTCACAAATACGGTCAACACTATCAATTAACTGCGGAATGCTATGTCTCAGGGAGGCATAAAAGCGATGATCCCGACGCACCGCTGCAAACATTTCTTCACAGAGCAAAGATTGTTGTTTAACTAAATTTTTAATGCGAAGTTTAGCCACCACACCCCCTAACCCACGGAACACAGTCCTTAAACACGGTTCTGTTGACTTGCAACTATCATTTTTATCAAAATAGCAAATACTGATTCATTTTTCACCCGATGACGGTTTTTCTGCGGTAAAAATTGCAGCGGATTAACGGATCAACTGGTCAACACATCCCCCATCAATAGCCCCGTAATCAACAATAACAAGAGGGCGACACAAAAATCTAAAATGGCCGGGGAGAGGCGACGGGCAATCCAATAACCCAGCAAAACACCGAGGAGACTGGTGGCGATCAACGCAGTAGCGGACCCCGCAAACACCACCCACGGGGATTGGGATTCCGCACTAATTAACAGGGTGCTAAGTTGGGTCTTATCCCCCATTTCCGCTAAGAAAATGGTTAAAAACGTCGAGACAAAGACGGGGCGAAAATAATTGGGCGGTTTGGGCGTTACCGGGGACAATTCAGTCATGGAGCAAGGACTAAGGGTGGGTCAATCAAAACAATTTTACCGTTAAAGGTTATGGGGATGGCGGCAGGTCGCGTTGGGCCTTCAGGGCCTGGAGAGTGGCTTCCACCTGACGTTGGGCTTCCAATTGCTGAAATTGACGGTCGATCGCCGTGGGGGGCGGGGTCGTTAATTCCCGCTCGGCTTCCAATTCTAAAATTTTAGTTTCAATACGGTCAAACAAACTACTGGCGCTGTTGCTATCCAAGCTATGGGCCATATCCGTAATTTTTTGGGCGGCGATCGCCGATTTGAGGCGGGCGAGATAGAGACTTTTCTTCGTTTTCAGGGCACTATATTTGCGCTCTAATT
Source organism: Synechocystis sp. (assembly GCA_035285105.1). Classification (GTDB taxonomy): domain Bacteria; phylum Cyanobacteriota; class Cyanobacteriia; order Cyanobacteriales; family Microcystaceae; genus Synechocystis. Next base: position 8,160 of record JAYKHU010000177.1, read on the forward strand.
CCTGTAATTCCCCCCGAACCCGTTCAATGACCTCCCGGTGGTCCTGCAAGGAATGATCCAAGGCAGTCACATTACTTTGATAGGCTTGGCGATGGGTTAACGCATCCCGGGCTAACGCCTCATTGCCTTGATCCAGGGCGAACTGGGCCCGGTCAAACCACCGTTGGGCAATTAATTGCTGGGCCTCCCGCTGCCGCTCCGTACTTTTAAAGGTGGCGATCGCCTCCGCCAGGGCCCGACGCATTTCAATCAGTTCCAACTCCATCTCCGCCAACAGACGTTCTAACAGTTGTTCCGGGGGTTCTTGGGATTGTTGCAGGTGAGTCAACTGTGATCGCACGACCCGGCCGACCCGATTAAAAAAATTCATGGCGTCTTAGACCCAATTATGGTGCTTGATTCAAGCTTTCCAATTCCTGAACCAATTGTTGCGTCGGGGACAGTCCTGGGGGGGCTATCCCTGGACTTTGATTGTAAGACCTTGTCCCTGGGGGTTGGTTCGATGGCTGTACAGAACTTGACGCTGACTGAGGGCTAGACCCGGGATTGACCGGTAGTTGCTGGCGCATTTGCGACTCGACCGTGGAAGCCGTCTTCGCTGCTGGGTTAGGGGGCAGGGAAGCCGCTGGGGAACCGACTGTATTGACTGTATTAGTAGAAATAGGCGGACTACTGTTAGGGGGAGTGGGGTAAGCGGGGGCCTGACTCAACGGCGGGGGCGGCGGGGGCGGTAACGGTGCCGGGGTTTGGGGTTGGTAAACCGGACGCACCGCCACTGTGGGGAAGTTGTTGGGCGGTTGAGGGGGTTGGGGGGCATTTGCCCTAGGGGTGGCATAGGTGGCATAGCCCTGGGGGGGCGCTGTCGGGACCATTCCCTGTTGAGGGTTAAGGGTGGGGGGCAAGAGACGGTCGGCTAAGCTGGCGGGGGGCTGGGGGGGGGGAACTGCGGGAGCTGGGGCCGTAGCAACGACAGGGGGGGCAGGGGGTAACTGCCCTGGGTTAGGGAGTACTGCTGGCGATCGCTCGGTTTTAGGTAGGGTGACGCCACTCAATTGGTCGATCGCCAAGGAGGAATTAGGGGCGTTGGCCCCATCGGGGGGAATGAGGCTCACCGGCGGTAATTCGTTAAATCCCGTTACTGCCACTGGGGGGGGAGCCGTATAGCGGGCAAAACTGTGCATCGTTAATAAACCGTTGGCCACCACCAGCAAAAACAGTCCCCCCAAGCTCCAAGGGGTAAACAACCGGGTTAAGGTTTCAGTGGTGTCGGGCGCTGCAGATACCGTTGACGACGAAGGTGCTGGGCGATCGACGTAATTAAATTCAAAGCTGTCCGTCGTCTGTAGGGTGGGTTCTAGGGTAACTATTGCCGACTCCACCGTTTGGGCCACAGAAAATTCAGGCACCCCCTCCTCCGCGTAATCAGAGCGCGCGGTTGTTTCCTCCGCTGGCACAAACTCTGCCTGCAAACAATCCGGCTCGCTGGGGAAAGGCTGGGGGGAAGGGTCAGCGGGATGGTAGGTCATAGCAGGGCTGCGTTCAAAACAGACAGAGAGAATGGTTTGAGCGTTATTTTAGCCCAGGGTCGCCGTGGCGGGTAGTCAAGGACGGGGGAAAAATGGTTAGAAAATCACCGATCCTCCCTCATCATCGTCATCACCGCCTTCCCAATCGACACTCTCCCCATCGTCACCCTCATCTAAGGTGTCATCAATTTTTGTTTTGCTCCCACTCACCGTGGCCAGGTCAATTTGTTGGCGGTAGTAATCGACGCTTTTCACCTGTACATCGACCTCATCCCCTAAACGGTAGGAAATCCGATTTTTGCGTCCCACCAGGGCACATTGACGACCGCGGAATTCGTACCAGTCATCCTTGAGGGAACTAACGTGCACTAGCCCTTCTGCGAGTAATTCAAAAATTTGCACAAAGAAGCCGTAGGATTGAACCCCGGTGATTAGCCCCCGGAACACTTGGCCAGTGCGGGCTTTCATTTTTTCCGCTTTCTTCAAACCTTGTAGGTCTTTTTCGGCGTCATCGGCAATCTGTTCACGGTCATTCAGCCGTAACACCAGTTGATGTAACTCCCCCTCGATGGCGTCTTGGAGGTTCGGGGGCAACACGTTCCAGTTGATTTCCCCCCGGCAGGTATGGTCATTTAACTTAACGCCGGTTTTCATTTGCTTTGTCCGGCGATCGCGCCCTTCCCGAAGCACCAGTTTCAGTAAGCGTTGAATCACCAAATCACCATAGCGTTGGGCCGGGGCAATGCAATGGGTATAGCCGGATTGATAGGCTAAGCCGAAATGGGGGGCGGGATGGCTAAAGTATTTGGATTTTTTCAGGGTTTGGGCCAGCAGGTGATTGAGTACCGCTTTTGAAGAGAGGGATTGGAAAGCCTGGCTGAGACGATGGTAGTCCTGGGAGGAAACGTCAGCTTCCGTATCAACGGTGATGCCCAGGGCTAAATTTTCAGAGAGTTTGAGGATATCGGTGAGATCTTCCCAATCCGGAGCAGTTTGACCAGAGTAGAGACCCGGTACCCCCAGGGCCTGTAATTGTTGGGCAACTTGGTGTTGTAGCACCACCATCACTTCCGCGAGTAGGGCCCGGATCGGCAAACGTTCTTGCACCAAAATGGTGCCCAGCCGTCCTTCCCCTAGCAGGGGAGAACATTGTTCCGCTTGCAGATTAAAGCTGCCCCGCTGGAGTCGTTGGGATTTAATCAGGGGACAGAGATGAAAAAATAGCTGTTGCAGGGGGTCACTGTAGGGTTGCCAGTCTGCGGAGGGGGCATCGGGATCGGCTAAAAAGGCTTGCACCTCGGAGAAGGAAAATTGGCGATCAATATTAATCACACTACTGTGATACTCAAAACCCTGAACCTCCCCTTGGTCATCCACCGTCAAAAAGAAGGACAGGGCCAGACGGTCTTCATCGGGAATGAGGGAACACCGCCCCATGAGGGCATCGGGGAAGAGGGGACAGGTGTGATTTTCCAAATACACCGCCGTACCACGCTTGCGGGCGATTTGGTCTAGGACACTGTCTTCGGCAATGTAGTGGTCAATATCGGTGATGTGAATGCCCACCCGCCATTGATTTTGCTCACTTTCTAAACTAAGGGCAACTTCCTGCCACGCTAAACTATCCCCTTTGCCATCGTCGCTAAAGGTGAGCATGGGCAGTTGGCGGTAGTCCTGGCGTTGTTTTAGCTCTCCGGGTTCGATCGCCGTTGGTAGGGCCTGTAACGCCTCCAGGACTTCGTTGGGCCACCCCAGGGGCAAATCATGCTTACAACAAACAATGTCAGTGTCCGCCGCCGCTTCCGCATCACTGCCCAAAATTTTAGTCACTTCTCCCACCGGAGGATGTTGGGCAATGGGATAGCGTCGGACAGAGACATGAACCAAATGGTCCACCGCGTTATTGAGATCCTGCCCATCGGGTTGCAATTCCAATTCAAATAATAGGCGGTCATCCAGGGGCACGGCCCGGAAGTCACTCTCCGCCTTTTTCACCTGGGCCAATAGGGAGGGGTTGGCGCGATCAAGGATGAGATGCACCATTCCTTCAGGGGATTTACGCCGGGTGCCATCTTTAATCACCTTCACCAACACCCGATCGCCGTTCCAGGCATTACTCAGATTGCCTTCGCGGATGTAAATATCGGCGGCATCCTCATCATCTTGGATGGCAAAGCAAAAGCCCTTGCTAGAACAGCGCAACTTGGCTTCAATCACATCTTCCTGGGGAGCGCGTTTGTATTTTCCCCGTTCCTTCATTAACACCCCTAACCGTTCCAAAGCGTCCAGAACGATCTGGAGGGCTTCGCTGCCTTCGGGACTTTCACACCCTAATTTTTTTTCGAGAAACTTTCCCGCAACTAACTTGTCATCAACAAAATAAGACAGAAGTGTGGCGATCGAATAGTCCATGAAACTGAATCCTAGGGTAGGCCGGCGAAGTGAAGGGAAACATTACAAGCCCCCAAGACCCAAGGGAATCGCTGTTGATGCACCAGACCTAAAACTGGCCATTGAATCCAGGGTTAAGACCAGTCGGTCTTTAGATTGGCTAAGGTGCTTCCAACCCAACTTGTCGTCCTTAATGACGGTTCACGGATTCCAGGCTCAAGCCCATAACAGTTGCTGAGGTGGAATGACGCATAACGGCCCTGTCTTCAAAGCAATGACGCCAAGCCGCCCTTTGCGAATGAATCAATTCATCAAAATAAGCAGAGGGAGAAGCGGGGACAATGACAATTTATGCCTGGGAGCAAATTAGGCGTTGTTGACTTGTAATGGCCTCTAATTGTATCAAATGAGGGACTATCCTTGGCGACGCGGATTGAGGAAATCACTCACCCCTTCACCGATAAAGGACAAACCCACTACTAAACTGGTCAAGGCTAATCCGGGAAAAAGGGTGGTCCACCAAATGCCAATGGATAAATCCGCCAGTGCTTCTTTTAGATCATGTCCCCATTCGGGCACTTCCGCAGGCAAGCCTAACCCCAAAAATCCCAATCCCCCCAGAATCAAAATGGCATCGGCAGCGTTCAAACTAAACAACACCGGCACGCTTTGCACCACATTGCCCAGCAGGTAACGGGCCAGAATATGGCGGGGACTAGCCCCCATGGCGCGGGCGGCTTCGATAAATAATTCAGTTTTGACGCTCACGGTCTGGTTTCGCACCAGTCGATAGTACTGGGGAATGTAGGCAATACTCACGGCGATCGCCACGTTGAGAATGCCGCGACCCAGGATAAAAGCCAGGGTAATGGACAGCAATAATCCCGGCAGGGTGTATAAGGTATCCATCAAAAATAAAAGAATGCGATCCAACCGCCCCCCTAAATAACCACTAACCATACCCAGGGGAACCCCGAGCGCCACCGATAAAAGGGTTGCCAGAAAAACCACCTTTAAGGCGGCTTGGGTGCCAAATAAGGTGCGAGATAGTACGTCGTAGCCCCGGATATTGGTGCCAAACCAATGGGCCCAACTAGGGGGTTCCAAGGGGGCATTACTCAACAATTCCGTGGGATCGGCCAACAGTCTTATCTGGGTTAACCACGGCGCCATGAAGGCGATCGCCAGAAAAACCAACACAATACTAATTCCCACCCCCATTAGCCGGCAGGACAGGGAACGGGAAAAAAACGCCAGGGGCGATCGGCGAATCGGGGCAACGGAACGCATCAGTCTATCCCTCCGCATCCGTCATAATCCGTAACCGCACCGTATTTTCCCCTTCGTCATCCAGGGGCACTTCAATCACCGCCTGGGTCAAACTTTCGATCGCCGTCAAAAGAGACCGTAAATTCGGTGTACTGGCCCCTGTATCCACATAAAGGCGGTCTGACAGGGTGCCCAACCGCTTCCAGGTGGTAAATAATTTGGCCGCCGATTGTTCGAGTTGGGTGGCTTGTTTAAGCAAATCGGCAGCGGTGTTTAGGCAATCTAGGCGCAACGCCTCTTCCAACGCCAGTTCCATATCTAGCGGAAAAGCCTTCAGGGTTTGTACCTTAGCCGCCGAATCCAAATATTTCGATAAATTGCGGGCCGAGGTCGTCAAATATTTCACCGTGTCCACATCCGGCGTGGCGATCGCCTCTTTTTGTAACGCTTCCCGGTGGACATCGGGCACCTTTTCCAGTTCCTTGACCAACGGTGCTAAATGTCGGGGAGGTAAACTACCATCGGTGGCCTTTTCCTTGAGCACATCCGGCAATAGTTCCGAACTCATCGCCGTCCATTCATCCGCTAACTGTTTTACCTCCCGGCGGGTAATGCGATCGCCATTGTGGGCCGCATCACTGATCAACTTTTGTACTTCAGGTTCTGACTTTGCTGTTTCCACAAAGGCCCGTTTGCTGAAATTATTGATCGACTTCGGATCTAACTGCCCATCGGCGATCAACGTATCCGCACTATTGGCAAGCTGAATTAATGAATAAGCTTGGGTTTTAGAAATTTCCCGTTGCTTCAACCAATTCATAAACCCCGTACCGCGCCCATCACCGCCTTTTTTCTCCCGATCCCGAATCGCCCGCAAAATACGACCCCGCCAAATCTCCGTTTGCAGATCAAACCGCTCACACAGTTGCCAGAAATTATCTAATTGTTGCTGAAAGTCATGCTCCTGGATTTCCTCATCCTCTGGATCAGGCAAGTCAAAATTAATATCTGCTGGAATTTCCAAGGCCGCTGTAATGGCTTCAGGGGTAGGCGTAAGCTCAACCATAGTCAATAGTTTAGGGTGAAGGGTTTTGACCTGTCACAAAGTCGAAAAGCCTTACTAAAATAGCATATTGTCCCCAACGGCTATCGGTGGAGACTTTCACCTGTTGAGAGCAAC
>JAYKHU010000178.1:0-12512 GCA_035285105.1 Synechocystis sp.
GACAAACTGGTGAAGCACAATGCCCCCAGCCACACATAACCGGTGCGATGTAATCCCAACAACGGCTTGCTATCCGATAATTGCCCGCACCAAACCTTAAACGGACTGACAAACTGGTACATGGCGATCGCCGTGGCAGCCACCCAGGGCAGAACGGCCAATTCATCGATCAAGATTCGATTCAACACCCCCAAGGTTAACAGGGACATAATCCCCAACCCCATCTGGAAAAGACCCAGCCGAACCATGGTGAATAAGGGTAATTTCGGCAAGGGGGGAAAAGGGGAATGGGAATTACTAATATTGGCAGAGGTCGTCATGGAATCGGTTCACCGCTGAATCAAAGACTGTCAAAAAAGCAAAGCTTCGACTCCCCATCTTAAATGGCTGAGCTGGCAAAAATCAGATTTCTTTCTGGTATCGGGGTCAGGGGAAGAACGAGGCGATCATCCCCGTTACACTGGTTTTAGCCGCCCTGATTTGCTCTATGACCCCTTCGATCTCGATTCTCCGCAATAATCCCTTGAGTGTGGCGCCGATGATGGATCACACCGATCGCCATTTTCGTTACTTTCTCCGGCAATTAACCCGCCACACATTGCTGTATACGGAAATGATTACCGCCCAAGCCATTCTCCACGGCGATCGGCCTAAACTCTTAGATTTTGACCCGGCGGAACATCCCGTTGCCCTCCAACTGGGGGGGGATGATCCCCAAAAACTGGCAGACTGTGCCCGCCTTGGGGAAGGGTGGGGCTACGACGAAATTAACCTGAATGTGGGCTGTCCGAGCGATCGGGTGCAAAGTGGGCATTTCGGGGCCTGTTTAATGGCTCATCCTCAACTCGTCGCGGATTGTGTCGCGGCCATGCAAAACGCCGTCGCCATTCCCGTCACCGTTAAACATCGCATTGGCATTGACGATCAAGATAGTTATCAACACCTCCATAATTTCGTCCGCATCGTTGCCGAGGCCGGCTGTCAACATTTCAGCATTCATGCCCGCAAAGCCTGGTTACAGGGCCTGAGTCCCAAGGAGAATCGCACCATCCCCCCCCTGCGTTATGACCAGGTTTATCAACTCAAACGGGATTTTCCCCAATTAATGATTGAAATTAATGGCGGTATCACTACCCTGGAACAGATTCAACAGCAATTAACCCAGGTGGATGGGGTGATGATTGGCCGGGCCGCCTATGAAAATCCCTATCTATTTGCCACCGTTGATCGCGATATCTATCACCAAACCCAGCAAGTTCCTAGCCGTGAAGAGGTGATTGCCCGTTTACTGCCCTATGTGGAGCAGTGTTTACACCAAGGGGTTCGCCTTAATCAAATCACCCGCCATCTCTTGAGTTTATTTAATGGGATGACCGGGGCCAAGGCCTGGCGACGCACCTTAAGTGATTCCCAACGCCTCTCTGCCGCCGGTGCAGAACTCTTACAACAGGCGCTCCAGGCCCAACAACACATTGCCGCCGCTTAGGGTTTCAAAAAAAAGACCCCGGCAGAAACCGAGGGCATATCTAGGAGAACTCAATGTCAATGGAAGGTACCGAAACCCCAGGAAATTGCGTCTATATCAATTCTCGCAATGAAATTCTGTTGGGTTTCCATAGCCTCTCACCCACCCATGGTAAAAACAATGTTAATTTTTGTCAACATGGCTTGACGCAAAGGCGGTGATCCCCATTTGGCGTGTAGCCGATTTTTTTGAGGATCATTCTGACTGGCGCGTTGCCAGGTACCGTTCAATTAACACGATCGCCACGATGTCATCCACTGGACGGGGGGGAGTGCGGAGTCCTAGGGGCATTAAACGCCCTAATCCTTGGGGAGGATACAGTTGCCAATAGCGTTCCCGGGCTTCGGCGGTGCTGTTGCGTTCATTGACTAAGATGAGGGGCATCTCAGGGGGTAAACAGTGACGTAAACGCTCAAACCATTGTTTTGCCGTGGTTTGATCCCCCATTACCACCTGTTGCACCTGATATTTGCTGCACAATTGGGGCAGTTTACTGGCCACATCTTCCGAAGGGATGACGGCATGGTAAACAATTTGCTCGCCGGTCATCACCGCAACCCCGCATTTATCGCGGCCGGGGTCAAAGCCAAGGCAGATGTTCATGATAGTGAGTAAAAATTGAACCCAAGGCCTTAACAATAACGAATGCCCGCCTGTTTTAAGCGATCTAAAGCCTCTCCGAGGCGATCGCCCTCGGCAATTAAACTTAGGCGCACATAGCCCTCTCCCCCTTCCCCGAAGGCATTACCGGGGGTTAACACAACGCCAGTTTTTTCCAATATCGTTAAGGCAAAATCCGTAGAAGAAAGTCCCTGGGGACAAGGAATCCAGAGGTACATGGTGGCCTTAGAGGGCTTCACCGACCAACCCAGGTGATTTAAACCTTCAATGACAAAATCCCGTCGTTTTTGATAGCGATGACGCACGGTTTCGATGTAACTTTCCGGTAAACTCAACGCCGTTTCCGCCGCCTTCTGCACCACGCGGAAAATGCCATAGTCCAAATTGGTTTTTAACGTCCGCAGTCCTTGGATAATTTCAGTGTTCCCCACCACAAAGCCCACGCGCCACCCGGCCATATTGTAGGTTTTGGACAGGGTATGAAATTCGACGCTAAAATCCTTCGCCCCTGGAATTTCTAACAAACTGGTGGGTTGATAGCCATCAAAGGCTAATTCGGCGTAACAGAGATCATGCACCAACATCACTTGATAATGTCGGGCCCAATCGGCGATCGCCTCATAGAAGGCCCGGGGGGCGGTGGCGGTGGTGGGATTATTGGGATAGTTAAAGTAAAGAATTTTGGCCCGCTGGGCGATCACCTCGGGAATTTGGTCGAGTTGAATTAACCAATCATGCTCGGCGGACAACATCAAAGGGTATAGTTCCCCCCCCGCAATCAAGGGCCCGCGAAAATGGGCCGGATAGGACGGTGTCGGCACTAACACCAAGTCCCCCGGGTTGACATAGGCCAAAGCTAAATGCCCCAACCCTTCCTTGGAGCCAATCAAGGGTAACGCTTCCGAGTCGGGATTTAATTCCACCCCATACTGGCGGGCATACCAGCGGGTAATGCTGTGGCGAAAACTTTGAGTCCCCTCAAAGGGGGGATAACCGTGGGCTTCTGGCTGCTCCAATTCGGCGATCGCTGCGTCAATAATTGGCTGAGGCGCCTTCCCATCGGGATTCCCCATGCCCAAATCAATTAAATCTAGCCCCTGCTCCCGGGCCTTTGCTTTCAACTCATCGAGACGGGCAAAAACGTAGGGGGGCAAGGCTTGTAGGCGATCAGCACGACTAATCCAGTTCAGACTCATTACCGGGGCAGTTTTGGGGACGTAGCCTCTGATTGTCGCATTTCTGGGGACTGTCTTGCTATTGTCGCCCGGGAAATTTATCACGGGTCATGGCCCAGTGGTACAGCCGTCATCAATTTTTGCCATTTTTTTAGTCATCTAAAACCAATGCTCAAGTCCAACAGTGATTCTGGAAAAATCTGAACACACTGAATTTGCGTCTAGTTTTGTCCATTGCAGATGAATACCATTTAAAAGCATCAACTTCGCGCTGAAACAATAGACCATTATTTCTTGAAAAAAACCAAAAAATCAATCGAAACAAAATAGAAGATGACCAATGAATTGTTTTGATGCGGTCACCGGCTAGACCCCCCGACTGACGGGGAATAGTCACGATCCCCCATCAACGATGGGGTTATCAATCCGCAATTGTTACAAAACGTTTCAGGCTCTTACGTTTCAAAAAAAACGAGAATAGCATGGAGATAGAAATACCCTAAATTAAACCTAAGTTTATTAATTAATGGAGGATTGCGAAGGAGGACTTAACCGTACCAGACGCAATTTTATGATTATGGAAGATAACTCAAAATGCTATGTAATTGACTTCTATTTAGATGGTTATTACCTCAAATCTAAATGTGTTTTTCAAGAGAACAAAATCGAGGTTGGTGAGGTCATCAATATCGAACTGCCGAAAAGTCACGCCAATGTTGCCGGGAAGGTCACAGACACGTTTGACATGAGCGAGGATGAGTATCATCTCTATGTCACGTCCATTTGATATTTTCAACAATTTTTGCGAGGTTATGTTTTAATAGTAAGGATTAATTTCCTAGGCAACCAGTGGGGCAGAAAGTGCGTTGAGGGTAAACAGAGTCAGGAATGTGATCTGGATTCCAGGCGCACGTGAACTTTTGCGACCAAGGCACTGTCAGTAATATCGTGATTAATAAATCTGACTTCATACTCCAGCCCTACATCAAGAGCGATAATTTGCGCGCCACCTGGCAAGTGTTCAGCACCCTTGTGCCCCTTGCTATCCTGTGGATTGTTGCCGTTCAAGCGGTGACGTTGTCTCCGTGGCTGCTAGTGCCCATCGTTATCTTAATGACGTTGTTTTCATCGCGTTGCTTTTCGTTGATGCACGATTGTGGGCATTATTCCCTCTTTAAGTCCAAAAGACTAAACCGTGCTGTCGGTTTTGGCCTGGGTGTGCTGAATGCCATCCCTCAATATCCATGGTCTCGAGGGCACGCTTTTCATCATAAAACCAACGGTGATTGGGACAAGTATCGAGGGCCATCGGCGTTAATTTCTACAAAGGAATTTGCCCAGCTTAGCCCCAACGCCCAGTGGCAATACGCCTTGATCCGACATCCCGCGATGTTATTACCGGGGGGCTTTTTCTACCTTGCTATCAAACCCCGGTTGGCCCTCATTTTGGGAATTTGTGGCTTTATTCGTCATGCCTTTGAGTATGGGAAAATAACCCCGACGTTCAACCTGGCTGCGGTCATCACGTCCTATCGCTCAAAGCATTGGTATACCAAAGCGGAATTTTGGGACTTGTTATTTAATAATATCTGTGTCATCGGTAGCTGGATTGCCATGAGCTATCTAATCGGGGCGGGTTTATTTTTCAGTGTTTATTTTGCAAATTTAACCCTTTCTGCAGCGATTTTCATCTACGTCTTTTTCGTTCAGCATAATTTTGAAGGTTCCTACGCCCACAAAACGGAGGGTTGGGACTATCTGCAAGGGGCGATCGCCGGTAGTAGTTACTTAGAGTTGCCCGGGATTCTCAAATGGTTTACAGCCAGTATCGGTTATCACAATATTCATCATTTGTCGGAACGCATTCCTAACTACCAACTTGAAGCCTGTCATCACGCTAATTTGCATCTCCTTGGTGGCATTAAAACCCTTCATCTCCAGGATTTACCGGCCTGCGCTAAATACATTTTGTGGGATGCGGAAGCGGGAACCCTCGTGTCGATCGCCGAATTTCGCAGTAGGGAGCAATCAAACGCGCAGCAACCTCGGGCGCTTCAAGGGGTTGGAACGGGGACAAGCAATTAGGGATGATTCTTTGACGATCATCATCAGCGTTCAGGGAAAAATAGGGTCTACCCCGGGTTGAGGGTCAGCAGTCCCTTCAAGCAGGTTGGAGTTGGGCTGCCTTGCGTTTTTTCCGGTTGGTTTTGGGGGCTGTCCTCGGACAATATTTGACGAGGTTGGCTAATTCCTCGAGTTGGGCGATCGCCTCTGCCCCTTCGAGCTTCATCAATTCTCGATCATCACGCATTTCTGTCCAGGTGATGCCATAGTCGGACACCAAAAAGCGAATGAGGTGATTTTCGCCGAGGCTAACCATGAAGGAGGCGCTGTTGAGTTGATCGCCACAGGTATAGCAGGAGGCAATGTAGCCACGGTTTTCCAAAACGGTGGCCAACGCCCGCAGGCTCATGACCAAATCTTTAACAAAATCACGGTGTTGTTGGGCGAGTCGGGTGAACACATTTCCTCCGAAGATTAGGCTTGCTTCTCAAATCTTAATACTTTTTTAAGATTTTCACGAATTCTGGTCTTGGAAAGTTGATGAAAGGGGGCGTCAAGCTGAGGCCCGAACACGAATAATCCTCCGCAATGCTAACGCAATCTCAGTGAATCAGGGGGTTCCGTATCCTTTTGTAAAGACGCTAATTTGAGATGAGAAGTTCGCCTCAGGGGTGGGGGGCGGGAACGGACTCTACGTTGGGTCTCGCCTCACTGTATTTCTGTGACACCACCTTGGGGACGGAAAAGTTTTTCACAAATGCTTGACAAATCCAAATAGTCACTTATACTTACAACAGGTGTGAGGAAATTAAAAAAAGCATCTGGAGTCGAAACAAGGAAAGACGTCCAGGTGCTTTTTTGTTGGCCTTTTTACGTTGTTTGGGGTCGCGCAGCCCAACGGTGTGATCAATCTCCCTGAAAATTTATGAAAAAATGGCGTTGGTTTGGCGTGTGGACGGCGATCGCCGCTTTTGCGGTGGTGGCACTGTCGTTACTATTCAGTCCCAACCCCACCGTTGAAACTGTCCAGAAATCAGATTATGAAATTAGTGGCACTTTAGCGGCTAACCAGTTTGATTATTATCCCCTGGCCCAATCCGTTGATCCCCAATATTACCGACCCTTGGGCCCGTGGTTAGGGCGGCTCATTTTACCCAGTGTCGAGGAAACCCGCGAGCAATCCGGTGACTGGGTGTGGCTAGAACTCTATCAAGCACCAGCGGCCCAGCAGGGATTAGTGGGGCAAAAAGTGCGTTTAACCTGGCAACGGAATCCTGACCTGGAGCGTTACCTAAAACTGGTCACCACGGATGTCAATTTTTCCCCGGCGGCCGAAAAAAGTTTAGCCCAGGGCAACATTGTGCCGACCCGCTTAAACGGCCGCCAACAAGTCGGCCCCCTACAATCCCTCGCCGGTGCCAGACCCATTGATGATGTGACGGTGCGTTTTGACCAAGCTGAGGTGACTATCCCCACAGGCAATCAAACGGAATTACATCTCCCCACCATGCCGGAACTGGTGACAGGGCGCTATCAAGCCTTGGTAAAAATCCTGGGTCCTGATCCCACTGCTTCGAATCAAGCCCTCCCCGCTGATTGTCCCGGTGGTTTCCCCTGTCCCAGCGAATTCGTCCAAATTCGACATTACAATCTCCGCAGTCGTCAATTTGATGGCCCCATAGAAACGGTTCGCATTCCCCAACAGCCCCGTTTAAATGGCGATCGCTTCATGTCCACTCCCCGCAATCTAAGTCAATCCCCCGTGGGCAAGGCGGGCTGGTATCTCTATGGTGCGGTGGGAAGGGATGGTGTGTTTACTGTGCAATCCCTCAAACCCCGATCGCTGTTTCAACTGGAAGCCACCGAGACAATTTTTGGAACCAACCCCGGGCGAGATTACATTCGCCAGCAAAATTGGCAGAACACATCCCAACGGAAAAATACGGCCCAACGTGTGTTGGTTGATCCCCGCAGTGATTCCCCCGCTGTGGCCTTGAATCAATGGCAAGAAGGCGATCGCCTGTTGGGGATGCATTTATTTGGGGGTATTGGCGGCGACAAGGGGGAAAAAGTGCTGTTGGGGACTGTAACAGGACATTTCAGCTTTAGTTTGCCCACGGTGATCCGGGATCCCTTTACCCAGGAATTGCAATGGCAGATTCCCTACTACCAAGTCTATGCCCAGAATCCCCAGGGTATTTTGTCCGGTTCCCAAACCTGGGAAAACTATGCCGGCAATCTGCGTCGGGGGTGGGTGCAATCCCGTCCCTTTTCCGATGTGATGATTAAGTTGGATGTGCTGGAGGACTATAACTTCGGTGGTGTAGTTATTTCGCCGTTAACGGAACTGGGACAACAGTTACAAATTATGATGGCCCGCTACCGCACGGGGGATGGGACAGGCAATGCGGCGGTTACCCCGGCAGCGTCCTGTGTGCAGGATTCTAACCAAGCCCTTTACATTGCCATTGAACGGTTAAGAAATCAGGTAGCAACCAGTCCTGACATTCAAACCTGGTTAACAGACCATTCCAATGATCCCGATGTCCTTCGGTTTCAACGCTTGGGTCGCCTCGGCGATCGCCTGTTGCAGGTGCTCAAACCCCGAGGAATCATCCGGGCTGACTGGCAAAATAACGCGGAAACCCTAGCGGGGGTTACCCCCGCCACGACCTATCCCTTTATTCAAGAAGATACCTTGGCCAATGGCTTATTAAGCTGGCAGTCCATGTTGCCCAGGGCCAGCCACGACATTTTGGCGCAAATTTTTCTTGCCCAGGGGGCCAAACTTTGGTTTCTGCGCCCGAACCAAATCGGTGGGGAAATGCCGGAAATTCTACCTCTTGCGCCGACCAATTTATTTGGTGACGTTCCTTTCATTTCCGTGGCGGCCCGCAAAGTCCTTGCGTCGATGGTGTTCTTACCCAAATTCCAAGACTGGATAATATTTGGGGTTTGTCTAGGGATCTACGGGGCGATCGCCCTGGGAGTGGGGTTTAAAACCGGATTTTTACACTGGCAACCCTGGCAAAAGTCCCCCATTGCCTGGCTCAGGTTAACCCTACTGTTATGGTTCACCCCGGCTTTGTTTGAAGAACTAATTTTTCGGGTGTTGTTGTTACCCTATCCCACGGAACTCAACCTATTTTGGCCAACCCTAGGCGCCATGGCCCTCAGCCTGACCCTGTTTGTGGTCTACCATCCCCTTAATGCCGGGTTATTTTACCGACCCGGTCGTCCCCTATTTTTTCAGCCAATGTTTTTGGGGTTAGCAACCTTACTGGGGTTTTGGGCCACTGTCCTTTACTGGTTTACCGGCTCCCTCTGGTTAGTGGCCCTCTTCCATTGGGCGATCGTGGTGATTTGGCTACTGTTCCTCGGCGGTAATGCCAAACTCAATGCTTCGGGAAGTCAGGGATGATCTGCTAGATGGCCAGCCGAGACTAGGCTACCTCTACTGGAGGCATCACTCCCAGTCTTTGCCAATCTTTTATCTAGTCGATACAATGTAGACACACTAATTTTGCAGGTAAAACTCAGCCTATGGTTGCGAAAGTAGCGAAATGGGGAAACAGCCTAGCAATTCGACTGCCCCATCACTTAGTCAAAGAAGTCCATTTTGCTGAAGGGACTCAGGTCGAGATTGTTGTGGACAAGGGTAACTTGGTCATCAAGCCTAACCCCCGAAAGCACTACTCCCTAGAGGAGCTTGTTGCTGCTATCACCCCGGAGAATTTACATCAGGAAATTGAAACGGGAACTGCCCTGGGGAAGGAGACCTGGTAGGAATGAAACATCCTTATATTCCAGAGCGAGGCGATATTGTTTACCTAAACTTTGACCCGACAAAAGGTCATGAACAAAGAGGGTATCGACCAGCTCTTGTCCTTTCACCTCGTAGCTACAATCTAAAAAGTACTTTGGCATTATTAACACCCATCACTAAACAGCAAAAAGGGTATCCCTTCGAGGTGCTCTTGCCCCCTGGCTTGCAGACTCAAGGCGTTATTCTTGCAGATCAAATCAAATGTCTCGACTGGAAAGTCCGTGGGGTTAAGTTTGTTGAGTCCATCCCCGATAATCTGGTTGAGGAAGTCCGGGCAAAAATTGAACCATTAATTTTATAATTACATACACAATTTCAGCTAGTTGAGATTTACCTCTATAAATGTATATATACTTAGAAACTTTCCAATCGTCAAAATGAGGTAAAGTCTGACGACCATAACCCAGTTAGAACTCAACCTGGAAGGCGACCCCACAGCAGAAATTCAGCAGCATCCTAGAAACGGTAATATGGGGTGGAAAAAGTAAAGCACAACAAAGCGGGTTTGCTATCCTGAACGAAGACTTGCAGCATCAATGCGCTCACCTACCTTTTGGAAAATATTCTATGGATACAAACGACTGGCTCAAACAACTGTTGATGGTTGGTATTGGTACGACCACCCTCGTTGCCGAAAAATTAGGGGAGGTTAGTGACCAATGGGTGAAGGACGGTAAAATTAACGCCGATCAGGCCACCGCCTTTGTGGATGATCTCATGGGACAAATCCGCAGTGAACAGGGTCAAATTGAAGCCAATCTGGAGCGACAACTCCGCAATATGTTGCAGGATTTGGGGGTTCCCCGCCAGTCGGAAATGGATGAATTACGGGGACGAATCGATCGCCTGGAAAGACAAATCCGGGATCTCGAAAATCAACGCTGGCGATAGACCGTGGGATAATCAAGCCAACGCTCGTTGTTGATATTACTGTATGAAATTTTTGACCGCCATGCGCGATGTTTTAATTAGCCTCGGGATTGTGTGCTTTTTCGCCCTGACGTTGGTGTTTGTGTCCTTTTTGGGTAAACCGGCCCAAACCGTTGCCTTAGCGGACACGAATCCGTCTAATATGGCCGCCCAAACGGCCGCGGAGTCCCCCACCGCCGCCCCCCTAATTGCCCAAGCTTCAGACCTTATACTCCCTGAGAAAGCCCCTATGACCGCTGAAAATCTCGTCACGACCCCCTCTGGCTTGCAATATATTGATGAAGTGGTCGGCGAAGGTCCTAGCCCCGAAAAGGGCCAAACCGTTGTTGTCCATTACACCGGCAAACTCACCGACGGCACAAAATTTGATAGTTCCTTAGACCGCAATAAACCCTTCAGCTTCAAAATTGGCGTCGGTCAAGTGATTAAAGGCTGGGACGAAGGGGTTGCTACCATGAAAGTGGGGGGCAAACGTAAATTAATTATTCCCTCTGACTTGGCCTATGGGTCCCGGGGAGCCGGTGGTGTCATTCCCCCTAACGCAACGTTGGACTTTGATGTGGAATTGCTAGAAATCAAATAATTGACGGTGGCAGCTTTGGATAGCTGATCATCCATCCCCCTGATTGCCTTGACAATCGGCGGGGATTTTCCCTCTTTATCTAAATCTATATTACGGAGGCGATCGCCGTGGTTGATCCGATCATGTACCAAGAAGCGATGTTCACGGTGTTAGAAAACCAAGCACCGGAAGTCTTCTTAACCCCAGACGAGATGACGGCTAAATTACAAGCCCTTTTGGAGACCTATACCCTGCCCCTCCCCCATACCCTTCAGAAATTTCCCACCCTAGCGGAAAAAGCCCAACATTTGCGGGATAATTATTGCGAGCTTGAGCAGCCAGACGGGGGTTATCTGCAATGGTACGCTGTCAGACTGGAAAAATAACGTGATCGATCCCCTCTCCAAATTGGGCACCAATAACCACTAACGTTGGCTTAAACCCTTTTGTGTTAAAATTTTGAGGACTTTTGTCATCAAGTGTGAAGACAGCAAAGCTCAGCCTGATTTTGGAGAAACCATGACCACCACGAACTACGGTGCTGATCAAATTCAAGTTCTGGAAGGATTGGAGCCAGTCCGTAAACGTCCAGGAATGTATATCGGCTCCACGGGGCCTAAGGGTCTGCACCATCTGGTTTATGAGGTGGTTGATAATGCCATTGATGAGGCGTTGGCCGGGTATTGCACCCACATTGAAATTGATATTAATGCCGATGGCTCCGTCACCGTGGTGGATAATGGCCGCGGCATTCCCACCGATATTCACCCCACCACCGGGCGATCGGCCCTAGAAACGGTGCTAACGGTCTTGCATGCCGGGGGGAAATTTGGCGGCGGTGGTTATAAAGTGTCCGGCGGTTTACACGGCGTCGGGGTTTCCGTGGTTAACGCCTTGTCCGAATGGGTGGAAGTGACTGTGTGGCGAGAAGGGAAGGAACATAATCAACGGTTTGAGCGGGGGAATCCTATTGATAGTTTGGTTGCAACGCCGAATACCGAGCATGCCACCGGCACCCGTGTGTCCTTTTTACCCGATATCGAGATCTTTAAGGATGGCATTGAATTTGACTTCAATACCTTAGCCGGTCGTCTCAAAGAATTAGCCTACCTCAACGCAGGGGTCCGCATTACCTTTGGCGATCGCCGTCCCCAATCGTTGCGGGAAGAAACGTTTTATTACGAAGGGGGCATTCGGGAATACGTCACCTACATGACCACCGAAAAAACGCCGCTGCACAATGACATTATTTACGTGTCCGGCGAAAAGAATAACGTTCAGGTAGAAGTGGCCTTGCAGTGGTGTGTGGACGCCTATAGTGATACCCTCCTGGGATTTGCCAACAACATTCGCACCATCGACGGTGGCACCCACCTAGAAGGCTTAAAAGCGGTCCTAACCCGCACCCTCAATTCCACGGCCCGTAAACGCAACAAACTCAAAGAGGCCGATGGGAATTTAGGTGGCGAAAATATTCGTGAAGGGTTAACCGGCGTCATTTCCGTCAAAGTCCCCGATCCCGAATTTGAAGGTCAAACTAAAACCAAATTGGGTAACACCGAAGTCCGGGGCATTGTCGATACCTTAGTGGGAGAAGCCCTCACCGAATTTTTAGAGTTTAATCCCGGGGTGGCTGATTCCATCATTGAAAAAGCTATCCAAGCCTTCAAAGCCGCCGAAGCCGCCCGCCGCGCCCGGGAATTAGTGCGCCGCAAATCGGTGCTAGAGTCTTCCACCTTACCAGGTAAGTTGGCAGATTGCAGTTCCAAAGACCCATCAGTATCTGAGATCTTTATTGTGGAAGGGGAT
>JAYKHU010000179.1:0-4466 GCA_035285105.1 Synechocystis sp.
TGACCTATGCGGGGTTCTGGAAATTAGCGGCTAAGCATTGGCAAGAAGGCTTTCAAGAAATTGTGCGGTCATTTAGCAAAGCGGCCTTTGTCAGGAGTTTACAGCAGTTAATTCCTGACGTTACGGCAGAAGATATTGTCCCCAATCCCGCAGGAGTTCGCGCCCAGGCTCTCAAAAATGAGGGGGCATTAGTGGAAGATTTTCTTATTGAGGAAGGACTCAATTCTTTGCAGGTTTTAAATGCCCCCTCCCCTGCGGCCACCGCCTCCTTGGAAATTGGGAAGGCGATCGCCGCTAGGGTGCCGGTTTTGTAATTAGCGTTGGAAATAGGCAGACAGGGCGTCTTGGACAATCTGATTCATCGGGCGATTTTCTTGGGTCGCTTTAACCTTAAGTTGGGCATACATTTCGTCCGATAGACTAACCCGCCGTTGGTTTTTACGACTCCGCCGTCCATTTTGGGTATCGCCATAGGTAACTGCAAATTCCCGTAGGCTCTCAAAGCCGACACGGTGACAAAATTCCCCAAAGGATTCCTTCGCTTTCCGCTCTTGATGGAAGAAGCTGAATAACGGCTCGAAAAAGTTTTCCAGTTGATCAAGGGGCATTTTATCCACATAGGCTTCTGCTAAGTGGGTTTGATTCGGACTTCCCCCTAACCACACTTGGTAGGTATTCGGGGCACTCCCCACAAAGCCAATTTCTGCCATGTAGGGCCGGGCGCAACCGTTGGGGCATCCCGTCATCCGCACCACAATGCTTTCATTTTCCAAACCAACTTTATCTAGTAAGGCTCGAATGCGGGTATTCACACTGGGGAGAATCCGCTCGGATTCAGTGACAGCCAAGCCGCAGGTAGGGAGGGCTGGGCAGGCCATGGAATAGCGCACAAGGGTGTCGATTTGATCGGGGTCAGTGACCACACCATGGGCTTGGAAACATTGCTCGATCGCCGCTTTATCCTGGGGATTAATTTCATAGAGCAGGATATTGTGGTTGGCGGTCAAGCGCAGGGGCAGATTGAATTGGTCGATGATTTCACGCAATGCTGTTTTCAGTCGGAAATCCCCTTCATCCTTAATCCGCCCGTTTTCCACCGAGAGACCAAAGAACAGTTTGCCATCTCCTTGTTCATGCCAGCCGAGGTAATCTTGGTAACGCCACGCTGGTAAGGGCTTAAACGGTTGGAGGGGTTTGCCTAAATAGGTTTCCACCTGCTTCCGGAATTTTTCGACGCCCCAGTCGGCCAATAGGTATTTCATACGGGCATGGCGACGATTTTGGCGATCGCCGTAGTCCCGTTGGGTAGCCACAATGGCTTTGACTAAATCGTAAACGTCATCTTTGGCAACATAGCCAATGGGATCGGCGGCCCGGGCAAAGGTTTCTTCTTTATTGTGGGTACGGCCTAATCCCCCCCCGGCCAGAATGTTGAACCCCCGCAATTCCCCATGGCGATCCGTAATGACCACCAAGCTAATGTCATGGGTATAGACATCGATGGAATTATCCCCCGGTACCGTGACGCTGATTTTGAATTTACGGGGCATGAACTGGGTGCCGTAAATGGGTTCCAGGGGGTCATCTAGATTGGTGCCGTTTACGTTTTGTTGACGGGCTGCTTTAACTTCCGGGGCCTCTTCTGCACTGATGACCTTTTCCCCATTGAGCCAAATTTCGTAATACGCGCCGCTTTGGGGGGTTAATAAGTCAGCAATGCGATTGGCATAATTCCAGGCATAGCCATACTCCGGCTTATCACGAAAGGGAGCGGGCGGTGCCATTACGTTGCGGTTAATATCGCCACAGGCCCCCAGGGTAGATCCCATATTTTGGACAATCGTGGCAATGGTTTCTTTTAAATTTTTCTTGAGAATGCCGTGAATTTGCAGTCCTTGGCGGGTGGTAACCCGTAGGGTGTGGTTGCCATAGGTTTTGGATAAATCATCTAGGGCCGTGTAAAGCTCCGCCGGGATCAAGCCCCCGGGATTGCGGGTACGCAGCATGAACTGATAGTCTTTCTCCTGCCCCTTAACGCGATTGTCCCGGTTATCCTGTTGGTAGGAGCCGTGGAATTTAAGGATTTGTATCGCATCTTCACTAAAATGGGTGGTATCTTCCAATAGCTCGCTGGCTAGGGGTTCCCGCAAGTAGTTACTTCTTTCCTTGATGCCTTCTACCTTGGAGGGTTTGCGGGGGGGAGTTGAGGTGGTGGTTACCATTAACGCTCTCTTAATGATCGATGATTACAGTTCTGTTGGGCTGTCTACGATTGGGACAGAGGAATCCTTATTTTAGCGTGATTGGTGAGGCCATCAACCGACCCCTTGTCTGCTGGCCTTGAAAATTCCGGGAAGAATGTGCCGTGGCCAAGAAAGTCAAGTCTAATGCAACGACCCCGGACTATTTCCTGGTCTGTGGCTTAGGGAGTTTGGGGCAACAGGCGGTTATTGCCCTGAAACGCTTTGGTGTCCCCGTGTTGGCGATCGAGCAGGCTCACTTAAGTCGCTATGAAATTCCCGATTTCCCCGATTTATTAGAGCAATT
Source organism: Synechocystis sp. (assembly GCA_035285105.1). GTDB lineage: Bacteria > Cyanobacteriota > Cyanobacteriia > Cyanobacteriales > Microcystaceae > Synechocystis. The sequence goes on from JAYKHU010000179.1 coordinate 2,548, forward strand.
GATTATTGGCGATTGCGCCTATGAACCCACCCTACGTCAGTTAAATTTGGCAGCTTGTCGGGCAGCGGTGTTGGCCACTTCAACGGATCAGGTCAATATCGAAACGGCATTGATGATCCGCCAACGTAATCCCCAAACCCGTTTGGTGGTGCGCTCCAGTAAGGAAAATCTGAATCAGTTACTGTGTGAGCAGTTGGGAAATTTTATTGCCTATGATCCCCTGGAGTTACCGGCCAATGCCTATGCGTTAGCCGCCTTGGGGAGTGAAACCCTGGGCTTTTTTAAATTAGGCGATCAATGGCTCCATGTGGTTAGTCAGGGGTTGCCCCCCCATCATCCCTGGTTGAATCAGCAGCATCTTTATCAGTTAAACAAGAAAACCCGTCGTATTCTTGCCCATCGATCTCCAGGGACAAGCTGGTCATCCCAGTTTGATGCTTTGGAAACCAACCTCCGGCTTCAGCCCCACGATGACGTGATTTATATCGAGTTGGTGGATTATTGGTCCCGGCAACAACAACCCACCACCCATTCCGGCGTTTCTTCCCGGGCCACCCTAGGGCCGAGTCATTTCTCGCAACTCAATCAAGGGACTCCTGCCCGCCAACAGGTTTGGCAAGTCCTCTCCTCTGCGTTTTGGCGACAACGTTACCGTCAGGTTAAACAATGGTTCGGCGATCGCCCGGTGATTTTACTGGCGACGGTGGTGATTTCTCTGCTCTTCCTGCTGGGAACCCTGTTACTTTACACATCCCTGGCGGATATCAGTCTCCCTTCCGCCTTCTACAGCACCGCCGTTTTGTTGTTGGGAGGCTACGGAGATCTATTTGAAAACCTGGAACAGGCTAAACAGAATCAATGGCTATTGCAGCCACTTTCTTTATTGCTGACCCTCGCCGGGACGGCGGCGGTGGGGATCTTGTATGCATTGCTGACAGAGAATTTACTAGCGAAGCAATTTAGCCTAATTCCCCGGCGCCTCAACCTTCCCGCCAAAAACCATGTGGTGATTGTGGGCTTCGGACGGGTGGGACAACGGGTGGCCCGCCTTTTACAGGAATGGCGTCAAAGCTTTGTCTGCATTACCTTGACCGGGGACTTATCCCGCCTGCAACAGGAGGGGATACCGCTCATTCGGGAAGATTTACCCGCTTGTCTAACAACGGCAAAATTAACGAAAGCCAAAAGTGTGGTGGTGGTAACCGATGAGGATTTGGTCAATTTGGAAGTGGCCCTGCTCACCCAAAAACTGAACCCGGCGGCGGACTTGATTATTCGTACCAATAAGACGGGGTTGAGCAATAGTTTAATGGGGTTATTGCCCCAGGCGAAGGTATTAGATATTTATCGGCTCGCAGCGGAAGTGTTTGTGGGGGCGGCGTTTGGGGAAAATATTATTAATTTATTGCAGGTCAATCACAAAACAGTACTGGTGACGGAATATCAGATTGAAGACCACGATACCCTCGTGGGTTTATTAATCGGGGAGGTGGCCCATGGTTACGGCGTGGTGCCGATTCAGTATCAGCAGGCCCAGCACCCTGACCCCCTCTATTTCCCCACCGATGACATTATTCTCCGTAGTGGCGATCGCCTGGTGGTCCTTGCCACCATAGAAGGGCTGAAGAAGATTGAAATTCAAGACCGCCGTCCCAAAACCTGGCGCATTGTCATTGAGTCTGTGCGGAACGAGGATGCGGCCTTTGAAGGGGCTAATCTATTGAGTCGGATGTCGGGATGTTCCCTGAAACAAGCCTGCGCTGCCATGGCGAATCATCCCCAAACCGTGGTGACGCCTCTCTATCATCCCCAAGCGTTGCGATTGGCCCGGTCTCTCAAAAAAATTCAAGTGACCACCCGCCTGGTGGAACTGAATACGGCCCAGGGAAATCCTCCCCAGGCCCAACTGTAATAGTTAA
>JAYKHU010000180.1:0-3600 GCA_035285105.1 Synechocystis sp.
ATTGGTTACGGGTATTTGCCCAAGTCTGGCTTGCCCCGTTATCAACGGCGGAGCAGGAAAGTATTTATCAGCAGGTGGAAGCTCGCTTAAAACCGCGATTATTTCACCAAGGGACTTGGTGGGCCGATTATTGCCGCCTGCGGGTGGTGGCCTATCGCCCCTTAGAGGTAACAGGAGAGTCCTAAGGCCTGGTGCCAAATTACAACGTGTACACTTGCCCGTCTAAGAAAATGCGGGTAATCCCCTTGGCTTTCAAGGACGGGGTTGTTTTATGAAATAACTCACTATCTGGCACCTTAATCACCCGTTGAGTCCGCAGGGAAAACCGTCGCGCTACCCGATGGTTATCAAAAATTGGTAGGGTTTTTTGTCGGACTTCGGTTTCCGGAATGGCGCCCTTGGGGGTTAATTCTTTGAGGGGACGGACAATTAACTCTGACATCCGATCAATGACTAAATAGCAACTTTTCGGCAGGACGGCCTCTGTGAAGGGTTTGACAGACACCACATTGCCATTTTTGCCGATCATCATAATCGGTTCGTCTTCATCGTCATTTTCTAACGCGTCATCGTCCTCATCCTCTTCGTCGTCTAGATCATCATCCAAGTCATCATCGAGATCATCTAACTCATCATCATTGCTAAACTCGTCGTCTAAATCCTTAACAATTTCATCGATCGCCGCCGATTTGATGGCCACAATTTGGGGACGGTTGGCGACTTTCGGCGGAGAAACCGGGTCAGGGGAAACGACCGGGGCGATCGGTAGGGGGGACGGTTCGGACGGTTCGGAGTCAGACACCGGGAGACCGGACGGCGTGTCGCTTTTTGTCTGTTCAGGAGTTTCCCTGGACGCCGCCGCTACTTTGGTGGAGCGGGTTCGACGTCGTTTCCCTGGGGTTGTGGAGGTTGAGGCAGGGCCAGCGGGGGCTTCCACCGGGTCAGACGAGTTCAAAGATAGGCTCAACTGGGCATCCGCCTTAGCCATGCGCCCCGCCCGTTTGGACTGGATTAATGCTTCATACTCCGACGCAGACAGGGCCGTTTTTAATAAACGGCAGACCGTGGAGTTACTAACCCCAAAACGCTCCGCCAAAGTAGACGTGGTTGCCGGCGTTTGCCGATAGAGGTCAACCATTGTTTGTTTGTCAGCATCACTTAACTTGGCGGGACTCATGGCAGTAACCATCAGGACAATTTGACATTCGTGGAACAGAGGACGGGAGCGAATCTGTATAATATGTGGTTGATTCAGCGGCGGATCGAATTAGACCGTTGACAACAAGTGGCGATGATTGTAGTTGCCCTTCGTCAAGCAATGGCCGTTAATTTTTCTCCGTGGCGCGTTTCAGTCTCAGATTCCAGCTAACTTGCAATATATCATTATGCCCATTGCTACGGCTAAACCGGCGCTTCTTGTTCTTGCGGATGGCACATCCTATCGAGGATGGTCTTTTGGTGCGGATGGCACCACAATCGGGGAAGTGGTATTTAATACCGGCATGACCGGTTACCAGGAAGTGATGACCGATCCCAGTTATTGTGGTCAAATCGTCACCTTTACCTACCCAGAACTGGGGAATACCGGGGTGAATCCCGATGATGAAGAGTCCATTCATCCCCACGTTAAAGGCGTTGTGGCCCGCAATATTACCCCGCGTCCGAGTAATTGGCGATCGACCCAATCCTTGCCGGATTACCTGGTAGAGCATAACATCATTGGCATTTATGGCATTGACACCCGGGCCTTGACCCGTAAACTCCGTTCCGTTGGGGCAATGAATGGGGGCATTTCCACTGAAATCTTGGAGCCGGACGCGCTACTGAATCATATCCAAACGGCCCCCAGTATGGCGGGTTTAAATCTGGTTAAGGAAGTCAGCACAGACGAAGTATACGAGTGGACTGACCCCACCAACGATCATTGGCAATTCGGTCCCGTTGATGCCCAAAAAGATCAAGCCCCGTTAACCGTGGTGGCGTTGGATTTCGGCGTCAAGCGCAATATTCTACGGCGACTAGCCAGTTATGGCTGTCGGGTGATTGTGGTGCCAGCGGGAACCCCCCCGGCAGAAATTTTGAAATATAATCCCGATGGCATTTTTCTGTCCAACGGCCCCGGCGATCCCTCAGCAGTACAGGAAGGCATTGTCACCACGAAGGCGTTGTTAGAGGCGGAAAAGCCGATGTTTGGCATTTGTATGGGACACCAGATTTTAGGCCTATCCCTGGGGGCGGAAACCTTCAAGTTAAAATTTGGTCACCGGGGCTTAAATCAACCCTGTGGATTATCGCAACAGGTAGAAATTACTAGCCAAAATCATGGGTTTGCGGTAACGGAAGCATCCTTAGGGGATGAGGTAGAGATTACCCATTTCAATCTCAATGACAAAACAGTGGCCGGCTTGCGCCATAAAAATCTTCCCTTTTTCTCGGTGCAATACCACCCGGAAGCCAGCCCTGGCCCCCACGATGCGGATTACTTGTTTGAGCAGTTTGTGACTGTAATGCGGGAACATAAAGCACAAAGTTAGGGACCTTACCCCAAACCCCTCTCCCAACTGGGGCGAGGGGCTTAATTGCGTTAACTCAAGAATGCCCCCTCCCTTGCTCCCCCGGTTAAGGGGAGATGCTTGGGGTTGCTCACTCCATCCCCCAATTATTTCAGGGACGAAAAGGGAAGATAGGCATTTTGGGCGTCGTATAGGTGACACTGTTCGCTAATCTGCTTCATTAACGGCCAATTAAACGTGCGTTCAATAATGACGCGACCCCAGTTTTGCTTGATACTTTCATGGGCAAGACGCAGGTTATAGGAGGGAATGGCCACCGATAGATGGTGGGGGATGTGGACGTTGATGTCATGGCAGAGGATTTCCACCCAGCGGGGATAATCACAGTGAACGGTTCCCATTAATTGGGCTTCTGCTCCACTCCATTCAGCGGCGGGACGGAACTGAATTTCGGGAATGGTGTGGTGAACAATGGTAAAGGTACTCATCCAAAAGTGGTAGACCAACCAGGGCATTAGCCAGAATTTGACAAACCCCCAAACCCCCGTTGTCAGAATTAAGGTCGGAAAGACGATCGCCGCAAACAGCGCCACAACAGCGATGGATAACTTCACTTTGCCGTGATCCCGTTCGGCGAAGTTGGAGAGTCGGAAGTGGGTCAATGCCCAGTGGAAAATTGAGCCAATCCACCAAAGTTTGCCTCGAATTGCCCGGTAGAAAACCCGGACGATCGCCGGACTCGATTGAAATGCTTCTACGGTCCAGGGGGCCCAGGCGTTATCTTCTTCTAACTTGTTGGTGTGGAGATGGTGGTGATCATGACCCAGACGCCAGGGGTGGAAGGGATAGATCAGGGGTCCAAAGGCAATGTGCCCGACTAAATCATTAACCCAGCGCTTTTTAGCAAAGGAACGATGGCCGCAATCATGGCCGATGACAAACCACCCCGTTAACGCCGTCCCGGTCCAAATCCAGGTGAAGGGCAAACAATACCACGGTAAATAAATAATGCCGAGATAACCCACCACCGTCGCGGCAAGGGTCAATAAAACAGACGCCCAAGCTTTGCTTGCATTTTTTTCGAAGC
>JAYKHU010000181.1:0-15823 GCA_035285105.1 Synechocystis sp.
TTCCAACAGAGTACTTAATAAAATTTGCAAATGAATGCCTAGAGGAAAAGTTTGAAAATAGTGGACTGGTTTTGCAAGATATTGTTAATCAGGCGGGGGAACGTTTAGGGTTTGATGTTGAGTACGGGCTTTATCAGGGATCAAGCAATACGATTGGTTATGATGGGATTTGGCAATTTAATGAAAATATCAATATTATTGTTGAGGTTAAAACGACGGATGCCTATCGCATTAATCTTGATCATATTTATGGGTACAAACGAAAATTGATGGATAGGGAAAAAATTCCTGATAAGGCATCTTTTTTAATTGTAGTTGGACGTAAGGATACTGGGGACTTAGAGGCTCAAATTCGCGGCAGTCGTTATGGTTGGGATTTTCGCCTGATTAGTGTTGACTCACTAATGAAACTAGTTCAACTTAAAGAAAGCTTAAATGACGCAAAGACAGTAAACAAAATAAGTGAAATTCTCTGCCCACTTGAATTTACCCGTTTGGATAGACTGATTGAAATAGTCTTTGAGACAACACAGGATATCCAGCTAGAAAGTGACGATGAAATTTTTGAGTCCATTCAAGGACGAGAGGAAGATGAAATTATTGAACAAAAATCGCAACCTAAAGAAGATACTCCTAAAAAATCGCCAGTCAAGTTTCAAGATAAATGTTTGAGTCTAGTTGAGAAAAAGCTTAATACTGACTTAATTAAAGTTACTCGTTCATGTTATCAAAGTAATGACAAAAAGCAAGGTTTTTTATGTTCAATCTCCAAAGAACATAAAGGAAAAAGTTACACTAAATACTGGTTTGCTTTTCACCCTTACCAAGGAGAATTTCTAAATAAATTTTCTGAATCGTTTATTGTTTTTGGCTGTGGCAGTGAGAACAACACAATACTGCTACCTTTCGATGTTTTCAAGCAACAGCAAGATCGTCTCTGGACAACTGAAAAAGACGGAAGAATTTACTGGCATGTCGTTATCTACGAAAGGAATGGAGAATTTGAATGGAAAATACCTGATAATGATGATTTCTTTTCATTGGATCGCTACAAGATCATTGCATAAACTAAGATTTTGTGTCGTATCTCCAGATGATCGCCATTCTCTAATGTATTTCTTCAAAAGCTGACAGTTCCGGTATTTTTACCGATCGCCGCTCACTTTTTTTCCCAATGGCGATCGCCTCTTATTCATACAGGCCTTTGCCATCACGCCAAGATAAAAGAACCGACAGTCAAGAATATTATTTACTCGTCTGATACACCTGCGGAATACAGGTTTTTATGGTTAATATTTCCCATCGCTTGTTGCGAGACTTTTGAGTGAACAATCCTTTATTGAGTGTTCTTGATTTGAACGCCAGATTTTAAGCCACACAAAACCGCCCAACTCCGAAGAATCAGGCGGTCACAGTTAACGAATCAAGATATTGCAGAGAACCCTACAGTTGGGGAACAAACTGCTCTTTGACGGGAACTTCGGCGTATTCCGCCACGATTTGACGGAACTCTTCCCCATCAATGGTTTCCTTTTCAATTAACAAATCGACGAGGCGATCGATGACTTCCCGTTGCTCTTGGACAATTTTGCGAGCCATTTGATGCCCTTCTTCCGCCAAAGCACGAACTTGGGAATCAATGCGGGTGGCCACTTCCTCGGAATACTCAGAGCGGTTCATTAACCCACCCCCTAGGAAGACTTCACCACCGGAACTTTCTAGGGAAATCGGGCCCAAGTTACTCATGCCGAAGCGAGTGACCATTTGTCGGGCCATTTCCGTGACCTGTTGTAAATCGCCGCCAGCCCCGGTGGTAACTTCATCATCCCCAAAGACTTCTTCCTCAGCGGCCCGGCCTCCCATGGCTCCCGCGATGCGGGCCATTAGTTGAGATTTGGTGGTTAAACCCTGTTCTTCGTTGGGGGTAAACCAAGTTAAACCTTGGGCTTGGCCCCGGGGAATCAAGGTTACTTTTTGGACGGGGTCATGATCTTTTAATAATGTTCCCACAATGGCGTGGCCGACTTCGTGGTAGGCGATTAACCGCTTGCTTTTACTATCAACGAGGGGAGTGCCTTCCATACCAGCAACGACTCGATCCACTGCATCGTCAATTTCTAGTAATGTAATGGCGGACTTACGACGACGGGCGGTGAGAATGGCCGCTTCATTTAATAAGTTAGCCAAATCTGCGCCACTGAATCCCGGGGTACGCCGAGCAATGGAATCAATGGACACTTCCGGGGCGAGTTTTTTGTTGCGGGCATGGACTTCCAGGATTTCTTTACGACCACCGTAATCGGGGGCATCCACAATCACTTGACGGTCAAAGCGACCGGGACGCATGAGGGCGGAATCCAAGACGTCGGGACGGTTAGTGGCGGCAATGATAATAATGCCTGTATTGCCTTCAAAGCCATCCATTTCGGTCAGTAACTGGTTAAGGGTTTGTTCCCGTTCGTCGTTACCGCCGCCAATGCCGGCTCCCCGTTGACGACCGACGGCGTCGATCTCATCAATGAAGATTAAGCAAGGGGCATTTTCTTTAGCTTTTTTGAACAAGTCCCGTACCCGGGAGGCACCAACGCCGACAAACATTTCCACAAATTCCGAACCGGAAATGCTGAAGAAAGGAACCCCTGCTTCCCCGGCGATCGCCTTAGCAAGGAGGGTTTTACCGGTTCCGGGAGGGCCCACTAAGAGAACCCCTTTGGGAATTTTGGCCCCGACAGCGGTGAAGCGTTCCGGCTGTTTGAGGAACGTTACCACTTCTTGCAGTTCTTCCTTGGCTTCGTCAATACCAGCGACATCATCAAACATGACCCCGGTTTTGGCATCCATTTGGAAACGGGCTTTGGATTTACCAAAGTTCATCGCTTGACCCGGGCCGCCGGGCATGTTGCTGGAGCGACGGAACAGAAAGAAGAGGGAGGCAATTAAAAGGACAGGGAAGATTAAATTGCCCACAAATCCCCAGACCGCTCCATTACTGCGAACAGGGTGGGAATCGAGGCGGATGTTGGAATCCCTTAAACGGGCAACCAATTCCGGGGCACTGGAGGGTAAGTCCACCCGGGAGCGCAGGGTCCGATTCACTTCGGGGTCACTCACCTGGACGATCGCCGTGCGACCATTTTCATACAGGTCCACACTGGTGACGCGGCCAGCATCCACATACTCCAAAAAGCGACCGTAGGTCATGCGGGTATTAGCAGTGTTGGAGCCGAGGTTAGCATCAACCCCGCCAAAATTTCCTTGCCATAGGAAAAAGCCGACCACCAATAATGGCAGCGACCACAGAAGGGCAGTTCTCCAAGAAAATTTCATAGATGATTGGTCTCAAATAGAAGGAATAAGACGGTTGTATAGCGTTATCAATAGTTTAGCGGGGCATCGCCTCTGGCTAAAGCGAGAGAGAAACCGTTGCTAACCCCTACGCACTGGGGAAATCACCGAACGGAGTCTATTTTGCTAGCGCGATAAATAAATTAGGTCAAGCATAGACTCCCTAAAAACATTATGTAACGGAATGTTAACTAAATGTAACGTAATTCTCAGGAATCTTGCAACCGCCCAAAACCCGTTAGGATTGTAAAGAAAGGTTACGAACTAGCCAAATCAATACTTAGCAATTACTAGGCGATCGCCATGGCCAGAGATTTACGGGGATTTATCCAATTTTTAGAAGCGCGGGGACAACTACGTCGGATCACCGCAGAGGTCAATCCCGACTTAGAAGTGGCGGAGATTGCCAACCGGATGTTGCAGGCCGGTGGCCCGGGGTTGTTATTTGAAAATATTAAGGGATCGCCGTTTCCTGTGGCAGTGAATTTGATGGGGACGGTGGAACGAATTTGCTGGGCGATGAATATGGAGCACCCCCTGGAGTTGGAAGATTTGGGGCGCAAATTAGCTCTGTTGCAACAGCCCAAACCCCCCAAGAAAATTTCCCAGGCGGTGGACTTCGGTAAAGTCCTGTTCGACGTCCTCAAAGCGAAACCCGGGCGTAACTTCTTTCCCCCCTGCCAAGAGATGATAATCCAAGGGGATGACCTTGATTTAAACCAAATTCCCCTGATTCGACCCTATCCCGGTGATGCAGGGAAAATTATCACCCTCGGTCTAGTGATTACCAAGGATTGTGAAACGGGAACCCCTAATGTGGGCGTTTATCGACTGCAACTGCAATCCAAAACTACTATGACCGTGCATTGGCTCTCGGTGCGGGGCGGGGCCAGGCATTTACGCAAGGCGGCGGAACAGGGCAAAAAGTTAGAAGTGGCGATCGCCCTGGGAGTGGATCCGTTAATTATTATGGCGGCGGCCACACCGATTCCCGTGGATTTATCGGAATGGTTATTTGCGGGGCTGTATGGCGGTTCCGGGGTGGCGTTAGCCAAATGTAAAACCGTGGATTTAGAAGTGCCCGCCGATTCAGAATTTGTGCTCGAAGGCACCATTACCCCCGGTGAAGTGTTACCCGATGGCCCCTTTGGGGATCACATGGGCTATTACGGTGGTGTGGAAGATTCTCCCCTGGTGCGCTTTCATTGTTTGACCCATCGCAAAAATCCCATCTATTTAACCACCTTCAGCGGCCGCCCTCCCAAGGAAGAAGCCATGATGGCGATCGCCTTAAACCGCATCTATACCCCGATTTTGCGGCAACAGGTTTCTGAAATTACCGACTTTTTTTTACCGATGGAAGCGTTGAGTTATAAAGCGGCGATTATTTCCATCGATAAAGCCTACCCCGGTCAAGCCAAACGGGCCGCCTTGGCCTTTTGGAGTGCCCTCCCCCAATTCACCTACACCAAATTTGTGATTGTGGTGGATAAAGATATTAATATCCGCGATCCACGCCAGGTGGTGTGGGCCATTAGCTCCAAAGTGGATCCCGTGCGGGATGTGTTCATTTTGCCGGAAACCCCCTTTGATACCCTCGATTTTGCCAGTGAAAAAATTGGCTTAGGGGGACGCATGGGCATTGATGCCACTACGAAAATGCCCCCGGAAACCGATCATGCTTGGGGTGAGGTGTTGGAGTCTGATTCAGCGATGGCGGATCAGGTGAGTCAGCGATGGCAGGAATATGGTTTGGGGGACATTAATTTAACAGAGGTGAACGCCAATTTATTTGGCTATGATGTATAGACTATTCAAGTTGACTCAGTTTTTGTAGGGTTTCTCCCAAATCCCAGCCGCGAATGACCCCATCCTGATCCCCGGCAAATAGCCACGGGTCGTGAAAGTTTAGGCAATTGATGGTGTTGGTGTGATGATGAATGCGTTTAATGGGTTTGCAATTCAGCACATCCCAAAAGTGAATATCTCCATTGCGGCAGCCCACAGCTAATAAATTGCCCGATTGACTGTAGGCGATCGCCGTGACGTAGTCCGATACCTGAAAGGCCGGCTTAAATTCTTTACAGGAGAGTAAATGCCAGAACCGTGTGGATTTGTCCAAACTGCCCGACGCCACAAATTGACCATCGGGACTGAAGGCTAAACAGGTAATGTGATGGCTATGGCCGGTGAATTGACACACTTCTTGTTCTGAGGTCACCTCCCACAGGCGGACGGTTTGATCCTTACTGGCACTGATTAAAAATCGACTGTCCTGACTAAAGGCGATCGCCGTTACGTGGTCAAAGTGTCCCTGTAAGAGATAATCTGGTTTGTTGCCCCACAACCGTGGCCAACTGGTGGAAATGTCCCAGAGACGAATCACCTGTTCACAGCCCGCCGAGGCCGCATAACGTTGATCCGGGCTGAGGGCCACGGAGAGAATCCAATCTTGATGTTTTGTGAAGGAACGCACCACATTGCCGAAACTGACATCCCACAGTCGTAGGGTTTTATCCCAACTCCCGGATAGTAACAAGCGGCCATCGGCACTGAATTTAACGCTGGTGACCGCATCATGGTGACCCTGGAGGACATTTATGCGTTGGCTTTGGGGACGACTCCAAATTTGAATTGCGGCCAAGTTATAGGCAGCGGCAATCTGCTCCCCATCCTGACTGCACGCTAAATCGTAAACCCAGTTGGTGTGCCGTTGGGCAATGTATTTCTCTTGCTGGGTTTGCAAGTCCCACAACCGCATCGTGTAGTCATAACCACTAGAAATTAGATAATGACTACTCCGGCAAAAATTAAGCCCGTTGATGCGATTACCATGGCCCCGCAGTCGTCCAAATTGTTTACCCGTTTGCACATCCCACAGTCGAATTGATTTGTCGTTAATGTGGGCCGCAGACGCCAGTTGACGACCATCGGGACTAAAGGCTAACAAGGTCACCCAATCCAGATGCCCCTTGAGACGATGTAAGGGGGCGCCGTCCGGCATTGACCATAATTGAATGGTGTTATCTCGACTCCCCGAGGCTAAATAGCGACCATCAGGACTAAATCGCAAACTTTTAATGGCTTGTTGGTGGCCCTGGAGGCAATAGATTTCTTGCCCAGATTCCCGTTCCCAAAGATGAATTTGCCCATCTTCCGCTCCCCCGGCCACTAGATGACTATCGTCACTAATGGCAACGCAGGTAAACGCCCCCATCGTCGTTTTTAAGGAGGGTAGGGCTTCCCCGGTGTATCCCTGCCATAAGGTAATAAGATCGCTTTTATGGGCTGTTCCCACAATAATGCCACTGCGGCTACAGTCCAGGGAATGAATCGTTTGGGGATGGGCTGCAAACTGCTGAATTAAGCGACCATTGGCCAGATCCCACACAAATAACCATTGGTGAAAACTGAGAATCAATAAGCCTTCGTCCGGGCTGAGAATACCTTGGTGGGTGGGGGAATCAATCTCCCATAACACTTTTCCTGTTTGTAAATTAAATAACGTTGTGCCCCCGGCGGCGATCGCCAGCCCCAGCTCCGCCGAGAGGCCGGTGATGTAGCGCACCATGCCCCGACCTAACCGTTGGCTTTGGCGATCGTGGACTAGGTCAGGATGAATAAAGGAACCCCGCAAATGTTCAGCGGTTTGCCCCCCCAAGGATTTTTTGCCATCGTAATTGTGACTGTCAGCAACCCCCTCTTGCCACCATTCCTCAATACTGGCGGGGCGATCTTCGCGACGTAACTGTAAAGCACTGGCCAATAACTGTTTCCAGGGAGGAAATAGCCCTTCGGGTTGCCAAGACGTCTCAGCCGTGAGGCGTTTCATGGCGTTGGGGGGTAAGTGCCCAGTAATTAGTTGATGGACGACCATGCCCAACTCAAACAAATCCGTTTGGGGCCCCAATTCTCCCCCCGTCATCATTTCCGGGGGAGCATAACTTTCTGTAAACAAACGAGTTTCATTTTGCTTGATGCTGTCTGCCTGCCGGGCCGCCCCAAAATCAATCAATACCAGACGATTATCCGGCGTCAAAATCATGTTTTCGGGTTTCAAATCCAGATGATAAACCCCTTCGTCATGGATAGCTCCCAGGGCTTCCACCAGTTGCTGGACTAACACTTCAACCTTGGGAATGGGTAATTTGCGACCAGGATGGGATTTCAATAACCGCTTAAGGGTTTGCCCTTCTATTAAATCCATCACCATGTAGGCGGTGTCCCGTTCCTCAAACATGTCATAAACCCGTACCACATTGGGCTGGCTGAGTTGGGCCAAAATGCGGGCTTCGTTAATAAAGCGTTGACGACTACGGGTAAATTCATCCTGGGCATGTTCGGGCACAATCACAGCTTGATTGGTTTGATCCCGTAGCGCAAAATCCGTCGGATAAAATTCTTTGATGGCAAAACGTTCCCCTAGGGTGGTGTGATGGGCGCAGTAGGTAATGCCAAAGCTGCCTCGCCCTAACGCATAGTCAAGACGGTAGGTATTATTCCGCAACCGCGTCTGGGGGGGGAGAACATCCCGAAACATGGTGGGCAGGTGAATTTTACAACGGGGGCAATGCTCCAGGTCTGGGGTAAGCGGTTCATAGTGGCAATTAAGACAGCGCATTACAACGTTCAAGGGAGAAGGGGAGTGAAGAGAAAAAAAGTGACAATGGCTTACCACCCACTCCTAATAACTTATACCTAATTACTGATGACTTATCCGTGACGTTTCATTTCCTCACAAAGTCTGAAGGGTTTGTAATAGATGCTCTAAATGTCCAGCGGTATGGGTGGCCATGACGGAAAAGCGAATACGACTGCTGGGAACCGTTGGCGGACGAATCGCTGGGGCAAAAATGCCGTGTTCTTTAAGTTGTTGGGATAATTGCAAAGCCTGTTCCGGGCGTGGTAGACCGATCCACACAATCGGAGACTGGCTACATCCATGGCGAAGGTTCAGGGTCGCTAGGCCTTGGTTGAGGGTAGCAATATTGTCCCAAAGTTGTCGTAACCGTTGGGGGTTAGCTTGAATAAATTCAATGGCGGCGATCGCCGCAGCAGTGTCGGCGGGGGACAGGCCGGTGGTGTAAATCCAGGTACTTGCCCGATTGCGGAGGAAGTCAATTAAATTACGATTTCCTGCCACATAACCCCCTAAACTCCCCAGGGCCTTACTAAGGGTTCCCATTTGAATCCAACTCCCCACCGGTAGCTGAAAATGCTCTCGACAACCCGATCCCGTTGCTCCCAACACCCCGGTGCCATGGGCATCGTCCACCAATAACATGCTTTCAAACTGATCGGCGATCGCCGTTAATTCTGGCAGGGGACAAAGATCGCCGTCCATGCTAAAGACCCCATCGGTCAGGATCAAACAACGACGGTATTGGGAGCGATGTTGTTGGAGTTTAACCGTTAGATCCAACCTGTCACCATGGGCATAGTTCATCACCGTCGCCCCACTCAATTGCGCCCCCCGCTTCAAACTGGAATGATTATATTTATCCCCCAAAATTAAATCCCGTTTGCCCACCAACGCCGTAATGGTGCCCAGGTTAGCTAAATAACCAGAACTAAACACCATGGCCGCTTCCGTTTGCTTCCATTGGGCGATCGCCGTTTCCAGTTGGTCATGGAGGGGACGATGGCCACTTAATAACCGCGATCCGGTACTCCCCGTTCCCCAGGTTTGAATGGCATCCGACGCGGCTTTTTTGAGGGCGGGATGGTTAGCTAATCCCAAATAATCATTACTGGCAAAATTAATCAGCCGTTGTCCCTCTAGCTCAATCTCTGCCCCCGGTGGACTGGTAATGGCCGACGGCGATCGATACCAATGGGCCCGGTGAATAGTTTCCAAGGCCGTATCAAGCCAAGCATAGGGATCAGACATTAATAAATTCGACCTCGCCATTGTTTGGGGGTTTGGGAGGCAGATAAAATAATGCGGCTGACGGCTAAGGGATCCGCTAAGGGGGATAACCAATAGGCCCAAGTGCCCGCTGTTTGCCCAGCCTCACGGTAATAGGAAGGATAAATCGCCAGTAACATGCCCCATCGCATTAACAATAATCCCCCGTTAACGGCGATCGCCAGTTTGAGGGTTAAAAAGTCAAAGCCGAGTCCCCAGAGGATTAATAACATTCCCAACAATAAGACCGGTAATCCCTGCACCAAAATCAAAAAAATCACCTCTGCCCAAAGCCGCGCAGGAATTGTTGCATCTTTCAAATCGAGCGATCGCCCCCACTCCTGCCAGGTTTCCTGAATCCCTTCATACATCCTCACCCGGATTAGGTTAGCACCGTCCAAAAAGCCTACCCGATAGCCCTGTTGGGCCGCCGCCCGCGCCAAGGTCACATCATCACAGAATGACCGCGACGCCAATTGATAACCCCCCAACCCTTGCAACACCGATCGCCGACAGAGAAAACATTGCCCATTAGCCATCACCGTTTCCGGAGCCTGTTCCCGTACCCCCGCTGAGTCAAAGCGGTAGAGTAACGTCATTAACAACGCCGGTTGTAACCACCATTCCCCCGCCGTTTTCAAAATAAATTGGGGGGATAGGGACAAAATATCGTAGCCTTCTTCTTCGGCTGCCTGCACCACACTGGCCACTAACCCCGGTTGCGGTTGGGTATCCGCATCAATGCCCAAAATCCACTCACTCTCAGGATCACTCTGCTCAAAACCATAATTTAACGCCCAGGGCCGTCCCACCCAATCTTTTGGTAAGGGATCATCGGTGAGGAACTGTAAATGGGGATTGGTGCATTGGGCCGCTTCCACCACCGCTTTTGTGCCATCCGTTGAGCGACTATCCACCACCAAAATTTCCCGTAATGGCGGCCCCTGTTGCGCTA
Organism: Synechocystis sp.; assembly: GCA_035285105.1. GTDB lineage: Bacteria > Cyanobacteriota > Cyanobacteriia > Cyanobacteriales > Microcystaceae > Synechocystis. The sequence continues at coordinate 10,209 of JAYKHU010000181.1, forward strand.
ACCCCGCTAAACAGGGGGAAATCCGCGCCGCCTCATTGAGCGTGGGAATCACCACCGATACATTGCGGGGACTCGTTTCCGGTAAAAATAGGGGTTTTAACGGCGATCGGCGCCGCGCCCCCTTGAGTAACCGACTCAGCAAAATAAACGTGGCAACTCCTTGGGAAAACAGGAGCACAGTGCAGCATAGGGCGATTATCAACATTTCGCTAAAACCCAATCAAGGTCAGATCCATGACAAAACCCGGTAAGACCGTTTCTCCGGATAATGTTTGGGGTCGATGCAGTATTTGCATCGCCACTTGGGGACGATAGCAATAAACCTGTTGTGCCTCTGGGTCAATTAACCAGGCTAATTGGGCCCCATTTTCGATATATTCCACGGATTTCATTTGCAAGGGATACAGTTCATCACTAGGGGATTTTAGCTCTAGGACAAAATCGGGGCAAATCGGCGCAAACCGACGACGTTGCTCTGGGGTAATGGCCTCCCAATGGGGATTACTAATCCAAGCGGCGTCTGGCGATCGAATCGCGCCATTGGGCAATGTAAATCCAGCAGAAGAATCAAACACCACCCCTAGTTTGCTTTGCTGATTCCAATACCATAACTGAGCACTTAAACTTAAATTTTGGCGACCGCTCTCGCTACCGGTGGGGGAAATGGCAATCAATTCTCCCTGAGCACTGCGTTCTAGCCGTAAGTCAGGATTATACTGGCAGAGTTGGGCAAAGGCTTCATCCGTGAGTTGTAGTGTGGGCCGAAGATTAAGGGCGATCATTAAACTTTCCTATTTGTTAAAGAACTCTGAAGAATTGGGAAGTTCCCGTCCCCAGTTTGGGTAATTGCCTTACCCTGTAGAGAAATGAAATTTTTCTTGTTTTCCGACAGATAGAGGTCCGTTGTGAAAATTCCGAGTAGTATCATCACCCTCATCATCGGCGTCTTGATCACGATAATCAGTCTATGGTACGGACAAAATCATGGTCTGATGCCCGTTGCGGCTTCCAAAGATGCGGAGCAAATTGATGGCATTTTTAACTACATGATGACCATTGCCACCGGCTTATTTCTCTTGGTGGAGGGGATATTAGTCTATTGTGTGATTCAGTTCCGCCGTCGTAAAGGGGATCAAACCGACGGTCCCCCCATTGAGGGCAATGTCCCTTTAGAAATCCTCTGGACGGCCATTCCCACCGTGATTGTGTTTACCCTAGCGGTTTATAGCTTTGAGGTTTATAACAGCCTGGGCGGCCTAGACCCCAAAATTTCTGCGGATTCTCCGCCCCAGCAAATGGCCCACAACCACATGGGGCATATGGGACACATGGGGAATATGGTAGCAATGTCTAACAATTCCGATCTGGCCCTCGGCATTGGCTTGGATAGTGATGAAGCTGGCGAAAAGCCTTTAATGGTTAACGTCAAAGGGATTCAATATGCGTGGATCTTTACCTATCCAGAAACGGGCATTATTTCCGGAGAACTCCATGCCCCCGTTGACCGTCCCGTTCAGTTGAATATGGAAGCGGGGGATGTGATCCATGCTTTTTGGATTCCCCAACTCCGGATCAAGCAAGATGTCATTCCGGGACGGGAAACTAATTTAGTGTTTAACGCCAAAGTTCCCGGTCAATACCCTGTTGTGTGTGCTGAATTGTGTGGCGCTTACCACGGCGGCATGAAGTCGGTCTTTTTCGCCCATACCCCTGAAGAGTACGACAGTTGGGTGGCAGAAAACGCTCCGGCTCAGAGTGAGTCAGAAACCGTTGCCTTGCAGCCCCCTCTCCCCACTACCGAGATGACGCCTAGCGAATACCTAGCGCCCTATGCCGAGGAAATGGGGATGGAAACGGTGAATGTCGCTCAATTAAAAGCCCAAGCTAAGACTAACGATTTTATCTAAGCTTTGATCGAAACACTTTAATCAATAACGATATCGCTAATGGTTTATTGATGATTGCCTTTGCCGTCCCCTGGGACGGACTAAATTCTGGTTAAAATTGCCTATTTTTTATCTATGACTATTGCCGCTGAACCCTTAACGGCTAATCACCCCCAACGCAAATGGACGGATTACTTCACCTTTTGCGTTGACCATAAAGTGATTGGCATTCAATACCTAGTTAGCTCCTTCGTCTTTTTCTTTGTGGGGGGGGCGTTTGCCGAAGTAATGCGCACGGAATTGGCCACGCCTAACCCCGATGTGGTTCCCCCGGAAATGTATAACCAACTCATGACGTTGCATGGCACGATCATGATCTTTTTGTGGATTGTGCCCGCTGGCGCCGCCTTTGCCAATTACCTGATTCCGTTGATGGTGGGCACAGAAGATATGGCGTTTCCCCGGCTGAACGCGGTGGCCTTTTGGTTAACGCCGCCCGGGGGGATTTTGCTAATCTCTAGCTTTTTTGTGGGTGCGCCCCAGTCTGGTTGGACGTCCTACCCTCCGTTGAGTTTACTGAGTGGCAAGTGGGGGGAAGAGTTGTGGATTCTGAGTTTGTTGTTGGTGGGGACTTCCTCGATTTTGGGGGCGATTAATTTTGTCACCACCATTTTAAAAATGCGGATTAAGGATATGGATCTGCACAGTATGCCCTTATTTTGCTGGGCGATGCTGGCTACCTCTTCTTTAATCTTGCTCTCTACCCCGGTATTGGCGGCAGCCTTAATTTTGTTGTCCTTTGATTTAATTGCCGGGACGAACTTTTTCAACCCTGCCGGAGGCGGCGATCCCGTCGTTTACCAGCACTTATTTTGGTTTTATTCTCACCCAGCGGTGTACATCATGATTCTGCCCTTCTTCGGGGTGGTGTCTGAGGTGATTCCTGTCCATGCCCGCAAACCGATTTTTGGCTATCGGGCGATCGCCTATTCGAGTTTAGCCATCAGCTTTTTAGGGTTAATCGTTTGGGCCCACCACATGTTCACCAGTGGCACCCCGGGCTGGTTGCGGATGTTCTTCATGGCCACCACCATGCTGATTGCCGTACCCACGGGGATCAAAATTTTTAGTTGGTGCGGCACCCTTTGGGGGGGGAAAATCAACCTCAACTCCGCCATGCTCTTTTCCATCGGTTTCCTGTCCAGCTTTATGATCGGCGGCTTAACGGGCATTATGGTGGCGTCGGTTCCCTTTGATATCCACGTCCATGACACCTATTTTGTGGTGGGTCACTTCCACTACGTCCTCTTTGGCGGTAGCGCCTTTGCCCTGTTCTCCGGTTTTTACCACTGGTTCCCCAAAATGACGGGGCGCATGGTCAACGAACCCCTGGGACGACTGCACTTTATCCTGACCTTTATCGGCATGAACCTCACCTTCATGCCCATGCATGAGTTAGGGCTACTGGGCATGAATCGCCGTATTGCTCTCTATGATGTGGAGTTCCAGCCATTGAATCTGTTGAGCACCATCGGTGCCTATACCCTAGCGGTTTCCACCTTTCCCTTTTTGATCAACGTCTTTTGGAGTTTGTTTAAAGGGGAAAAAGCGGCCCGAAATCCTTGGCGGGCATTGACCTTAGAATGGCAAACGGCTTCACCCCCAATCATCGAAAACTTTGAAGAAGAACCGGTGCTGTGGTCGGGGCCCTATGATTTTGGCATCGACACCGAACTGCTTGATGAAGAAGAAAGCGTTGAAACGTTGATTGCCGATATGGCTGCCAAAAGCTAGTTCAGTAAGGTTTAACAATCTGGGCTAGGGGACAGGAGCGATTTTCTATCGTTCCTGTTCGCTTCCCGTTAATTCATCCCTTCGTATTCCGCGTTAAAGGTCACAATGTCATGCAAGGTTCTGCCATTAGCTCTAATTTAAGTACCACCTACTCCCACGAAGCTGCCACGACCCACCATGGTCACGGGGATTTGCGGATGTTTGGGGTTGTTCTCTTTCTGGTGGCGGAAAGTGCCATCTTTTTGGGTTTATTCTCTGCTTATCTGATTTATCGCAGTGTGATGCCGGTCTGGCCCCCGGCAGGGACGCCAGAGTTGGAATTGCTGTTACCCGGTGTGAACAGTATTATTCTGATCTCCAGCAGTTTTGTCATGCATAAGGGTCAGGCGGCCATTAAACGTAATGACAATGCTGGATTGCAACGGTGGTTTGGCATCACGGCCCTCATGGGAATTATCTTCTTGGCGGGTCAAATGTATGAATATTTCCATTTAGAAATGGGGCTGACCACCAATTTATTTGCCAGTTGCTTTTACGTGCTCACGGGCTTCCACGGGCTGCACGTCACCTTTGGGTTATTGTTGATTCTTTCCGTCCTCTGGCGATCGCGCCAAGCCGGTCATTATTCCAGTGAGTCCCATTTTGGGGTTGAGGCAGCGGAACTGTATTGGCACTTTGTAGACGTTGTTTGGATTATTCTCTTTATCCTGGTCTACCTACTCTAATATCGTTCTGATATCAAACGATCGCCGTCTGAATGACCGGTTACGCTCCCCGCTTTCCCCGGCGATCGCCCCTTATTTCTTGCCTTTAGCCCCAGCCCCCAGCGGGGATTTTTAAAAAAGCTTGCACAAGTTCCAGGGGCTATGATACTGTTATAAATCGTCAGGTAAACGACAAGGGCTTGTAGCTTAGTGGATTAGAGCGCGTGGCTACGGACCACGAGGTCGGGGGTTCGAGTCCCTCCAAGCCCGTTCATTGTTTGAATAATAGTGATTTAACTAGACTAAGCGATATACACTTCGCTTGGTCTATTATTTTAGGGACGTAATCATACTTTATCTGCCCGATGACCCAGAGACCGATCGCCATCGACTTATTTGCAGGAGCCGGTGGCTTGAGTTTAGGCTTTGAACAGGCCGGTTTCGATGTGGTGGCCGCCGTGGAACTTGACCCGATCCATGCCTGTGTTCATCAGTTTAATTTTCCCCATTGCCCTGTGTTAGTCAAATCCATTCGGGAGATTTCTGGGAAGGAAATTCGTCAGGCGGCCGGCTTAACCCAAGCTAAAGACATCGACGTGTTAATGGGGGGGGCACCCTGTCAAGGGTTTTCGATGATGGGACAACGGGCCTTGGAGGATCCTCGCAACAGTTTGGTCAAAGAGTTTATCCGCTTAGTCAAAGAACTCCAGCCCAAATATTTTGTCTTTGAAAATGTGAAAGGACTAACCCTTGGCAAACACCGTTCCTTTCTCGATGAAATCGTTCAGGCGTCAGACGCCATGCAATATCAAATTTTGCACCCGTGGCAAGTCCTCAATGCCAAAGACTATGGGGTTCCCCAAAGTCGAGAACGGCTTTTTTTAATTGGTGCTCGTCAGGCTTTCCCCTTACCCGTCTATCCACCTCCCCACCCTGGTTACGTGACCTGTGGAGAGGCCCTGGGAGACTTACCCGATGCCGAGCAGTTTGACGCCCTCAACCATAGTGACCAAGTACAGGCTGATTATCTTACGCCCCCCGTGGGGTATCAGGGGTTAATGCGCTGTGCGACTCCCGCCGCTTGGCAATTTGGCTATCCCCGCCATTGGCATTCCCACTATTTAACCGCCAGCCAGCGTACCAATCACAGTCCCCTATCTCGGCAACGATTTCGAGAAACCCCCCCAGGAACCGTCGAACCGATCTCTCGCTTCTTTCGTTTATCGGAAAC
>JAYKHU010000182.1:0-8453 GCA_035285105.1 Synechocystis sp.
AAAACATCAACCAATCTATGAGCATAATGATATTATGTTTGTTTATCAGCTTCATTAACGATAAATATTTTTAGACTATTTTGTCGCTTCAATGGTTATCCCACTTATTACCTTTTGTTTAGCAATCATTCTTTTGTTCAGCACATTTTTTTTGTATTTTGAAGTTGGCATTTTCAAAAAAAATAACTTTCTCTACTCCCTAAGGCGTAATTATCTTTTTCTGCTGGCGATGGTGCTAATTAGCGTGGCATTGGCATTGGGGGTATTTGGCTATTACGAGGTATGGGAGTCATGGGTAAACGGCATAAAATTAAGGGAAATACGGATCAATTTATTATTCCTGGGGGGGATTTCATTCCTGATTTCCCTCGGGCATCGTATTTTGCGATCGCTGAAGAAAATAGCAGATTTGCCTTGGGCAAAAAGGAGTAAAGATTGGATTTATCGGAATCGTAATTTTCTGCTGATATCCCTATTATTTGCCTTTATCGCCTTGGCGCTGATGGCCCCCATGGCGTCTTCACGGGTTATCTTTTCCGTCAATGATCATACCTCCCACATTGGCTATATTGTCCAAGCAAAGTTAGCACTAGAGGAAGGTCAATTTCCCATCCGTGTCGCCCCGCTAGAAAATTTTGGCATGCGTTATCCGGGGTTTCAATTCTATAGCCAAATCCCCTATACCCTAGGGGGCATCATTTATAAGTTTTTAACCCCCACCAATCCCTACAGTGCTTACAAAATTTTGCTGTGGTTGGCATTGTGGTGTGGGGGCATTTTTATCTTTCGTTTGGGGAATTGGTTGACCCGATCGCCCATTGCCTCCATGTTAGGCGGGATAGCCTATATGTCTGCTCCCTACTTTTTAAATAATATCCATGCCCGGGGCGCCTTTACCGAGGCGATCGCCCAGGGGATTTTACCCATTGCCCTGTTTTATACATTACAAATTTTCTATCACCCTAAACCTTGGCGGATCATTTTAGGGGCGATCGCCTGGTTTTGTTTGGCGACAACTCATATCATCACCTTTGTGTATGGTTCTCTCTTTTTTATCATTTTAGGGACCATTTTCTGGGTTAATCAACACCCTAGACCCCATTGGCGTCAGTTATTACCTGTAGGGATAAGTTATGGTTGGGGCTGGTTACTGGCCTGTTATTTTTTAGCGCCGGTGGTTTTAGAGTCCAAAACCTTATCCATTCGTAAACAAATTGAGGTGATTAATCCCTTTGATACTAATTGGATGACCCCCCTCGCAAATCTAATTTCACCGGCCTCTATGCCGTCAGCCCCCACAGAACTCGGGGTTGCACCCACCTACGGCCTACATCCGGCGATCGGGTGGATTTTTCTCGCCGCCTTTGGCACAGTCATTTATTACCAGTTTAGTAACCATTTAAAGCCGGCTCTATTAACACGGATTCAGCCGTGGATGACGCCGTTAATTAGCATTTTTCTGTTATCTGTGTTCCTAACTTGGAGTCCCATTAATATTTGGTCTTTGCTCCCCAAGCAACTCTGGGTAACCCAGTTTACGTTTAGATTTTTAACCCATGTGATGTGGTCAGGGGCGTTGTTAACAACAGTTGCTATCATTTTGATCTTTCGCCGTCGTTTGGAAGGTCGTCATTTGATTATTGGGACGTTATTAATTGTGATGATCAGTCGTCCTTGGTTACCGGTTCCTAAAGGCACGACTACGGTGGATGACTTATTAAAAGAACCCTATTTTCGGTATTCAGGGGCGTTGGACTACCTTTATCAAACCTCGGAAAATCAATTATTTGGGAACGGAGAATTACGGCTTTCCGGTGTGAGTTGGATTCCGGGTTATTCTACCTGGGATGTTTTCATTAATCGTCCCTTAGATTTTGAGGTGGAAACCCGTTATCCCCGCTGGTCCCCCGATGAGTCTCCCCGCCTCACCATTGAAGGGGAAGTTCCCATAGACAGTATTCAGGGGGACGGCAACTTGCAAGTTTTAGTGGATGAAACGGTGATTGCCACCATTCCCCTCACTCAAAAAGATCTAAACGCAACAATTTCACTGGCAGATTTACCCCCCAAAGATGATAATTTCAAACTCAAATTTGCCTTTGCAGGAAACACCCACGATGGTAAACGTCCCTATATTCGGATGAAACATCTTGCGTTTTCCGGGTTATCGCCAGCGAAAACCTTGCTCCCCGTGGAAACCACCCAAGAATTTTGTGAACAGCAAGGGGTGACGACCCAATGCGTTATCCCGATGACTGCCCAGGCAGAAATTGCCCAACTCCCGGTCTTTTATTACCCCAAACTGCAAAAAATTTGGGTTGATAATCAAGTCGTTACCGGCTTTCCGACCAATTATTGGGATACCAACTTAGTGGGAATTCGATTGCCCCCCGGAGAGCACACCGTCCGGGTTCAGTTTATGGGTCTGGCTTGGGCGAACGGGATCAGTTTATTGGCTTGGCTGGCTTTGATTAGTTCGTCACTATTTATTTTCTTGAGGCGTAACCACCATGTCAGAATCACCGGGAGTATATGAGATGGCGGGGGCAGCACCGATGCGGAAAACCGTTACATTGGTTTCCGTGGTTGTTCCCATTTTCAATGAGGAAGACGGTCTAGACTATCTGTTTGATCGCTTGTTAACGGTCTTTAAACAAGCCGATTTAGCCTATGAAATAATTTGTGTTAATGATGGCAGTCGAGATTTCTCCCTAGAAAAGTTGATTGAATTTCATCATCAGAATCCAGCTATTAAAGTGATTAATTTATCCCGCAATTTCGGTAAAGAAGTTGCTTTAACCGCAGGTATTGATTTTGCTACCGGCGATGTTGTCATTCCCATTGATGCCGATTTACAAGATCCCCCGGAACTGATTTTAGACATGATTGAGCAGTGGCAAGCCGGCTTTGATGTGGTTTATGCCACCCGGCGATCACGCCAGGGGGAATCTTTTGCGAAAAAGTTAACCGCCTCAGCGTTTTACCAAACCATTGGTCGGATGACAAAAATCAAAATTCCTCCCAACACGGGGGATTTTCGCCTCATGGACCGTCAAGTGGTGGAGGCACTGAAGCAATTACCGGAACGAACCCGATTCATGAAAGGACTATTTACTTGGGTGGGGTTTCGCCAAACGGCGATCGTCTTTGATCGAGAGCCACGACATCAAGGAATCAGTAAATGGAATTACTGGAAACTATGGAATTTTGCCTTGGATGGTATTTTTTCGTTTAGTTTTATCCCCTTACAAATTTGGTCATATTTGGGCTTACTTGTCTCGACAATTTCCTTAACCTATGCCCTGTTTTTGGTAATTCGCACCCTACTGTTTGGGATTGATTTACCGGGCTATGCATCATTAATGGTGGCCGTTCTCTTTTTAGGGGGGGTGCAATTAATTAGTCTGGGGGTCATTGGGGAATATTTAGCGCGGGTTTATGAGGAAACGAAGGAGAGACCGTTGTATTTCGTCAGGGATGTTTATGGTTTACAACAGGGGCCGCAAAACTTCCCCACCCGCCATTAAACTAAGGTAATTAATCCCGCAAAATGCCCCTCAACCATGGATTCTCCCCGCCTTTCCCGCCGCCATTTTCTCCAAGCCTCCGCCGTCACGGCGATCGCCACTGGGCTAGGGGGATGTTGGCCAAACCAAGGCACCAGTCAAATCCAGTTTTTGAATCAATCCATTCCTACCCAACTGATTAATCAATTCAAGCGGCAATTTCCCCAGAACAATGCGCTCAATTTCAAGGCGATCGCCACCCTGAAGGACAGTTTTACGCAACTAGAGACGTGGCACAATCCCCCACCACCGTCCAAGAACCCCATGAGTCAGCTTCCCCTCGTTGCTGCAAACAATTCTCCCCCTGCCCAACTGATTACCCTTGGCGATCAGTGGTTAAGTCAAGCCATCCCCAACCAACTGCTCCAACCCTTTGATCCCAACCGCATGCCCCAATGGTCGGCCCTGCTTCCCCGTTGGCAACTGTTAGGGCAACGCAACGCCCAGGGAATGCCGGCCCAATCCGGTCAGATCTGGGGCATTCCCTACCGCTGGGGCACGGTGATGATGGTGTATCGCAAAGCTGACTTTAAGCGACTGGGGTGGCAACCGGAGGATTGGTCAGACCTCTGGCGGCCGGAATTACGCCAACAGATTGCCCTAGTGAACGATCCCCGGGAAGTTATTGGTTTAACTCTCAAAAAGCTGGGGTATTCCTATAACCTCACCAATCCCCAGACTGTATCGACCCTTCCCACTGCGTTGAAAGAATTGCAACGCCAGGTTAAGTTTTTCAGCACAAAATACTATCTCCAGGCATTACTGAACAAAGACGTCTGGTTGGCCGTGGGGTGGTCCAATGAAATTGTGCCGTTACTGAAAACCCACGCTGAACTAGCGGCCGTTATCCCCGCCTCCGGTGCATCCCTGTGGGCCGATCTCTGGGGGATGCCCGCTTCTGCCACAGCCATTGACCCTACCTACGAATGGCTTAATTTTAGTTTCCAGTCCGATAGCCTCAAACAAATGGCCCTCTTTAGCAATGGGTTACCCATTCCTGACCAGACTGTCCCCTTAGAAGGGCTACTCCCCCACCTCCCCTCCACCTCTCCCTTGGGAGTTTCCCCCGCATTATTTAACCGCTGTGAATTTTTAGCCCCCCTTCCCCCCAGCAGTCAAGCTGACTACGACACCCTGTGGCAGGCAATGAGAACAAGCTAATGTTGCTTTAACTCAATAGCCCCACCCCCTTACCGGTTGATCCCTACCAAAAATAATCGCTAAAATCACACCAGAGAACGCCTAACAATAACCATTTTTTCCACTGACTCAGTATGCCTAGACCCTGCATAGCTGTTACTTAGCTGACGCATCATTTTGACCAAAAGCTGCATTGTATTCAGTGTATTTTTGCCTAGAATTCCTTGCGCCATGAAAACAAGTGAAGTTTTTTTGCAGTTTCTGGTGATTTGACCCCGTTTAAGGGCAAGCTATATTTGTAGCCATCTTGTATTCGCTCCGCTGACCTGCACCCCCCATCAACGATGACGGCTCCTTTACCTTCTTCCCACTCGGTTCCAATCCAAGAATTTACAGCTTCGCGACAAGCGAGTTTTTTTGATGGGTTGAAGCAACCTCGCTTTAGTGGGCAACTGATTTTATCTAGTCCCAGCGGTGAACAATGGTTTTTCTACCTGTACCTGGGCAGGATTATGTACGCCACCGGTGGTCTTCATTCGGTTCGGCGTTGGCGACGGCAAATTGCGTCCTATCTTCCCCAAATTGCAGCGAATTTAGCCGCCGTACAGATTGATCTCGCCAGTATTGATCCCCAAGACCTACAGGTCTGTTGGGAATATCAGTTACTGTGCCATTGGGTTGAGCAACAAAAAGTCACCCGGGAACAGGCGGCGCGGCTAATCCGGGCAACGGTGGTGGAAGTGTTGTTTGATATCACCCAGTCGATGGAGGTGTCCTGCGAACTCCGTCAGGATAATCTGTTGTCCACCCGATTGGTTTTAATTGATGCCGATCAGATGATTGCGGAAGCTCAACAGCTTTGGGGGAAATGGCAAGGGGCAAAGATTGCCGATCGATCGCCGAATGCGGCCCCGGTGATCCGTCAAGCGGAGCAACTCCAACAGCGGACGACACCGCAGGTCTATCAAACGCTGAAACAGCTATTGGATGGTAATCAGTCCCTCCGGGATTTGTCCGTACGGATGAAGCGCGATGTGTTGAGCGTGACCACCTCCCTGTTGCCTTACCTGCAATTGGGATTGGTGGAACTGGTGCAAATTGCGGATCTGCCGCCGCCGATTAATCCCTCGGCGAAAGGGGTGGTGGCCCAGCCGGATGTTCCCAGTGGGGCGTTGATCGCCTGCGTGGACGATAGTCCCCTGATTTGCCAAACCATGGAAAAAATCCTCACCGCCGCCAATTATCAGTTTGTGGGGGTTAACGATCCCCTCCGGGCGATCGCCATTTTATTGGCCCGGAAACCCGCCTTAATCTTTCTGGACTTGGTGATGCCTAACGCCAACGGCTATGAAATTTGTGGTCAATTACGCAAATTATCCATATTTAAAAACACACCAATTGTGATTTTGACTGGGAACGACGGCATTGTCGATCGGGTCAGGGCCAAAATGGTCGGCTCGTCTGATTTTTTAAGTAAGCCCGTCAACCCTGATACCGTTTTGCAAACCATCAAAAAACATTTGCATGAACAGGTTCCAGCGGAACAATGATTAATTGATCATTCTTGTTGGAAATTATCGGTAAAAACTGACAAATATCCGTTTGTCAACCTTCTTTTTTGATCACCCGTTATTTTTTTGACCTAAAGTACTGAGGCAACATTATGGGCAGCGTGCTTGTTATTGACGATTCCTCGACAGAACGCTCAATTATTAGTGATTTTTGTCAACAGCTTGGCATTAACGTTACCACTGCCGTCAGTGGAGAGGAAGCCTTGGAAAAATTAGACCAGGTAACCCCCGATGTCATCGTTCTGGACATTGTTTTACCGGGGCGGAGTGGTTTTGAAATCTGTCGAGAACTCAAAGATAAGGAAAAAACCAAGGGCATTCCGGTGATTCTCTGTTCCACCAAAGCCACTGACATGGATAAATTCTGGGGTAAGCGTCAAGGGGCCGATGCCTACATTACCAAGCCCATTGATCAAACGGAATTCAATACGGTGATTAAACAGTTTATTAAATAACTCTGGTGATTGTCAGTAGACCTTAACCGTTTTAACGGTTGTTATTCCCCCTCCCGATTGTTTCCGTCCCATTGTCCCAGTACATTCAGGAGTCCCGATTTTGCAAGCTAACTATCCTCCCCCCCGTTCACCGGCGATCGCCACGAATACAGGACCACGGCAACAATTCCTACAGTTCTTTTTGGAACCGGATACCCAGTTGATCCTACCGTTGTCCCAGTTAACCGAAGTGCTGACGGTTCCCCTCGGCCAGATCACCCCCATTCCCCATATGCCCCCCTGGACCATGGGGGTTCATAATTGGCGGGGGGAAGTGTTATGGGTGATTGATTTTGGTGCTTTTTTAGGATTAACCCCTTGGAATCGGCAATCGGGTTCACGATCAAATTATCGCGTTATCATTCTTAGTGGAACGACTCCGTTTGACCTTAATCCACAGCAAGGACGGCGGACCCCCACGGAGCGCAACCAAATGTTAGGTCTTGTAGTCACAGAGGTTAGGGATATTACCTGGTGTGAAACGGACCAGATCCAATCACCGCCTGCCGCCAGTATTAATCCTGAGCTAGCGCCCTACGTCCGGGGATTTTGGGTGAACCCTGACGAAGAAATGTATGTTGCCCTGGATGGCCAGGCTATTGTTAACCGGCTACTGCCCCAAACGGTCTGAACGCTAAACGTTAAATGTTGACTAACTGTTTTTGTTAGGGGATTAACCCCATGAATGCCAAGTGATTACGCTGTTTATCGTATTTCTGGCAATCATTAATCTTTATTTTTTCAATCTATTGTGCTTGATTTGGTGACCTGCTCATGACCCAGACCCCTCCCCATTCCAACTCCCTCGACGCCGTCAAACCCGAAACAGACGATCAAAACCTAGATGCTCTATTTACTGAAGGCCAAGACAGTGAAGATGATGCTTTCACCATTCACACTCTAGAGTCAGACGATTCCCTGTTTGATAGTGGGGAAGAGGAAGCTGACGATACGGGCAGCAGTTTATTTGGGGTAGTACCGGAAACAGAAACGACCTCAACCCCAGAGGCTAAAGATGAGTCCACCGCTGAAAGCCCCATTGCGGATCCTTGGCAGAATAATCTGGTTGCGGAGTTACAGGCAACGGCAACGTCAGACTCCGCCCCGGGGGATGATCACGGGGATAAAGTCGGTGGTATTGCCCCAGAGTACCCCCCCCAAGTGGCAACGACCAGTCCAGAGGTGACTGAAGCGAAAGCGCCTCCCGTTGTCCCAAGTACAGCACCGCCCGCGTTACCCAAACTAGAATTACCCACTGTTCAACCCCTCTCGTCGCCACCGACGTCCTTACCCAAGGTTGCACCGGTATCCTTGCCTGCCCAAGCCAGTGCTGAAGCCCCTGGGGGAGGATTATCGTTCCGTAACAAAGCCGTTATTTTGGCATTGTTGATTGGTCTGCTCCCGGCGGGGGTGATTGGGGTGTTGAATTTAAACGCGGTTAGTCAACTAACACCCCAAACTGAACAACAGGTACTCAATAACACTAAGGGGAAATTACAAACCCAAATTTTGATTGGATTACTACTCACCGCCGCTGGGGCCGGGATTTTAGCCTATTGGTTAGCGGGGGAAAGTGCCCGTTCCCAATCCCAGTTAGCCCTCAGGGCCAAGCAGTTTGCCCAAACCAGCTTAGATACCCCCCTAACGTGGAGTAGCCAAGACGAAGTGGCGATCGCCGATCA
>JAYKHU010000183.1:0-5298 GCA_035285105.1 Synechocystis sp.
TATTCCCTGCCACCCCTTTGAGGGTATGGGCTAACCGCCGGGCCACGGGGCGATCGCCGTCTGCCATGGCCTGTCGAATTTGGTCAACAACGGTGGCTTGTCCGGCCACAAATTTTCGCAACAGGGAAAGGTAAAGGGTTTCTTTGCCGAGGCTCCGTCGTAGGCCCAGGGGGGTGTCTAAACCGGCAATCTGGGCGGGAATCGTGAACAGAGTAGGGGCATCAGACGGTTGGGTCAGGGAGCGGCGCGGTGTCGTTGACAGGCGATCGCCGGGGGGAATCCACCTCAGGAGGGTTTGCCAGAGGTGGCTAGGCTCAATGGGTTTGGCAATATGGTCATTCATGCCGGCCACCAAACAGCGGTCCCGATCGCCCTGCATCACATTGGCAGTCATGGCCACAATCGGCAGTTGATCAAAGCGGGGATTATTGCGAATTTTGAGGGTGGCATCGATGCCGTCCATCTCTGGCATTTGCATATCCATCAGCACTAAATCGTAGGGATTTTGGTGGATCATTTCGACGGCCTGACGACCATTTTCCGCTAAATCCACTGTCATCCCTCCCTCTTCCAACAGGGCGATCGCCACATCTTGATTGATCTCGTTATCCTCCACTAATAGCAACCGCGCTCCCCGAATAGCGGTTACCCGGTCTAGCCATTCCTGCTCATCGTTGGGGGTGATGGGGGACGCGGCGGTGTCATCACTCAGTAACCGCACCACACTGTCAAAGACCATGGATGCATTCACCGGTTTCAATAACACATCGGCAATATTGACTGCATCCGATACCCGATAGACTTCTTCCCGACCGTAGGCCGTCACCATTAAATGGTGGGGACTATGGGTAAGGGCGAGATGATTAATCCGACGGGCCGCTTCTAACCCGTCCATTTCTGGCATTTGCCAATCTAAAAAGACAATGTCGTAGGGCTTCGCTTGGCGATCGGCTTTAACAATGGCCGCCAACGCCTCTGACCCTGATCCAACCCGATCCACCTGAAATTGCATCTGTTCCAGCAATTCCGACAAAATGAGCCGGGCATTGGCATTGTCATCCACCACCAGCACCCGTTTTCCCTTTAGCTCATGGCTGAGGATTAGGCGACGGGGCGGTTTCTGGCTTTTCCGCAACTTGACAGTGCTCCAAAAGGTACTGCCCTGGCCGTGGCCACTTTCGACCCCCACGGTGCCCCCCATCATGACCGCAATGCGTTTGCAAATGGCTAACCCCAACCCCGTTCCCCCAAACCGCCGGGTGGTGGAGGAATCCGCCTGCTGGAAACTACTAAATAGGCCTTGCATCTGGGCAGGGGTTAAACCAATGCCGGTGTCTTTAACTGCCATGTAAAGGACCACTTCGTCCCCCAAGTCCTCTTCTAGGCGTAGGATGATACTAATTTCCCCTTTTTCTGTGAATTTAACCGCATTATTGGCGTAATTAATCAGAATTTGCCCCAGGCGTAAGGGATCCCCCACAAAATGTCTGGGCATGGTCTGATCCACATCGAACAGTAATTCCAACCCCTTGGCGGCGGCCTTTTCTGAAATTAGGGTGGCGACGTTATCCAGCACCGATTCCAGTTCAAAATCAATGGACTCAATCACTAATTTGCCGGCTTCAATTTTGGAAAAATCGAGGATATCGTTAATCACCCCCAGTAAATGTTGGCTGGAGAGTTGAATTTTATGGAGATAGTCCCATTGCCGTTGGGAAAGTTCGGTTTTGAGGGCCAGATGGGTCATCCCAATGATGGCGTTCATGGGGGTACGGATTTCGTGGCTCATATTGGCCAAAAAATCGGCCTTAATGCGGGTGCTTTCCTCCGCTAATTCCTTGGCCCGGCGCAAACTGTCCTCCGCCATTTTGATTTGACTAATATCCGTGAGCCAACCGATGATCCCCGCTTGCCCCTCATAGTCGATCGCCATAAACGTGCTCATGATGTCCCGGATCTGACCATCGGGGCCATACATTTTGTAGGTTTTGCCGACGGACAAACCACTCACGGTTAAGTCCGCCACCATCCTCTGGCGATCGCCGGGATTGACATAAATTTTGCCAGCCTGGTCGCCGACGTTGAGATTCACCAATTCCCCAATGCGGGGATTGGCAAACTGGGTCACCCCATCCACGGTAATGGCAACCCCCACCGGGGCCGTATCAAGAATGGATTGGAGATGTTCCCGCTGACGGGCAATGGCGGCTTCCGCTGCCAAACGGGCGGTGATATCGCGCACGGAAACGAAGGTGCTATCCTGGCGGGACCCCAAGGGGGGTAACTGGGCAACACTCACTTCCACCGCAAATGTTGAGCCATCCTGGCGACGGCCCAGGGGTTGACCTTCCCCTTCCATGAGGTAGGGCTGTCCCCCCGGTGACGGTTGGGGACGTTGTCCCACCCCCTCCAACCCTAAATCGGCGATCGTCTTACCGATCAAAGCGTCTTTGGGATAGCCAAACAGGGTATCCAGGGCCGGATTGGTCAGTAAAATCCGCCCGTCGGCGTCAAACACACACATGCCATCGGGGGCATACTCAATGATGCTGCGATACCAGGCCTCCGTTTCCGCCAGGGTTTGGCTTTGGCGTCGTTCCCAGGTCGTTTCCCGCAGCACCACCACCATCACAATGCCCGTTAACACCGTGGTTGCTAGGGTCACGGCGATCGCCATTGATGCGGGGGCCAACCCCTGATCCTCTCCGGTTTCCACCAGGGTGCCGATAAAGGTGGTGCCTTGCATGCCGACATAATGCATGGCGGACGTTGCTAACCCCATCACCACCGCTGAACTGAGCAAGGCCGAATACCCGGTGACCCCCCAGAGCCGTTCCATATAAGCCCGAAACCAAAGGGCAAGCATGGCCAGGGCCACCGCCACCACCACGGATAAAGTCACCACCACCCAGTTGTATTGAATGGTGCCGTTAAATTGCATGGCGGCAATGCCGGAATAATGCATGGTGCCAATGCCCAGCCCTAACACCGTTCCCCCCAGCCAAAACCGTTGCCTGTGGTCGGGGGACGGAATGATCACCGTCATGGTAAAAACGCTGGCCACCACCCCCGGCATTACCGATAACGCTGTGATCCAGGGGTTATAGAACATGCCAAAGGGCAAATGGAAACCCAACATCCCGATGAAATGCATCGCCCAAATCCCCACCCCCATCACCAAACCACTCAGGGAGAGCAGAATGAAACGAAGCTTTTGGTTTTGCATCGGTTCGGCGTAATGCTCCATCAAAAACGCCATATAGGCGGTAAAAATGGCCATCACAATCGACAAAGTCACCAAGGAGAGATCATAGGAGGGGTCTCCCAGGATGGGGTTGGAGGTCAACGCTGGCACAGAATGACTGAGCATGGTGGGGATGATGGGTAACACGGACTTTATTTTAACCCAATACTTCTATACGCAAAACCAGGGGCGGAAGGCGCGTTTCATAAAACGTCTTTTTGTTTTTTGAGACCATAAATCACCGTCAGGCAAAACAGCCCTTGGCAAATTAAAACCTGCCAATTTAACAGCAGGTTACTCAACTCAGGGGCATAAACCGCCGAGGGGGTTAAGGGCAATTCCAAGGCAGTGCCATCGGGTAATATTGTCGCCTCTGGAATGAGGGCATTGAGGTCCACCAACGCCCCGTAGGCCCCCACCGACCAGCGACTCATCATCAGCCAGGACAGATATTGGCTCAGGCCGTGGACTTTGAACAACACACCGGAAAAAATAATTTGGGGCAGTAACAAAATGGGTAGGGCACTGTTCGCTTGGGTACTGTTTTTGGTCACGGTGGACACCAGTAGCCCCAGGGAAATAGCTGCGAACAACGTCAAAAATGTCGTCACCATCACCCCCAAAATCCAGGGAACGGCTCCTGGGTCAGGGGGATGGAAGCAGATCAAAATCACCCCTGTCATCACCCCGGTTTGTAGGAGAGCCAAAGCAGAGAGGATAAGGATTTTAGCAATGATATAGGCAATAATATTTAAGTTAACCAACCGTTCCCGGTTGTAAATTGCATTTTCTTTGACAATTTCCTGTAAAGAACTGGCTAAACCCACCCAAATGGCCGCACAGGTAAAGACCAATAACACCTTCTGGGCCAGTCCCCCCGCACTGGGATCGGGGTCACTCCCTAAAATAAACGGTTCATCACTGGCGATCGCCAGATTAATCAACAGGATGCCAAGGGGGGCCGTGGCGATGGCGATGCCCAAATTAAGGCGATCGCGCAGGAGGATTTGACCATAACGATGGGCCAGCACGCCGGTTTGTCGCAGCAGGGAGGTGGGAGCCTTACTGGGTTTGAGGGAAGTCTCCGGGGCGGCATCCATGGCCAACCGTTGTTCCACATATTGCCGGTGAAACGGGGAAGATTGAAACCGTTGGGCCGTGCGAAGCACCGCATCTTGACTGTCGAGTTGGATGTAAGCATCGGCAAAATCCCCATTGGGCAAGCCAAAAAATTGACAAGCATCGTCGAAGGGGCCATAAAAACACAAATTTCCCCCCTGCCCCAAAAACACAAGGCGATCGCACAAATTAATGTTGCCAGTGGCGTGGGTAACTAACACAATGGTGCGCCCTTGATCCGCCAGTTTTCGCAACAGTAACATCATTTTTTTATCCAATCCCGGATCCAGCCCTGAGGTGGGTTCATCGAGGAAAAATAATTTCGGATCCACCAACAATTCCACCCCAATGGAGACCCGTTTGAGTTGCCCACCACTCAGATTTTTGACTAAAACCGATCGCCGGTCTTGCATTTCAATTTGGAGCAACGTTCGTTCCACAATATCATCAATATCCCCATCGTTGGGCAGTCGCAGCCGGGCCGCATATTGCAGCACCTCCTCAACTTTCAGGTCTTTATGAACAATGTCTTTCTGGGGCACATAACCGATTTGATTGCGATACCAGTTAAAGTTACTTCTCAGATCTTCGCCATTGAGATAAACCGCCCCTGCCGAGGTCGGTTCAATCCCCAATAGAGTTTTCATCAAGGTGGATTTGCCGGCCCCACTTCCCCCCACTAGGGCCACTAATTGCCCCGGCTCAATGGGTAAGGAAATTTGATTCAGGAGAGTGATGGTTTGGCGGTGGCTGTCCTGAACGGTGCGGACAATGCGACGGGCATCGAGGCGAATGTTATCCCCGCTATCGGCGATGACTAACTGATTATTTTGTAAGACCAGGGTGTAGGGAATGATCTTAATGGTGGCACTGCCATTAATCAGGATTTTGCGGTTAACTTTGACGCCATTCACATAAACGCCATTGGTGCTGTA
>JAYKHU010000184.1:0-4004 GCA_035285105.1 Synechocystis sp.
TCCCTGTTGCGAAAATTTGTGGCCGGACAAGCCACCGTTGTTGACCAAATTCGACAGGCCATGGCAGACGGCGATCGCCCCGTGGCCCGGCGGTTAGCCCATACCCTCAAAGGGGTGGCAGGGAATATTGGGGCCACGACCCTCCAGGCCCAGGCCAGCACCCTAGAGCAGACGCTAAAAGCAAACTCCCCGGATTGGGAAACGGCGATCGCCACCTTGGCGGCTACGTTGATCCCCCTCATTGAGGCGTTGGCCCATCAACTGCCCCCGGAAGAGAGGGTTTCCCCTGCCCCCCTAGAGGCGTCTAAGGTGTATCAACTCTGTCAACGACTCATTCACCTATTAACAGAGGATGATGCGGAGGCGATCGACCTGTGGCAAGATCACCGTTCAGCCCTTCGGCATGCGTTTCCTGAGCAGTACGCCCCCATAGAAGCGGCCCTGAATGCCTTCAACTTTGATGCGGCCCTAGAAACCTTAACCGCCGCCACCGATAAGGGGATCTAAAAATGGGAAGGGGTTGATCACTGACTTTACGAAAAATTTACATTTTCTCTTTTACAATCCTTTACAATCGGGAAAATGCTGTGATCACTGATGACACGTGATTCAGGCCTCCCCCTATTCGTGACTCTGGATAGCAATGATGTCCCCCCCTCCCACCGGCCGACCCACCCTGCTTGTGGTGGACGATACCCCCGACAATTTGACATTTATTAGCGGCTTATTAAAAGAACAGTATCGGGTCAAAGTCGCCAATCACGGGGAAAAAGCCCTGACCATTGCCCGGGGGGAAAATCCACCGGCGTTGATTTTGTTAGACATTATGATGCCAGAAATGGATGGCTATACCGTGTGTCAACGTCTGAAGGCCGATCCCCAAACCCGCGACATTCCCATTATTTTCCTCACCGCTAAGGCGGAAACGGAGGATGAGCGTCGGGGACTGGAACTGGGGGCGGTGGACTATATTACTAAACCCATTAGCCCGCCCATCCTCATGGCCCGGGTGCAAACCCACCTCGCGTTGAAACAGTCCTATGACGATCTGCGGGAATTACTGCAATTTCGGGAAGATATGGTCAATATGTTAGTCCATGACCTGCGGAATCCCTTGGCGAACATTTTGATGCTCTCGGAGTTACTCTCCATCAATGCTGAGCACTTCTCCGAAAAACAACAAAAACAAGTGGATATGCTCCATCGCAATGGGGAAAAGTTGCGGTTACTGGTGGATGATTTACTGATTCGGGGTAAGTTGGAGTCCAATCAATGGGAGTTACACCGGGAGTCCATTGACATTGGCGATCTATGCCAAGCGGCGATCGCCGATATGCGGGACGTAGGCGATCGGAAAAGTCTGCGTCTGACGCTACAGTGTCCCCCCCAACCCTGTTATCGCGAGGTTGATCCCCTGCTATTCCGTCGTACCCTGGATAATTTACTGGCCAACGCCATCAAGTTTGCCCCGGCCGCCACGGACATTGTGGTCACCGTCGATAATAGTGACCCGGAACGGTTAGTCATTCAGGTGGCGGATCACGGCCCTGGGGTGAGCGAGGGCCTCCGGGAACGCATTTTTGAAAAGTACGAAGTGGGGGAATTGATGAAAGGCATCAGTCAGACCGGCCTGGGGTTAGCATTTTGTAAACTGGCGATCGAAGCCCACGGGGGCAGCATCGCAGTGACCAATAATACCCCCAGCGGCTCCGTCTTTACCATCGTCGTCTAGGGACCACACCGTCGAATCTTTGTGACCATGAGTCAATTTCCTGCTAGTCTGCCGCCGCAGGTCGATGTCCCCCTGCAACGACTTCGACGCCTTTGCCAAGTGGATTGTCAAACAACCTGGTTCTGTTTACCGGCGCCCCCCTGGGAAATAGCCGACTGGCAAACCTATCCCCTAGGGCAAGTCAATGACAAACAGTATTTAATCTGGGCAAAGGGCGAAAAGGTGCAATGGTTTGCCCAGTCCTTTACCGTGCCCCCAGCCTTAGATACTTATCCATTACAGGGCTTTAATCTACGTCTGGCGTTAACCTGGTGGGCCAAGGATGCCCAGATTTTTGTCAATGGGGAGTTTGTCCAGGCGGGGGATTTATTTGACTCCAAAACCCGACTGTTATTAACGCCGTCGGCCCAAGCAGGACAGACCTTCACCGTGGCGCTGCGGTTAGTGAGTCCTGGCCATGATATCGGGGGATTAATGCAATCCCAGCTACGCTATGAACGGGAGTTTCCCGACCGAGATCCGGGCTTGATTGCCGATGAATTAACGGTTTTAAGCCTATATTACGCCCAGTTCGACCCGGAACCGTTGACACAGATTGCGGCAACCTTAACCGCCATCGATTGGGATCACCGCCACCATCGCTCCCAGTTTGATCAGTCGTTGGAAATCGTCCGTGCCCAATTATTGCCCTTCGCCCAGGCGTTAAAAACCCAAACCTTACACTTATTAGGCCATGCCCATTTGGACATGGCATGGTTGTGGCCCCTAGAAGAAACCTGGGAGGTGGGGGAAAGAACCTTTCAATCGGTCATTCAGTTGCAGGGGGAATTTCCCGATCTCATTTTTGGCCATACCAGTCCTGCGTTATACGAATGGATCGAACAGCACCGTCCTGCCCTGTTTGCCCAAATCCAAGCGGCGGTGGAGGCGGGGCACTGGGAACTGTTGGGGGGGATGTGGATTGAACCCGACGTTAATATCATTGCGGGGGAGGCGATCGCCCGGCAATTACTGTACGGTCAACGCTATTTTCAATCCCGGTTTGGTCACCCCAGTCGTGTGGGTTGGCTCCCGGATAGTTTTGGGTTTTGCCAACAATTACCCCAGTTTTGTCGGCTGGCTAACTTGGACTATTTCGTTACCGGGAAACTCCATTGGAACGATACCAATCCCTTTCCCCTGGGGGCATTCCAATGGCGATCGCCCGATGGCACTGAAATTCTGACGGTGATGTCGCCCCCTAATTTAGCCGGGGTCATGGACAATCAACCGTTACCGATGGCTAACTATGCCCGGGCGTGGCAACAGCAAACCCAGTTAACCGAATGCCTGTGGTTGCCTGGCGTGGGGGATCATGGGGGAGGCCCTACTCGGGATATGTGGCAGGTGAAACAACGGTGGCAGGCATCGGACTTCTTTCCGACGATTACCACTTCAACGGCCTTTAATTGCCTTGAAACCATCAAGCATCAATTACATCAAACCAGTAACCCTATCCCGGTTTGGGACAAAGAACTTTACCTAGAATTACACCGCGGTTACTTTACCGTCCACGCCGATCAAAAACGCTATAACCGCCACTGTGAACACTTACTGTATGAAGCGGAATTATGGAGTAGTTTTGCCTGTTGGGCAACGGGGGGTGACTATCCCCAAGCAGACCTAGAAACGGCCTGGAAAGCGGTGCTTTTAAATCAGTTCCATGACATTCTGCCGGGGACTTCTATCCCGGAGGTATTTGTCACCGCCAATCACGGCTGGCAAGCCGTTATCCAAACCACCCAAGCCTTGATTACCACCGCCCTCGATCGCCTAAGTCGGTGTGTCACCCTTCCCCCCCCGCCGACACCCCACGCCCGCCCCCTCTGCGTGTTTAATCCCTTAGCGTGGGAAAACCAGCAACTGCTAGAAATTGCCTGTGATCCAACACAAACTGATCAAATCATCGCTTGGGAGAATGACGCGATTATTCCCCACCAAAACAGCCACGACGGTCACTTACTGATTGACATAACACTCCCCCCCCTAACGGTGCGCGGTTATTGGCTCATCCCAGGGGACTCCAGCGGAGAGGAATCCCCCCAGCCCCCCCCAGAGTCCTTGGTGTTAGATAACGGCATTTTACGGGTCACCCTTGATCCCCAGACGGGGGACATTAGCAGTCTGTACGATGGGGGTCAACAGCGGCACATCCTCGCTGCCCCGGGGAATCAACTCCAGTTTTTCCAAGATCAAGGACAGTATTGGGATGCCTGGGACATTGCGCCCAATT
>JAYKHU010000185.1:0-8539 GCA_035285105.1 Synechocystis sp.
GAGGCGCAGTACCCCAGACACAAATCCCCCGGCAAAGGCAACGGGTTGCTTACAAAATTCTTGGGCAACAGGCTTAAATTCTTCAAGAAACATAGCGCTTAATCAGAAATCAATGGGAATGATGGACAGCAAACAGTGATCATTCTGACATATCTCCTTGGTCAGCAGGGGAGGAAATTCCCCTATGTCCCATTGTCCCTGGACC
Organism: Synechocystis sp.; assembly: GCA_035285105.1. Taxonomy (GTDB): domain Bacteria; phylum Cyanobacteriota; class Cyanobacteriia; order Cyanobacteriales; family Microcystaceae; genus Synechocystis. Next base: position 206 of record JAYKHU010000185.1, read on the forward strand.
AACATTGGAACCAACGTTGACATCTATATCTGCCTAGAACTGTCGCAGAAAACGCAAATCACTGTTATACAACCGACGAATATCGTCAATTTGGTGCAACACCATGGCAAAACGTTCTACCCCAAAGCCCGCCGCAAAGCCGGTGTAAACCTCGGGGTCATAGCCCACAGCTTTCATCACGTTGGGGTCAACCATACCGCAGCCCATCACCTCTAACCATTTCCCCTGCCATTGCACGTCCACCTCCGCCGACGGTTCTGTAAACGGGAAGTAACTGGCCCGGAAGCGGATGGGAAGGGATTCCCCAAACATTTCCTTTAAAAAAGCCTGAATGGTGCCTTTTAAGTGGGTAAACGCTAACCCTTGATCGATCGCCAATAATTCCACCTGATGAAAAACAGCGGAGTGGGTGGCATCCACGGTATCACGGCGATAAACCCGACCAGGGGCCACAATGCGAATGGGGGGAGCGTGGTTTTCCATATAACGGATTTGCACCGGGGAGGTGTGGGTCCGCAGTAAATGGCCATTTTTCAAGAAGAACGTATCTTGCATATCCCGGGCCGGGTGATCGGCGGGAATATTCAGGGCTTCAAAGTTGTAATAGTCAGTCTCCACTTGGGGCCCCGTGGCGACGGTATACCCCAGACCCACAAAAATTTCTAAGACGCGATCAACGGTGCTATTGAGAGGGTGACGACGACCCTGGGGACGGAAGGCACCGGGCATGGTCACGTCCAGGGTTTCCGCTGCAAGTTGGGCTTCGATCGCCGCCGTTTGCAATCGGGTTTTGCGGTCATCCAACTGCTGCTGCAAGGCGTCTTTGACCTCATTGGCGATCGCCCCAATGCGGGGTCGTTCTTCGGCGGAAAGTTTTCCCATTCCTTTGAGAATGAGGGATAATTCCCCTTTTTTGCCCAGGTATTGCACCCGCAGCTTATCGAGGCCATCCAACTCTTCACAGTCGGCGATCGCCGCTTGGGCCGATTGCTGGAGGGTTTGCAACTCAGTTTCCAAAGAAATAGTCATGCCGGAAAACGCCACAGGGAAGAATTAGACAACGAAAAAGGTCACGGACTCACCACTGACCCGCATTCACTTTAACAGCGTTGAGTATCCCATTCCAAGTCGCTCAGGGGCATAAGCCGACATTTACCGACAACGGTGATTATCGCCGGAATGTTTTCAACAAAAAGGGGGGCAGAGCCTGATATGGTTAGAGCAAAATCCCGCCTGCCTTGATGGCGTCTAAGTCGGATGCGATTGCTGTTTTTCCACTGGGTTCCATGACTGCGTCTCCTATCCTCCGCCTTCTGATCAGCAACGATGATGGTATTTTCTCCCAAGGGGTACGATGCTTAGCCGATACCTTAGCCACGGCGGGGCATCAGATCACAGTGGTTTGTCCAGATCGTGAACGATCAGCGACGGGCCATGGCTTGACCCTCCACCACCCCCTGCGAGCCGACATTGTTGAAGGGGTCTTTGATCCCCGCATTACTGCCTGGTCTTGCTCCGGCACCCCAGCCGACTGCGTTAAATTTGCCCTCCATGCCGTGATGGATGAGTACCCCAATTTTGTGTTATCGGGAATTAACCACGGCGCTAACCTCGGCACGGATGTGTTGTATTCCGGCACTGTCTCCGCTGCGATGGAAGGGTTAATTGAAGGCATTCCCAGCATTGCTTTTAGCCTCGCCAGCTATACGCCTACTGACTTTCAACCCGCCGCTGACTTTGCCCAACGCTTGATCACCCAACTGTGGCGATCGCCATTACCGGAACCGACGTTATTGAGCGTTAATATTCCCCCCGTTGCCGCCGACCACATTGCCGGGGTTAAACTGTGCCGCCAGGGTTTGCAACGTTACCAGGAAACTTTTGAAGAACGCTACGATCCCAGAGGAAAACGTTATTACTGGTTAGCTGGGGAGCGGGTCAAGGAAATTCCCCAACCGGACTATTTAGGCTTAAACCGCCGTATTCCCACCGACGTCCATGGGATCCAAGACAATTTCATTACCATTACCCCCTTGCAATATAATTTGACAGATATCAATAGTGTCAACACCTTAGAAAAAACGCATTGGTTAGATCCGCTCAATCAGGACTAACCCGAATCCCGCTCAAAATTGTCGCTAAACTCTGGTAACCCTTGTGGTAATCTAAAAATTCAATCATATTGCTAAGTCTTATGTCTTCTTATTTATTTAGTCAAGAAAATGAACCGGACGAAAGCGATACCATTACGCTCTATGACAAAGCAGGTCGTACCCTAGATTGCTACGTTGAAAACTCCTTAGAAGATGAGGAAGCCCAGTATTTATTATTAATGCCGGTGGATATTCCGGTGGTCATTATTGCCTGGGAAGATGAAGACGATTTAGAAGAAGAGTCCGACGCGATTTTATTGGAAGACGAGCAGGAAATTGAAACCATTTTTGCGGATGCTAAAGCGGTGCTAGCGGAGTTAGATTTGACGCTTAAATATACCGCCTACACCCTCACCGTTAGCGGGGAATTACCCCCCATCGAAGACGACGATATTTTAACCCTAGAAATTGAAGAAGGCGATAAATCATTAGAGCCAGAGGAGTTACAATTTTTAGCCAGTTTTTATCACGAAGAACAACGTTATGGCATTTACACCTCTTTAGCCCCCTTGTTGTTTTTAGCCAAAGCAGTGAGTGAAAATGAAGTGGAATTAGTGCATCCAGAAAACGATGAATTGAATTACATTTTAGAAGAATTACTCTTCGATGAAGAGGACTAAGGGCTGGGAAATCTGAGATAGGATTTTGGTTGTGATTGCTATAGCATCAAGTATCACAGTCATTTTTTTACGCCGTTATGAACGTTGTTTTTTGGGGAACCCCAGCGTTTGCCGTTCCTACCCTGACCGCTTTGTTGGCCGATCCCGATATTCAGGTGCAAGCCGTGGTCAGCCAACCCGATCGCCGTCGGGGACGGGGAAGTAAACTAATACCATCGCCGGTTAAGCAAGAGGCATTAGCGCATAATCTCCCAGTCTGGCAACCCGAGCGGGTGAAACGCTGTCCAGAAACCTTACAAAACCTCCGAGCCTGCGCCGCAGACTTTTTTGTTGTGGTCGCCTACGGCCAGTTGCTTTCTGCGGAAATTTTAGAGATGCCCCGCCTGGGTTGTATTAACGTCCACGGATCTTTATTACCCAAATATCGCGGTGCGGCACCGTTACAATGGGCGATCGCCAACGGGGAAGCAGAAACGGGCATCACCACCATGCTGATGGATATTGGCATGGATACCGGGGCGATGCTCCTCAAAACGGCAACGCCAATCTCACTGCTGGATACCTGTCACACCCTAGGCGATCGTCTTGCCCAGGCCGGGGCGGAATTGCTCATTCAAACGCTTCATCAGCGCCAGGATCATCTCTTAACCCCCATCCCCCAGGAGGATGCTGCCGCCACCTATGCCCCCCTATTGGGCAAACACGATTTTCAAATCCATTGGCAACGGGGGGCTATGGACATTCACAATCAAGTACGGGGATTTTACCCCCTCTGCTATAGCCAGTGGCGGGGCCAAACGTTGAAAATTATGGAAACAGTGCCCCTGGGGGAAGCCTATTGGCAACAGTTACCGACTCCCTATCACTCCCTGATCAACGCCTATCAAACCGGTCAGCCCCCGGAAGGCAAGCCAGGGGAAATTGTAGCCCTAATCAAACAGTGGGGCCCTGTGATTAACACCGGGGACGGGCACCTGTTATTGCACACAGTCCAACCACCGGGGAAACGTCCCCAATCGGGCTGGGATTTTGCCAACGGCAACCGCTTAAACGTCGGCGAAATGCTCGGGGATTAAGCGCTGTTTAAGATCCCTTTGGGGAAAAGGCAGCACAATTGGGAAAAACAGACCTTTAAATGTTGCCACAACTCCCAGCGTTCATTGGTAGATCATCAAGATGACCCATTCCCCCACCGTTTGCCCCCTCAATCCCCCGGAGGACGAAGATTTATTCGATTATTATTACAACATCCCAGGTAGTACACCAGGAACATTAAGCATTGATCCCACGGCGGATGCAACGAGGATTGACATCGTTCACTACGGCCCAGATTTTTTAAACATCGCTAAAAATCGTTCGCCCCAAGAGGCCTTTTCCTGTCTCTCATCTAACCAGGGTGTTTTTTGGATTGACGTCCAGGGGCTAGGCACGGAATCGGTATTGCGGGACTTGGGGACGCTATTCCAGTTACCCTTACTCATTCTTGAAGATGTGGTTAATGTCCCCCATCGCCCTAAATTGGAATACCACACAGATTTTTTATTGATCATTACCCAAATGGTGATGAATCGCCCCAACCGGGGATTTTATTGTGAACAAATCAGCTTCATTCTCCATCACAATTACCTCATCACAATCCAGGAGGAAACCCACCGAGATCCCTTCGACCCCATTCGTCAACGGCTAGAAAAAAATATCGGTATGATTAGACGGGCCGGGGCGGATTATCTTTGTTATGCCCTCATTGATGCCATTGTGGACAATTATTTCCCCGTCCTAGAATCCTACGGCGATCGTCTAGAAGATTTAGAGGATATTGCTGTCACGAACCCGACAGAGGAAACCCTCAATGCTATTTACGATATTAGGCGGGAGTTACTCAGTTTAAGACGCAATATTTGGCCCCAGCGGGAAATTTTTAACACCCTCCTGCGGGATGGAAACCCCTACATCAAGCCTGAAACCTTGACCTATTTCCGTGATTGCTACGACCATACCATTCAAATCATTGATGTGATTGAAACCTACCGAGAAATTGCCTCTAGCTTAATGGATGTCTATCTATCGGCCATGAGCAATAAACTCAATGAAGTGATGAAAACCCTGACAATTATTTCGACAATTTTTATCCCTCTAACGTTTATTGCCGGCATCTACGGGATGAACTTTAACCCCGACAAATCACCGTTCAATATGCCGGAGTTGGAGTGGTACTGGGGCTATTTTCTGTGCCTAGGGGTCATGGGACTCATCACCCTGATTCAGCTTTACCTATTCAAACGTCGAGGCTGGTTTAAGCGGAGTTTATTTCACCGTCAACAAGGTCGTTAGCTCTCTTGATTTTCTCCATCGTAAAACGGGGTTAAAATAAGTACTTTTACTCGACCAGAGCTGAGATCATGAAATGTTGGTTGGCGGCAGAAGACCTATTACTCATTGCCGCAGATGATTTACCCGCCTATCAAAAAACAGGGTCAGTTGTCCGCAACAATTACTATTGGGCCCTACAGGCGATCGCCGCCCAAGCCCGGCGGGGACAGGCGTGGGAATTTGATCAGGATGTCTGGGTGGCATTGGCACGGTTACTCACGTTCTTCTACAATTCTGGCTATCTCAAAACCTCAGAAACCCTATTAGAGTTTCCCCCCGATGCTGATATACCAGCGGCGTTACTCTCCGTAGCAACCTGGCGATCGCCGGATAACCCTAGTCACTGAGGGTTAAATAAAAATTTAAACTTGACCAACGGTTCCTTTCTACGTATGATGGTTAATCGCGGTCAAAATAGGATATTAGAGATAGTATCGGACGTTAAACCTGCCAAGCTTAGAACCCCCTGCGGATACTGAAGGCACAACGCCTTTAAGTCTGACCAGGAATCCGGGTCATCTGTGTATTGCCCTATGTAGGACTAACTCTCCCTACCACTAGGACGAAAAACAGTCATCAAGCATCGCCTTGATTGAAACGCTCCATTCTTGCTTTGAATAAATTCTTGGGCAGTTCTGTCTATTCAGACGAGTTTTGATGTCTGGAATTTATGCTGCTGGAGTATTTCTGCCGCATTATTCACATTATTTATTAGGTAGAGGGTTAACCGTGTCTATCGGTATATTAGGAACCAAGCTGGGTATGACCCAGATTTTCGACAAAGAAACAGGTATCGCCATCCCTGTCACCGTGGTGCAAGTTGGTCCTTGCCCTGTCACCCAGGTTAAAACCAAGGAAACCGACGGGTATAACGCCATCCAAGTGGGTTATTTGCCGGTTAAAGAAAAAGCATTATCCAAACCGGAGTTAGGGCATCTTAAGAAATCCGAGACGGCTCCTGTCCGTCACTTAAAAGAGTATCGACTCAAAGAGGCCCCGACCCATCAACTGGGGGAAGCCATCCAAGCCGATATTTTCCAAGTTGGCGATTTAGTTGACGTTGCGGGTCAAACCATGGGACGTGGCTTTGCCGGTTATCAAAAGCGCCACAATTTCCGTCGCGGCAATATGACCCACGGTTCCAAAAACCACCGCTTGCCGGGGTCAACGGGGGCAGGAACCACCCCCGGTCGGGTTTATCCGGGTAAACGGATGGCAGGGCAGTATGGTGCCTCCCAAGTAACCATTCGTCGTTTGACCGTTGTTCGCGTTGATACGGAGCAAAACCTGTTGATCATTAAAGGGGCGTTACCGGGTAAGCCGGGGGCGTTGTTGAATATCACCCCTGCCACTATTGTGGGTCGTTCCTAAGCGTCCGTTGCTATCCGTTATTGCTGGAGATAAAAAGTCATGGTTGATTGTGTTGTGAAGAATTGGCAGGGGGAGGAAACCGGCAGTGCGGCCCTCGACCTCAAAGTTGCCAAAGAAGAAAATGCGGCCCACATTGTGCACCGCGCTTTAGTGCGTCAGCAAAATAATGCCCGTCAAGGCAATGCCTCTGCGAAAACCCGGGCGGAAGTCCGGGGGGGCGGTCGTAAGCCTTGGAAACAGAAAGGCACCGGCCGCGCCCGGGCTGGTTCGATCCGATCGCCGTTATGGCGCGGGGGTGGCGTTATCTTTGGACCCAAACCCCGGGACTACGGCCAGAAGATGAACAAAAAAGAGCGTCGCTTAGCCCTGAGAACGGCGATCGTCGCTAAAGCCGAAAATTTGGTTGTTGTTGAAGCCTTCGGGGACCAGTTTAGCCAACCCAAAACGAAGGAATTGGCCACGGCATTAACCCGTTGGGGAGCCAATCCCGAAAAACAGGTTTTATTGATCCTTGATGAAATTCCAGAAAATGTCTTTCTTTCCGGACGCAATATTCCCTATCTAAAAATTTTACGGGCGGATAACCTGAATATCTACGACGTCCTCGTTGCGGATACGATTGTGACCACCGCTGCTGCCCTCGCTAAACTCCAGGAGGTTTACGGTGACTAAAGTGATTGACCAACGTCGCTTAGCGGACTTAATTATTAAGCCCATTGTGACGGAAAAAGCCACGCTGCAACTTGAAGAAAACAAGTATGTGTTTGATGTGCGCCCCCAGGCCACCAAACCGGAAATTAAAGCGGCGATCGAATTATTGTTTGACGTTAAGGTAACCCGGGTGAACACTGCCCGGATGCCCCGCAAAAGCAAGCGAGTGGGACGATTTGCGGGTTTTAAAGCCCAAGTCAAACGTGCCATTGTCACCCTCCAGGAAGGGGACAGTATTCAACTTTTCCCTGACGTGTAGACATCGCGTTAAGACGACCACCACATTAACTGTTATCTAAACAACCCATGGGTATTCGCAATTATCGGCCAATGACACCAGGAACTCGGCAGGCTAGCGTCTCCGATTTCACTGAAATTACAAAGAGTAAGCCGGAGAAGTCATTAACTACCAAACGCCACGATCATAAAGGTCGTAACAACCGAGGGGTGATCACCAGTCGTCACCGGGGCGGCGGACACAAACGGCTTTATCGCATCATCGACTTTAAACGGAACAAGCTCAACATTCCGGCCCGGGTGGCGGCGATCGAATATGATCCCAACCGCAATGCCCGGATCGCCCTACTGTTCTACACCGACGGGGAAAAACGTTACATCCTTGCCCCCGCCGGTCTACAGGTCGGTATGACCGTTATCGCCAGTGAAGAGGCCCCCTTTGAAGTGGGCAATGCGCTGCCCCTGGGTCGGATGCCCCTGGGTAGTGAAGTCCACAACGTAGAACTGGTGGTGGGACGCGGCGGACAAATGGTTCGTTCTGCTGGGGCATCGGCCCAGGTCGTCGCCAAGGAAGGGGATTACGTCACCATTAAACTTCCCTCGAAAGAAGTGCGGATGGTCCGCAAAGAATGCTTTGCCACCTTGGGTCGGGTTAGCAACGCGGAAGCCCGTAACTTGAAGCTGGGTAAAGCGGGTCGTACGCGCCACTTAGGTCGTCGTCCCCATGTTCGGGGTAGCGTCATGAACCCCTGCGATCACCCCCATGGTGGTGGTGAGGGTCGTGCCCCCATCGGACGGTCTGGCCCCGTTTCTCCTTGGGGTAAACCCGCTTTGGGATCGAAAACCCGCAACAAGAAAAAACGCAGCAGCGC
>JAYKHU010000186.1:0-13162 GCA_035285105.1 Synechocystis sp.
CGGGCGATCGCCGCTTTACGCCGACCGGTGCCCCAATAGACGACTTTGTTGCTAGATTCAGTAGCTTGCATTAGTTATCTCCTGCGGGAATAGTGTTAACAATTAAAGTCTCCGGCTGTTGGGCCGCATGGGGGTGATGGGGGCCAGCGTAAACTTTTAGCTTGGTAAATAATTTACGTCCCAAACTATTTTTCGGTAGCATCCCCCGGATCGCGGTTTCAACAATCCGTTCCGGCAAGCGGGCTTGGAGTTTCTCAAAGGTTTCTTCCTTCATGCCCCCGGGACGGCCAGAATGGCGACGGTATAATTTCTGTTCCCGTTTTCTGCCGGTCACTTCAATTTTTTCCGCATTAATAATAATGACAAAATCGCCGGTGTCCATGTGGGGGGTAAAGTTCGGCTTATTCTTACCCCGAAGAATGGTGGCCACCTCAGTGGCAAGGCGTCCTAGGCGTTGACCCGCCGCATCAATGACGTACCATTGGGGGTCAAGGTTATCAATTGTAGGTAATACAGTTTTGTTCATAGTTTTCAACAATACCATCGCTTAAAAACGAGGAATAATTAGACGTTTATGCCCCTTTCAGCCAGGGAAACTAAAGAGGGGATGGGTGTCAAACCAGAGGGAAGGGGGAAAGGGAAAGTGGTCATAGCCGACCCGCAATAAACACAGCCCTTGGGGGGGAGCGGCGTATTTGACTAAGTCCCGGCGTTGATTCATCCACAAATCCGTGAAGTCCTTTAAACTGCGTTGGCCACTGCCCACCTCTACCAGGAGACCCACCAACAGCCGCACCATGCCGTAGAGGAAGCCATTGGCCTGAATTTCCAGGTATACCATGGGCCCCCGGCGGTAACAGTCCACCCCTTGAACGTCCACCCAGGAATGGGGGCGGGAGGAACCGGCTCGGTGAAAGGCCGCTAAGTGGTGCTTTCCCAATAGGGGTTCCATGGCTGCTTGAATCGTGGCTTCCCGCAAGGGCGATCGATAGTAATGCCAGCTCAACCCAGTCAAAAAAACGTTAGGCCATTGATCAGTATAAATACTGTAACGGTAACGACGCCATGACGCCGAGAAACGGGCGTGCCAATCAAAGGGAACTTCGGCGGCACTGCGGATGATAATATCCGCAGGCAGTAATCCATTCAGGACTTTACCCCAGCGGGCCGCAGGAATGTGACCAAGGGGATCGTCAAAATGAGCCACCTGGGCCGCCGCGTGAACCCCCGCATCCGTTCGTCCTGCCCCATGGAGAGTCACGGGATCCCCCACTACTTTGGCGATCGCCTGCTCGATTTCCCCTTGAATGGAGACAAAATCCGGCTGACGTTGCCATCCATGGAAGCGGGTGCCCAGATACTGAATTACCAGGGCTACTCGCTGTTTGGCAGAAGGATGGGGAGAGGCGGTGGTCATCACGGTTCCCAAAGGTGATTACACCAGCTCAATCACAGCCATTTCCGCATTATCGCCCCGGCGACGCAGGGTTCTAATGATGCGGGTGTAACCCCCGTTGCGGTCCTTATAACGACCGGGGGCTTCCGCAAAGAGGGCGTGGACAGTCGGCTTATCATACAGGTAGCCCAGGGCCCGGCGTCGGGCGGCGAGGGAACCATCCTTGGCCAAGGTAATCATTCGATCAACTTCAGCCCGTACTGCCCTAGCCCGTGCTTTGGTGGTTTTAATTTGACCATGGCGGATCAATTCAGTGGTTAAGGCCCGCAACAGGGCTTTACGTTGATCGGCGGGCTTCCCTAGCTGGGGAACTCGACATCTGTGTCGCATAATGGTTAACTCCTAACAATCAAAAAATAAATTAAAGATAGTGAAATATCCTTAAACTCAGGAAAAGTTTCCCCAATATTGTCAGCAACAATACAAGAGAAACTAACGGCTCTGTACCATAGGCAAAATTGCCAACGGACTAAAATTAGGCCTTTGCTTTTTCATGGGGCAGGGTGATGCCAAGGCGCTTTTGCAAGGCCTCAATCACTTCTTCTGCGGATTTCAGACCAAAATTCTTAATTTCCAACAGATCTTCCTGGCTATATTCCAGCAAATCGGCAACGGTGTTAATTTGTGCCCGCTTTAAGCAGTTATAGGCCCGCACGGAAAGTTGCAATTCCTCAATGGGAATTTGGCTTTCTGGATTTACCTCATCCTGGTAATCGTTATGGGCGGTTTCCAATTCATTCAAATCTTTTAACGGTAAGAATAAATTGGCAATGATATCCGACGCTTCGGACAACGCTTCCCGGGGCTGGATGCTGCCGTTGGTCCAAATATCCAAAATCAGCCGGTCCTTGGGACTAGAGCCATCCAGGCGAATATCCTCAATGGTGTAATTCACCTTAGTAACGGGCATGAAAATCGCGTCAATTTGGAGGAAATCCAGGGACGAATTTTCATCTTTGCCCCGTTCAATCACCCGGTAACCAATGCCCCGCTCCACCCGAAACTCCATTTCCAGCTTGGCGCCTTCGGCAAGGGTTGCAATATACTGGTTGGGATCAATAATCTCAACTTCCGAAGGGACTTCAAACTGAGCCGCCGTGACCGTTGTCGGTCCGATCGCCATTAGCCGTCCGATTTGGGGTTGGTCAGAGTAGCTTTTGAGCACGAGTTCCTTCATGTTTAGCATGATTTCCAGAACATCCTCACGGACCCCTGGAATGGTAGCGAACTCATGGTTAACGCCGGCAATACGAATGGCCGTGACAGCAGAGCCTGGCAAATTAGACAACAAAACCCGCCGGAGGGCATTCCCCACCGTGGTGCCTTGACCACGATCGAGGGGCTCCAGGGCGAACTTGCTATACTGCTGTTGATTTTTTTTTGTGCTGGATTCCACGCACTCAATTTGAAATTGCGCCACAAGCGCGACCTCCCTTATATCTCCGTTTAATAGCTTGACCGACGCTATCTCAGTCAGAGGAAATTGTAATTTACCCTAAAAAAACCGATGGTGAAGAGGGGCATTCCCGCACTCCACTGTAAATTGACCCTGGGGTCTTAGACGCGACGCCGTTTGGGGGGGCGACAGCCATTGTGGGGAATGGGCGTCACATCCCGAATCAACGTAATTTCTAAGCCAGCCCCTTGGAGGGCGCGGATCGCAGTTTCCCGACCGGCTCCCGGACCACTGACCATCACTTCTAATTGGCGCATGCCTTGTTCCATCGCCCGACGAGCAGCGGAATCCGCCGCCGTTTGAGCAGCGTAGGGCGTTCCTTTTTTAGCCCCTTTGAACCCACTGGAACCCGCAGACGCCCAAGAGATAACATCTCCCCTGAGGTCGGAAATGGTGACAATGGTGTTGTTAAATGTGGATTGAATGTGGGCCACCCCGCTAGGGACATTCTTTTTTTGTTTTTTAGGCCCAGTTTTTCTGGTAGGACGCGCCATAGTAATTGATTGAAGGCTTCAATAAACTGAACAAATGGAAGGGGAAGATTATTTCTTCGCCGGAGCTTTTTTCTTACCAGCAACGGTCAAGCGACGTCCCCGACGGGTACGGGCATTGGTCCTGGTTCTTTGTCCCCGGACGGGTAAGCCTTGGCGATGGCGACGGCCCCGGTAGGTGCCGATATCCCCAAGACGCTTGATATTCATGGCTTCCCAACGACGGAGATCCCCTTCGATCTCGTAATTTTCGTCGATGTAAGTCCGGAGCTTAAGCGCATCTTCATCGCTTAAGTCTTTAACGCGGGCATCCGGGTTAACCCCCGTTGCCGCTAAAATTTCATGAGATCGGGATAGACCTATGCCGTAAAGGTAAGTCAGGGCGATTTCCACCCGCTTGTCCCGAGGCAGGTCAACACCAGCTATCCGTGCCACGTTGATTTTCCTCTATACGTTCAGTAAATTTATGGAGTAGAAATTAAAACAGGGTGCGATGGGAACAAGGTAGTAGGATCTAACCTTGTCTTTGTTTGTGCTTAGGATTAGCAGAACAAATAACCATCACTCGACCACGTCTACGAATGACGCGGCACTTATCACACATCTTTTTAACGGAGGCTCTAACTTTCATGCCTGATTTTTTGTTGGCAACACTGCAAGCTCTTAATTATAACAAGTTATTGTGCTGATGTCATGGCGAGTTCGGGATTTAGCCCAATAGCCAAGTCAATCCCTGGGAATCTGGTCAGCAAAGCGTTACTTTTTATTCTTTAAGCGGTAGGTAATGCGGCCTTTGGTTAAATCGTAGGGAGTCAGTTCAACCTTGACCCGATCGCCAGGGAGAATCTTGATATAATTGCGGCGTATTTTGCCAGAGATATGGGCTAACACATTAAAACCGTTATCGAGATCAACCCGAAACATCGCATTGGGTAAGGACTCCATTACCGTCCCTTCCATTTCAATTAAATCTTGTTTAGACAAGCGAGTGATAACCTCCAAAATTCAGGAAAAATTCACGGCGAGACACCAAAGGGTGATAAAATCGCCGTCAACCATCATAACAAATATAGGGATCGCTGTTGAGCGCTAATGAACCTAGCCCAACCATAGGCGTAGAAAACCGGCGAATAGGGCTAACCCATTAGTGGTGAGGCGTTTTTAAATTCGCCGTTAATTGTTGCAGCGTGGCAGCAATATTTTCGATGGCTTGATTCCCATCCAGGGCATACAGTTTTCCCTGTTCCTGAAAATAGGCAATCAGGGGGGCGGTTTGCTCCCCATAAACGGAAAGACGGCGACGAATGGTAGCTTCGTTGTCATCGGCCCGGCCCCGGGCTAATAAACGCTCCACAATCACTTCATCGGGGACTTTCAGGTTGATGGCCCATTGGGTGCGGTGGCCAATGTTTACTAACAATTCGTCTAGAAATATTGCCTGGGTGACATTACGGGGAAATCCGTCGAGAATCCAGCCGCTTTTGGCATCGGGCTGCCCCAGGCGCTCTTCAATCATGCCCAAAATCAGTTGATCAGGCACCAGTTCTCCCTTGTCCATATAGGCCTTTGCTTGATTGCCCAGGGTCGTCCCATCGGCGATCGCCTGACGCAACATGTCCCCGGTGGAAATGTGGGGAATATCCAAATGGGTCGCTAAAACTTGACCCTGGGTGCCCTTACCAGACCCTGGCGCACCGAGAAAAATTAAACCTTTAGCCATAGCCATAATGCGTTAAAAACTCCTAGAGAAAAAGCGGTCAAGGAATTGCCTTTCCGGGCCTTCCTCAACCGCACTGTTTGACTTAATCCGTGAGACTGCCCCGGGACTAAAAACGTCCCACCAGCCAGACTCCGATCAACCTACGGTTGTTTGATCATCCCTTCATAACGTTGGGAAATGACGTAAGTTTGGATTTGTTTAGCGGTATCAATGGCAACCCCCACCAGAATCAACAGGGACGTGGCGCCTAAGCCTTGAAAGGTGGTGACCCCCGTTGCCCGCTCCACAAAGATGGGCACCGTCGCCACGATACTTAAAAAGATTGCCCCCAGGAAGGTCAGGCGATTTAGTACCCCTTCCAAATACTGCTCCGTTTTTTTACCGGGGCGAATACCGGGGATACTCGACCCCATTTTTTTCAGGTTTTTAGACACATCCTCCGGATTGACAATCAAGCTCGCATAAAAATAGCTAAAGAAGAAAATCATCAGGGAATAGACAATCGTATAAACCCATGTGCCGGGACGCAGGGCATTGGCCACCTGAATTAAAATTTCGCCAAAGCCCCCTAAGCCTTGGTTACTGTTGGCAAACCCCGCCAGGGAAGACGGCAAAATCAACACCGCCGACGCGAAAATAATCGGCATTACCCCCCCCTGATTGAGACGGAGCGGTAAATAACTGGTGCGTTCCCGATAGAGCCGTTTGCCCACCTGACGACGGGCGGAAATGATGGGAATGCGGCGGGTGCCTTCTTGGACAAAGACAATCCCCACAATCATCACCAAAAAGACCAGCATTAGCAGTACAACGGCAGTAATGGATTCCCGACCACCGGACTGGGCGTATTCAATGGTTTGACCCAGGGTTTGGGGCAAGGTCGCCACAATGTTGACAAAAATCAACAGGGAAGCCCCATTGCCAATCCCCCGTTCGGTAATTAACTCTGAAATCCACATCACGAACATGGAACCAGCGGTAATAGCCAAAACAGTTTGAATGACAAAGAGGGGGCCATAATTAATGGCATAGGGCCGTAACAGCCCCACTGTCAGTCCCACCCCCTGGATGATGCACCAGCCAAAGGCAATGTAACGACTATACTGAGAAATTTTTCGCCGTCCGGCTTCCCCTTCATTCTTTTGCAAATCCTCAAGGGCGGGAATGGCCGCCGTTAATAATTGCATGATGATGGAGGCATTAATATAAGGCAAAATCCCCAGGGCAAAAATGCCGATGGTGGAAATCCCGCCCCCAGTAAAAATATTTAAAAACCCAATCACTGAGTTATCGGTAATCGCTTGGGCAAACGCTTGCCGGTCAATGTCTGGAACGGGAATAAAAATCCCTAAACGAACTAGAATTAGTAGCCCAATAGTAATAAGCAGCCGACCTCTGAGGCCAGCCGCCTGTGCCATCTGCAAGAAGGTTTCCTGAGCAGAGGGGGCTTTATCTCGACTTACGACCATTTATCTATACCTGGTTATCGTGCGGATTATCCAATGACGAATTAATGAATGTCCCTATTATCGCCTATTCGGTTAGAAAAGACGGGGAAAACAGCCCTTAGTCATTAGTAACAACGCTGCCACCAGCGGCTTCAATTTTGGCCTTGGCGGATTGACTGCAAGCGCCATGCACCGTTAGGGAAACCGCAAGATCGCCTTTCCCAAGGATTTTGAGGGGGCCGTCATTACTGGTGACAATCCCTGCTTCCATCAGGCTTTCCAGGGTAACAACGGAATTGGCAGCCAAATCCGCCAACTTGCCCACATTAATAATGGTGAAATGTTTGGGGTTGTATAGGGGAAAATGCTTGAGTTTGGGCAAGCGACGATAAAGGGGCATTTGTCCCCCTTCAAATCCGGCCTTAGTGCCTGTCCCGGAGCGTGATTTTTGTCCCCGCATTCCGAAACCACAGCTAGCCCCTTGCCCGGCGGCAATACCGCGCCCGACGCGGCGGCGACGTCTTTTAGCGCCGTCTTTGGGAGAGAGTTCACTCAAATTCATGGCTAATATCTAAAATAAATTCACAAAGGATTAAACACTGACCGCAGGTCTATTAAACCCACTGTTAGCCGTAAAGGTGTTCTACGGATACGCCCCGCTCTTCAGCGACTTCAGAGAAAGTCCGGAGGGTTTCTAGGGCATTGATAGCGGCCCGGGCATTATTCAAAGGATTGTTGGAACCCAGTTGTTTAGCCAAAATATTTTTAACCCCGGCTAATTCCAATACTGTCCGCACGGCCCCCCCGGCAATTACCCCGGTCCCCGGCGCAGCAGGACGAACCACCACTTTGGCCCCCCCGGACACCCCGTTGGTGATGTGGGTAATGGAGTTGGCTTTGGTCAAGGGCACATCAATGAGTTGCTTTTTGCCATCGGCCACGCCCTTGCGAACGGCACCAATAACATCCCCCGCTTTGCCGACACCGACGCCGACCTGACCGCTTTCATTGCCGACGACCACGATCGCCCGAAAGCTAAGTTTTTTACCGCCTTTGACCACTTTGCTGACCCGACGAATCTGGATGACCCGTTCTTGCCAGTTGGTGTCCTCTTTTTTGGCGCGACTGGTTTTGCGACGTTTTGCCATAATAATTTCCTTGGTTGCTAAAAAGGTTGGTTCACTTAGAAATTGAGGCCGGCTTCCCTGGCCGCATCCGCCAGTGCTTTCACCCGACCGTGGTAGAGTTTGCCGCCCCGGTCAAAGACCACCTGTTCGATGCCTTTGGCGATCGCCCGTTGGGCCACTAACTTACCCACTTCAGCGGAGGCTTCGCAGGAAGCGGTGGTAGATAATGTCTGTTTGAGGTCAGGATCTAGGGTTGATGCGGCCACCAGGGTATGTTGGGCCACATCATCAATCACCTGGGCGTAAATATGGGTATTGGAACGAAACACCGCCAAGCGTGGCCGCGCACTGGTTCCCGATAAATGGCGACGGAGGCGACGGTGACGGCGTTGGGTTGCGGATTTACGTGAATCTTTCATAGTTTATTTTTTCCCTGTCTTGCCAGCTTTACGACGGACGTATTCACCCTGATAGCGAATGCCTTTCCCTTTGTAGGGTTCAGGGGGACGGACGGCACGGATTTTAGCGGCCGTATTGCCCAAGAGTTCTTTGTCAATGCCCGTCAGTACAACTTGGGTGTTATTTTCAACTTTGACCTCAATGCCCTGGGGCATGGTCATTTCAACGGGCTTACTGTAGCCGACGTTGAGGGTTAATTTGCTGCCTTGGGCCTGGGCACGATAGCCGACCCCTTGGATTTCCAGACGACGCTCAAATCCTTGGGCGACGCCATCTACCATATTGGCCACCAGGGTGCGGACTAACCCATGGCGCTCCCGGGCCGTGCGGGATTCATCCTGGCGAGTAACAGTGAGGGTTTCCCCCTCTTGGGCAACAATGATTTTTTCCGGCAGGGTGCGTTCTAGGGTGCCCTTGGGGCCCTTCACACTCAGATGGAGTCCAGCGATTTCAACGCTGACCTTCGCCGGAACGGTGATTGGGCGTTTACCGATACGTGACATAAGCGTAATTTTTTAGCGTAAAAGTTTAAACAGTAGGGGTTGGATAGCCTTCGACCAAGGCCTACCAGATGTAGCAAAGAATTTCGCCCCCAATTCCCTGCCGACGGGCTTCTCGATCCGTCATGATGCCGTGGGAGGTGGAAACAATGGCGATGCCGATGCCCCCGAGAACCTTAGGCAGCCGCTTACTGGGGGCGTAAACCCGCAGACCGGGCTTACTTACCCGTTTGAGGGTATTAATCAGGGGTTGACGGGTTTTTCCTTTGTATTTCAAAGTCAAAACTAGGGTGCGCTGAATCCCTTCCCCGGTTTCGGCATAGTCTTCGATGAACCCTTCACTTTTCAGCACCTTAGCAATGCTCAGGGTCATCTTGGTGGTCGGCACTTCGGTGGTGCGATGTCTTACCGCGCAAGCATTGCGAATGCGGGTAAGCATGTCAGAAATTGTGTCTGTTGAAGCCATTATTCCTTCTGGTGATTCTCCTAATGGATGATGATTCAGGCAAATTGATAAAGGGAAAGTCAGTTATCAATAAATCGCGCTGAGCCGCTACTGATTAACTTTTAAAGGGCATTCCTAAGGCTTTTAGGAGCGCTCGACCTTCTTCGTCGGTTTTGGCGGTGGTGATAATGGAGACATCCATTCCCCGGATTTGATCGATGGTGTCGTAATCAATTTCAGGAAAAATGAGTTGTTCCCGAATCCCTAGGCTGTAATTGCCTCGACCATCGAAACTATTGGGACTGATTCCCCGAAAATCCCGAATCCGAGGCAGGGCTAAATTAATGAGGCGATCCAAAAAAGCATACATGCGCTCGGAGCGGAGGGTAACCATTACACCGACGGGCATGCCCTCACGAATTTTGAAGCCGGCGATCGCCTTCCGGGCGCGGGTCACCACAGGTTTTTGACCGGTGATGGTGGCCAGTTCACTCAGGGACGACTCTAGGGCTTTAGCATTCTGAGACGCTTCCCCCAACCCTCGGTTAACGGTAACTTTAACGAGCTTGGGAACTTGATGAACGTTGGCGTAACCAAATTCTTCCTGCAATTTCGGCAGAATGGTTTGGTGGTAAAGGGTTTTAAGGCGTTGAGTCATGGTGTTGCACAGGTCTCTGGGCTTGGTCAGAGAAGATTAAACGTAAAAACAAGGCAAAAAACAGGGTCTTGAATGGTGATCGATGGATCTTTCGGCAAGGTCACCGGGACATTCATCTCATTAATCAATGATTTCACCCGTTTTTTTCAGCATCCGGACCTTGCGGCCATCCTCTGTAAACGTGTAGGCAATGCGGCTGGCGATTTTTTCCTTCGTGGAATAAACCATCACTTTAGAACTATGAATGGGGGCTTCATAGGTGCTGATTTGCCCTGATTCCCCATCCTGACGGGGTTTGACATGTTTGGTGCGAATATTGACCCCTTTAACCACCACCTGACTCTGGTCGGGAATGGCTTTGAGGATTTCGCCAATTTTGCCTTTGTCTTTTCCAGAAATAATCTGGACAGTGTCGCCGGTCTTGACATGCATTCGGGCTTTTTTGGTCTGTTTCGTTTTTGTCATTTAGAGAACCTCCGGTGCCAAAGAAACAATTTTGGTGAAGTTTTTATCCCGGAGTTCACGAGCCACAGGGCCAAATACCCGGGTTCCCCGAGGGTTACCTTCAGGGTTAATAATGACAGCGGCATTATCGTCAAAACGGATACTCATACCACTGGCCCGTCGGAGGGGTTGCTTGGTGCGTACAATCACCGCCCGGACCACATCGGACTTTTTGATGGGCATATTGGGAAGGGCATCCTTGACAACGGCGATGATTTGGTCACCGATACCGCCATAGGTGCAATTTCCTGTGCCTAGAACTCGCAGACACATTAACTTTCGAGCACCGCTATTGTCTGCGACATTGAGATAAGTTTGTTGTTGAATCACGGCGTTTTCCTAAAAATAAAACTAGGATGAATGGCTCATAATCTTGACGAGGTTCCAGCGCTTGGTCTTGCTCAGAGGACGGGTTTCTTGAATCCGAACCGTATCCCCTTCCTGGCACTGGTTTTCTTCGTCGTGGGCTTTGAATTTTTTGGTTTTGACGACAATTTTGCCGTACTTGGGATGGGGGGAACGACTTTCCACAGCAACCACAATGGTTTTATCCATTTTGTTACTGACAACGATTCCCACGCGCTCTTTAACTGCCATCGTTTTCTATGCCTCCTCGGAAGGATTTTGCTCAAGTTGTCGTTGCCGCTCCACCGTTAGCAGTTGGGCTAGGCGATGGCGGGCATGTTTGAATTCATGGGGATTTTCAGGGCGACGGGTGGCTTGCTGAAACCGGAGTTGGAATAATTTTTGCTTGGTTGCCAAAATCTCGGTTACGAGTTCGTCGTCGCTGAGTTTTCTTGCATCCGCAATATTGGGAAGAGCCATGTTAAATGTAATCCTCCTGACGGGAAATAAATTTGGTTTTAATCGGTAATTTCTGAGCGGCGAGGCGCATTGCTTCCCGGGCAACTTCCTCGGAAACACCATCTAGTTCAAACATGATGCGTCCGGGTTTCACGACGGCTACCCAGTATTCAGGAGAGCCTTTCCCAGACCCCATTCGGGTTTCAGCGGGGCGCATGGTCACAGGCTTATCGGGAAAAATGCGGATCCAGATTTTCCCCCCCCGTCGGATGTAACGGGTCATGGCTCGACGGGCGGCCTCGATCTGGCGGGAGGTAATCCAACAGGGTTCTGTGGCTTGCAGGGCAAACTCCCCAAAGTTGAGGGTACTACCCCGTTCCGCCAGGCCCCGCATCCGTCCCCGTTGTTGTTTCCGGAATTTTGTTCTTCTTGGACTTAACATAGTGCGTTAACGAATAGGCGTTAATAAATAAGTGGCAGGCTCCCGGGCATTAACTATCGGAGCGGTCTTCAAATTGTTGACGGCGGGATTTGCGGCGGGGTTGGCTCGGGGGCGCAACGGCCGGAGCCGCTTCTTGACCCGGGATGACTTCCCCTTTGAAGATCCAAACCTTGATGCCTAAAATGCCGTAGGTCGTTAGGGCAGTGCGATAGGCATAATCAATGTCGGCCCGCAGGGTGTGGAGGGGAACGCGACCTTCCCGGACCCATTCCGTCCGCGCAATTTCTGCCCCGTTAAGGCGACCGCTGACTTGAATTTTGATGCCTTTGACTTCGGCTCGCTCTGCCCGTTGTAGGGCTTGGCGCACCACCCGCCGGAAGGACACCCGTCGCTCTAGTTGTTGGCCGATATATTCAGCCATTAGGGCCGCATCACCATCGGCGTTGGGCACCTCGATGACGTTGACACGAATTTGCCGGGTTCCCCCGAGGAGTTTTTGCAAACTGCCCCGTAATTGCTCAATACCAGAGCCTCCCCGTCCCACAACAACGCCGGGGCGAGCGGTATAGATACCTAATTCAATTTGCTCGGCTTTGCGTTCAATGCGAATGTCAGAAATACCGGCATTATTGAGGGTTTTCTCAATATGTTGCCGAATTTTGTAATCTTCTTGTAGCAGTTCCGGGTAACGCTTGGGATCGGCATACCAGCAGGATTTGTGGTCTTTGGTGATGCCGAGCCGGAAACCGACTGGATGTATTTTTTGTCCCATGTTTTGTATGCGTGACGTGAACAGGTGAGGTTAGTTGTCGTCCAAGTTGGGGGCAACGGCGACGGTGATGTGGCAGGTCGGCTTGCGAATTTGGTAGGCACGACCTTGGGCTCGGGGGCGAAAACGGCGGAGGCTAGGGCCGCCATCGGCAAAGGCTTGGCTCACCACGAGACTGGCGGGGTCCAATCCTTCGTTATGTTCTGCATTAGCCACTGCGGAGCGTAATACTTTCAGTACCGGCTCGCAGGCCTTGTAGGGCATAAACTCCAGAATGATTAAGGCTTCACGGTAGGAACGTCCCCGGATTTGATCCAGTACTCGCCGCACTTTTAGGGGGGACATCCGCACGTAACGGGCGATCGCCTTCACTTCGGCCGTCGTATCAATTGTCATCATGCTTATTACCTCTTGACGTTATTTACGCGCTTTTTTATCGCTTTTAGAGTGACTGCGGAAGGTGCGAGTCGGCGCAAATTCCCCTAATTTGTGACCCACCATTTGTTCAGAGACAAACACGGGCACATGTTGGCGACCGTTGTGAACCGCAATGGTGTGGCCCACCATCTGGGGCAAAATCGTTGAGGCGCGGGACCAGGTTTTAATGACCTGTTTATCGCCCTTTTCATTGAGTTTGTCGAGTTTACGGAGCAAGGACGCTGCCACAAACGGACCTTTTTTTAGTGAACGACCCATAGTTCAATTCCAACCAATAGAAATAACAATAATTACTTGGTACGACGACGAACAATTAACGCGCTGCTGCGTTTTTTCTTGTTGCGGGTTTTCGATCCCAAAGCGGGTTTACCCCAAGGAGAAACGGGGCCAGACCGTCCGATGGGGGCACGACCCTCACCACCACCATGGGGGTGATCGCAGGGGT
>JAYKHU010000187.1:0-11535 GCA_035285105.1 Synechocystis sp.
GATTGGGGCAAGTCGGACACAATGGTGCGCATGGCAATGTTGAGATTCGGATTGAGCAAGTCCTGATTGGGTTT
Source organism: Synechocystis sp. (assembly GCA_035285105.1). Classification (GTDB taxonomy): domain Bacteria; phylum Cyanobacteriota; class Cyanobacteriia; order Cyanobacteriales; family Microcystaceae; genus Synechocystis. The sequence goes on from JAYKHU010000187.1 coordinate 75, forward strand.
AAAGACGATGGTATTGGGCGATCGCCGGTCGAGTAAAAAGCGTGTGTCAAAGAAACTGACCCGACCCCGATTGAGTTGAATGGCACCATCGGCGGACAGATCCGCTAACGAAAGAAGGGAACCACTGACCTTGAGATCCCCGCCAAAGGAAAACTCATAGAGGGGATCCTGTTCTAGGTAGAGATTCCGGAGGCTGATGTTCAGGTTATTAAGATTGGGCGAAATCAATGGTTTAACCTTTTGGGGTTTAAACCAGCCCAATTTTGTGCGTAATTCCACCAACTGATCCGGTTCTGCTTCCTCTTCTCCCCGATTTGGGACAAACACTTGACCATTTGTGAGTTGAACATCGCCGGTAATCGTCGGTTTAAAGGCGGCCCCTTCAACGGTAATTAACCCCGCCACATTACCTGCGTAGAGATTGGGGAGATCAAAACGGGTTGGTTTGATACTAATTTGTAGGGGGTTTTCTAAATTGGGTTGGGGGTCAAAAATGGGCAGTACACCGGCAATATCGATTTGGCTTTGATCCAGTTTGCCGGTGAGTTGTTGAATGGCGATCGCCGTGTTGTTGAAATAAATTTCCCCATCAATCTGCACAGGGGTGGGGAGGGCGGCACTTTTGACCACTGCGGCGTTGAGGGTCACTTTTCCCAGGGCTTTCAAATTCTCAATTTTGATCCCATTCTCTTGGTTTAATTCCCCTTCCACTTTTAAATTTGCCTGCCCCGCTCCACTCAGCCACACCACCTGTTCTTGGCTGACCACATCTAGCAATTCTAAGGAATCTGGGGGAATATCTAATTCTGCTTGGAAGGTTTGGGGGCGATCGGATTGTTTTGCTGTTTCAGGATTTAAATAAAAGGGCACCTGGGCGTTGAAATAAAGGGGGGATTCCGCCGAGGTGACGACCTGTAACCGATTATCTTGGTAACTAAATTGTCCTCCCACGACCTCCGCCACCGGCCGCGCATTGAGGGCAATTTCATCAAACTTAAACATACCGGATAATTGGGGGGCTGTGGGAGTACCACTAATTTCCCCCTGGGCATTTAACCGCCCTGCGACGGCGTCGGGCAACTGAAAAAAGGCATTTAAAATATCAGAATCAAAATCCTTCACCTGCCATTGCAGACGACTTTGTTGGGTAGATAGCACCCCTTCCGCCCCCAAACGGGAGCCTTTAATGGCTAAAAAGGACGGCAAAATAGCGAGTTGTCCATTCCTGAGTTGAGCCTCTAGTTTCACCTGTTGAATGGGTAAAAAGCGTGTTTCATTTAACACTAAGCCCAGGGGAGGAATAATATTGGGAAAAACAGACTGGGGATACCAACTCCAATTTTTCCCCTCTAAGTTAACCCCAACTTCTGGGTTTTTAAGGGTTCCCTCTAAATTAATATCCGCATCAAACGCGCCCACAATATTCAATTCTGTGGGAACACCGCCTTTTTCATATTGCTCTGCTAACGCAATAATTTGTTGATCAATTAAATACAGCAAATTAAGCTGGTTTTCCATTGCCTGGTCTGGATTTCCCGCACTGATCGGTTCAATGGCGTTGGCGCGGTTAGGGAATGGTTTTTGCAACTGGGCTAGGCGGAGAAAGGAATCCACGTTAGACACCCGTAACGCCGTTAACAATTTACTAATCTGTGCCTGCTTAACGGAGATATTGCCTTCAATGGCTTGGGTTTTAACATTAAGGGCCCCCCGGGCATTGTACTGACTGTCACCAATAATGACGTAGCCCTGATTGAGTTGTAATTGTTGATCTTGGTACGCCAAATCCGCGTTAACTTCATCAAAACCCAGATAGCCGACTCTGACATCATTGACCACAACATTACCGCGGCCATTACCATCCCGCAGATTTAATGTCATTTTGGCTTGGACATCTCCTTCTAAGCGGCCGACGATGTTGTAGCGGCGAGCCGGGCGGAGATTCAAGATGGCCAAGGGAAATTGTGCCACATCGACGGTGAGGCGATCGCCGTTGAGTTGTCCATTGGCAAGAATCGCTTCCGGACGCCCATAGGCTTGACGGAGGCTAAACCGGGTGGGCAGATAGGGGGATAAACACTGACCCCGACAGGGTTTAATGTCAAACGCCAGTTGATCCTGTTCCCCTTTTAGGTTCAGGCTAATGGGTTGACCCACCTGGGCCGATAAGGGCCCCGTTAGTTGGGGTTCAAAGTCATAATCATTGATGGCCAAATCACTCACCGTAACTTGACCGGCCAGTTTCACGCCCTGAATATCCGTTACCCCTTGCCCCGTCAGGTTCCCGATAAATTGGGTGGTGCCGTTGAGGTCTAGGGCGGCGGGCTTGAATTCCTCCGCAATGGGCAGTGCGGCGATCGCCTCATTGAGGGGTAATTTTCCTAAATCCACGTTACTGGTCACCGCCAACTGAACCGTGCTCAGTTCCGGGCGCTGGGCTAGATTTCCCAACACCAGCTTGCCTTGGGCCGTAATCTGCTGATCCCCACTCATTATTTGGCTGGATTGAACCGTAACAGGTAGCGATCCCAACGTCCCCTGGGGGGTAAGCAAATCAGTTAAATTCCCCGCTAAACTCACCTGGGCATTCAAGGGTTCAAGGGCGCCAGCGGCTGGGGCGTTCTGGGCAAGGAGGGGGTTTAAATTAACGTTGTTAGCCTGAATACGACTCTGCCAGGCCAAATCCTCTAACCGACTCACGCTGGTGACTTTCCCCTCGGCAACGGTTAAATCCACCGTGGCGATCGCCGCCACTTGCCTTAAATCCGGTTGGGGTTTGAGCAAATCATTGACATTGGCAATGAAAGAAACCTTACCTTGATCTACCTGGGCCGGCACAGGAATTTGGGGGGCTAAGGCGTTGAGGGGTAACCGTCCTACATTGGCGATCGCCGTTAATTTGCCCTGTTCTAGTTCACTACTAACCGAGACGGGACTTTTGGCCACCGCTAACTGTAACTGGGCGTCCGCTTTGATCCGATTTAACCCCAACCGTTGCAGATCCTGGGGGGTTTTCATATCCCCTAAATAAGCCCTGGCATTGACCCGACCCTGGGTTAAACGGGTGTCCACGGGTAAGGACGGCAAAAACGAATTTAGGGGGAGATTACCCACATTGGCTTGGGTTTCCAGTTGTCCCTGTCGCATTTGCGTACTCGCCGTAACGGGACGGTCATCAACCCTGGCCCGTAACTGACTCTGCAATGAAAGTTGTTGGAGCGGCAACTCTCCGGTTAATAGGGGGGCGAGGGGGAGCTGGGTTTGGGCGGTGAACTGTTCCAGGACGACCGGCGTTGTTAATTGCGGGATGTAGGGGTGAATGGCCACATTTTGGGCGCCTAAATTTCCCTGAATTTGTCCTTGTTGAAGGCGCACCTGAAGTTGGGCTGTTTCCTCCCCGCTCCGTAATTGAAATTGTCCTGCCCCCTGCCAACGGTTGGGATCAAATTGGCTCAGTTGCCCCGTTGCATTGAGACGACCAGCGGTTACCGTTAAAGACTTATTACGGAGATCGGGGGGACAGGTTGGCGTCGTGTCGACATCACAAACAGCTTGCAGGAAGGGCCCCAGGGGAAATTGTTGGGTGGTCACCTGGGCTTGCCAACGGTTTTGTTTTAAGTTGCCCTGACCGGCAATGCGGAGATTGCCTTCCCTGCTACGCACCTCGGTATTTTTGAGGGCGAATTGTTGACCCACTAGGGTGGCTTGGCCCTGGGCTGATAGGGTAACGCCGGCGACATCACTGGCATCACGGGTTTGCCATTCCAAATTGGCCCGGGGATTTCCCAACGTCCCCCCTGTTTTCGCCGCAAAGCTGACATCACCAACGGTAACCTGTTCTGGCTTCACGTTATAAACAGCCAACAGGGGCATGGTGGCGATCGCCCCGGTGACTTGCGCTTGCACCGGAATGGTTTGCCAACGCCATGTTTTGGCTTTAGCCGGGGTGAACAATTCCCGCAGTTTCCACTGGGCCTGGGCCTTCCCCTGAATCCCTCCTCCGGTTTGGGGCTGCACCCGCAGTTGTTGCACCGTAAATTGATCTAAATCTGCCCGGAAGTCGGTGCGGAATCCCTCCATTACCACCTGATCAACCCGCACTGTGCCGACATTTTCCAGTCGCCCTTGAATTTGAGGGTTAACCAAGGGGCCGCTAACTTGCAGTTGTGCTTGGACCTTACCGTCCACCTTAACGGGGAGTTTGACGTTCACTGTCCGACTGAGGGCCTGGGCATCCACCGCATTGGTAGTGATATTGATGTTGTACCCTTCATTCCAGGCGATCGCCCCTGTAACGTCGGTTGTGAGGGGACCTAACCCCACCTGGCCCTGCTCCACAATTAATTGTTGCCCCACCATGTTTAGCCGAAAATTGGCGGTGAGGGGATCTTTCACCTGATCAATGCGGGCCTGGAGTTGGGTTAATTCCAACGCTCCCAGGGTTTGCAGCGCTTCAAGCTGTTGCCAACCGGGGAACGAGGCCTTCACGTCCCCTGCTAACGTTCCAGACTGGACAGTGACGGGGGATTGGGGTAGTAAACCAGCTAACTGGGGGAGATTGAGGCGATCAATTTGGAGGGCCGTTTCACTTTTCCCCGTGGTAAGTTCCGTTTCCCCCTTAGCCGTCATTTGGCTGGATGCTAGGGCGATCGCCAAGTCATAACCCACCGTTTGACTGTCAGCCTGACGAAGATACTGATAGCTGACCTGACCCTCTACTTCCACATCGACCGGTTGGGGTAAACCATAGGGCAGCACACTGATTTGGGCCCCTTGCACAGTCACCGTGGCATCGATGTCCACCGGTAATTCAAATTTCCCCTCCCCCTTGGGTAACTCAACCGTTGTCCATTGACCGGTTTCATCCTGCTGGAGGGTAATGCGGGGGCGCACCAACGTGGTTTCAATTTCGATCGGCTTTCCCACTAGAAAGAGCCAGGGATTGGCCGAAACCTTAATCTCATCTAGGGCGATCGCCGTGGGGTCTGTGGCCGTGGGGGGTAGGGCGGAGGGGCCCAGTTGCACCTGAAAAAAATTAACCGATTCAACCTCGCCCACTTGCACTGGACGGCCCAACAAACGGGATAATTCCGATTCCAAAAACGGAGAGGCTTGGCGATAGGCAAGCTGCTGTCCCCCCAGGTATAGACCAGTTCCCACCAGGGTAATACCGCCGGCGGTGATTAATGTACTGGGTTTACGGAGCCAACGCCCAACTTTGGCCATCATTCCCCTATTGTCCGAAGCAGGGGGCGGGTTGGTAGTCATGGAAATAGGTCACAATAGCAGCACCGACACAGAACTCATAGACCTCAATTGAGACGCGGGAGTTTCAAGGGGGGAATAATCACAGGTTTAACGCTGTTAATTTTGATGCTGAAGAGTAAGACTGAGGTGACCCCAAGGTAACTTAATTTAGCAAAACATGACACTTGCCGAAGACTATCGGGTTGCAATGGCTTAGTTTGGAACCTGGGGCATAATGCAAAATGATAAGTGTTCTTGATAGCTTACGAATCATAGGTTTAAGGTAATGTCTGCAATTCACTCGACGCCCGTTCCCACGACGTTAGCCGATGTCCGTGCCGGTCAATCTTTTCCCCTGGGAGCAACGGTTTATCCGGATGGGGTCAATTTCTGCCTGTTCTCTAAGCATGGGGAGGACGTCGAGTTGTTGCTGTTCGATCGCCCCAACGATCCCACACCGGCCCGGATTATTCCCTTAGATCGTCAGCGGCATCGGACGTTTTACTATTGGCACATCTTTGTTGAAAATTTAAAAGCGGGTCAGGTCTATGCCTATCGGGTGTATGGCCCCTACGAACCGGAACAGGGCCACCGCTTTGATGGCAGCAAAGTTCTGTTAGATCCCTATGCTAAGGCGATCGCCGGTGAAGAGATTTATGACCGCCACGCCGCCATGGCCCCGGGGGATAATTGTGCCAAAGCATTGAGAAGTGTGGTGGTGGATCCCCAGGAATACGACTGGGAAGACGACCAAGCCCCCCGCACCCCCTATGCCGCCAGCGTTATTTATGAATTGCACGTCGAAGGCTTTACCCGCAATCCCAATTCCGGTTTAAGTGCGGAAAAACGGGGTACCTACGCCGGGTTAATTGAAAAAATTCCCTACCTCAAGGAATTGGGCATTACCGCCGTTGAACTGTTACCCGTCCATTACTTTGACCCGGAGGATGCCCGCCCCGGCTTAACCAACTATTGGGGTTACAGCACCATTGGCTTTTTTGCCCCCCACCAGGGCTACAGTTCCACCGCCGATCCCGTGGGGGCGGTGAATGAATTTCGGGATATGGTCAAGGCGTTACATAAAGAGGGCATCGAAGTCATTCTCGATGTGGTGTTCAACCATACAGCGGAAGGCAACGAAAACGGCCCGACCCTCTCCTTCCGGGGCATTGATAACGACGTTTACTACATTCTGGAAGAGGATAAAACCTTTTACAGCAACTACAGCGGTTGCGGTAACAGTGTTAAAGCCAACCATCCCGTGGTGGGGGGGCTGATTTTGGATTCCCTGCGCTATTGGGTGTCGGAAATGCACGTTGATGGTTTCCGTTTTGACCTGGCCTCTGTGCTCGTCCGCGATACCAAAGGTATTCCTCTCCATGGCAGTGACATTGCCACCGCTAACATCATCTGGGCGATCGAATCTGACCCCATCTTGGCCGGCACTAAATTGATCGCCGAAGCTTGGGATGCGGCCGGTCTTTACAGCGTGGGGAAATTTGTAGAATTAGCGGATTGGTTTGCCGAATGGAATGGCCCCTTCCGGGACGATGTGCGCCGCTTTGTCAAAGCCGATAACGGCACTGTTCATTTATTGGCCAGTCGTTTACTCGGCAGTCCCGATATTTACCAACGCCATGACACGGACATCAACCGCAGCATTAATTTTGTCACCTGTCATGATGGTTTTACCCTCAATGACCTCGTTTCCTACGACCAAAAACACAATGACGCCAACGGTGAAGATAATCGTGATGGTGCCAATGAAAATTTCAGTTGGAATTGTGGGGTGGAAGGCGATACCGATGATCCCCAAGTGAATAGCCTACGGCTGCGCCAAATTAAAAACTTCCTGAGTATTCTCTTCTTTTCCCAAGGAACACCGATGATGTTGATGGGGGATCCAGTGCGTCGTACCCAAAAAGGCAATAATAATGCCTATTGTCAAAATAATGAATTGAGTTGGTTTGATTGGACGGGGGAAGACAGCCATCGGGATGAAACCCACTTTTTACGGGGAATTATTGCCCTCACCCAATCCCTAGCCTTGTTTCAGGAAGAACGCTTGTTACCAGTGCTCCATTTTGAATTGCCCCGTCTCAAGGTTGATCTGGAACACCCCGTCGGCGATGACCATGAGGATGAGTCGTCTCTTCCCCTGCCCATGGCCCTGGTGGATGAAGTGGCCTTGAAACAGTTTTATCTCAAAGCGACGCAGCAATTGCCGGGGCCCTGTGTGGCTTGGCATGGGACTAAATTATCCCAACCTGATTGGTCCTATACGTCCCATTCATTGGCGATGACCCTTTACCATCCAGTCGCAGGGGAAATTCTGCATCTCATTTTTAATTCCTTTTGGGAATCCTTGCCCTTTGAACTGCCGCCCTTAAACCATAATTTGACCTGGTATCGGATAGTGGATACCTATTTGCCATCGCCGGAGGATTTTTGTGACGTGGACATTGCCCCTGCCATCCAGGCGGATCACTACTATGTTCAACCCCGCTCTACGGTGGTGCTGATGGCAAAGTGACGCCCGCTAGGGGATGATAAAAAACACAACCCTATTGCTGCTCTGCTAAGCGCGATTATGCTGCCGATTCGTGATTCTGTCCGTCAAACCCCTGGCTATGTGCCGGGGGAACAGCCCCAAACCACTGATTTTATTAAGCTCAATACCAATGAATGTCCCTATCCGCCCCCGGCCCGGATTTTTGAGGGGGTTGCAGCGGAGTTAGAAAAAGTCAGGCTTTACCCCGATCCCGTTTCCACCCAACTACGCAAAGCGGCGGCGGCGGTGTTCGGGGTGGAGGTGAATCAAGTCTTGGCGGGCAATGGTTCGGACGACATTTTGAATATTGCCCTGCGGACGTTTGTCAATCCGGGGGAAACGGTGGCGTTTTTGGATTTGACCTATTCGTTATACGAAACGATCGCCGCTGTTCATGGGGCGGTCATTCAGAAAATCCCGACGGATGATCAGTTTGAGTTAACGGGGCCGGTGGTGTGCCCTGATGCAAAATTAATTTTTCTGGCCTCTCCCAACCCCCCCAAGGGCAAGGAATTGAATCGAGAATGGTTGTGGCAAACCTGTGAGCAGGCCCAGGGAATTGTGGTCATTGATGAGGCCTATGGGGATTTTTCCGATCAGGATCATTGGGACTTTTTAAACGCCTTTGAGAACGTGATCATTTCCCGTACCCTTTCCAAAAGCTACAGTTTGGCCGGAATGCGGGTGGGGTTGGCGATCGCCGCGCCGGGGCTAATTCAGGAAATGGATAAGGTGCGGGATTCCTACAACCTAGATCGCTTGGCCCAAAGTCTGGGGACAGCGGCATTGCAAGCCCATGACGAGTTTTTCCCCTTATGGCAAAAAATTCGGGCGACCCGTTCCCGTTTAATTGTGGCCCTCCGGGAGTTGGGATTTGAGGTGTTTGACTCCGATGCCAATTTTGTTTTTGCAGCGCCAGCTTGGATCCCCGCCGCTGATTTGTATCAAGCCCTCAAAGCCCGTAAAATTCTCGTCCGTTATTTCAGTCAACCCCGCATTGCCAACTATCTCCGCATTACCATCGGCACCGATGGGGAAATTGATCACCTCCTAACGGCGATCGCCGACCTCAAAGCCGGTCTGAGTTAACCATGACGTCCTCTAATCTTGAACGCCGTTTGGCGATCGCCCATCAATTGGCCGACCAAGCTGGCAACATTTTGCGTCAATATTTCCGCCGTCCCCACCTGGCCAGTCAAACCAAAACCGATCAAATTTCGGCGATCGTGACCCTGGCGGATCAAGCCGCTGAAGACGCCATGGTGCAAATCCTGCGTCAACACCTTCCCGACGACGGCATTATCCGGGAAGAAGGGGACGATATTCCCGCCCAATCCGGTTACACCTGGGTGTTAGACCCCATTGATGGCACTTCCTCCTTTATACGGGGGTTACCCATTTTTGGCACCTTGATTGGTTTGGTCAACAATCAAATGACTCCTGTCTTGGGTATTGCGGATCAACCTATTACTGGCGATCGATGGCAGGGAGTCCAGGGGGAACCGTCCCAACTCAATGGGGCATTGCTAGTGAATCCCTATGCAGATCAAGAAACCTCATTACAAGAAGCTTGCCTCGTTTCCACCACCCCGCTGATGTTCACAACGCCGCAACAACAGGCCCAGGTTCAACGTCTTTACCGTCACTGTCAGCGCACCGCCTTTGGGGGAGATTGTTTGAATTACTTGGCCCTGGCGGCGGGCTGGACGGCGATGCCGTTGGTCATTCTAGAAGCCGATATGAATTTTTACGATTTCTGCGCCCTCATTCCCATTCTCAAAGGGGTCGGGATACCAATCACCGATTGGCAAGGTCACACGCTTTTGCCCGACTCGTCAGAAATTGTGGTGGCGTCCAATCCGTTTCTTCATCAAAGGATCTTACAAGCCCTCTGGGATGGAGACCGGGCTGACTGACAAAACATTCCCCCTCATCCCCCAACCCCTTCTCCCCAAGGGCGAAAGGGAGTAACAAAGTGATAGAGCGATGCGTTCACATCTTGAATCACCGATCCCAAGCTCAACTGGGATACGCTTTTTGTTCGTAGGCTTGCCAGGCTAAATCCACCAGGGCATTGATAATGGCGACAGCCACCACCGCATTTCCTTTGCGCCCCCGGATGGTAATGCTGGGGATTTTTGATTGTTTTAACCGGGCTTTAATGCTTTGGTCGGTTAAAAAATCGGTGGGGGTAGCTACAATTAACGCCGGTTGGATGTGCTGTTTTTCAACTAATTTGACTAAAACATTCAAAGCCGTTTGGGAATGGCCAATGACAAAAATGCCATCGGGATAACGGGTCGCTAAGCTCAACATCCCCCAAGCTTCTTCGGTATATTCTTTTTGGGGACGGGTGATTGTTTGGGTGCCACAATATACAGGATTGGCAAAGGTTTTTTGCAAATGGGGGACAATGCCCACCTGCACCATCGGCACATCCACCAGGATCGTTGTACGGGAGGCAAGGGCCGCGGCGGCAATGGTCAATACTCGGTCAGAAAATTCCACCAGCTCCAGAAATTCAAAGTCAGCGGTGGCGTAAATAACCCGCCGTACAATTTCGTACTGGGCCGGCGAAAGGGCAGGGGACTGAACCTCTCGGTCAATGAGCGCCAGGCTTTGGGCATCGGTGATGTGCCAAGTCATTTCAAAACAACTCCAAGAAATCCCTGAGGGGCTAACCCTAGTGTGACCTATCGATCGCCATTTGTTTTAGCCAACTGATAAAAGTTTAGCAAGGTCGATTCCCAAACCAATCGCGGTTGCACATAGGCCAGTAAGTATTGACGGGTTTTTTCCAGGGTTTCTAACCAGGGACGGTGCTGTTGGCTTTGCCAGTAGTGATATTGCAAGAAATTCACTAACCAGAGCTGGGCGGTGGTATCCAAGTTACCGTCAATCAGTTTCGCCAATTCAAACGCAGCCAAGGCCGTAGGGGGAGGGGTTTGGAGTTTCTCCCGTAGGTCGGGATCAATGGCTTGCAACTGTTCCCAGGCTTGAAATAACACCCCCGGACTCCCCTGGGCGATCGCCAACAGTTCCGGCTGATTGAGGAGATCTTGACGCCCTAAACGGGTCAAAATTTCTTGGAGATCCGTTTCTGATAGGCGATAAAAGGGAATGCGTTGACACCGGGAAACTAGGGTGGGTAGTAAGGAATCAACGCTAGGAGCCAGCAAAATCAACGTGGCTCGACCGGGTTCTTCCAAGGTTTTCAGTAACGCATTGGCGGCCCCTTCATTCATGGCTTCCGCCGCTTCAATGAGCACCACGGCCCGATTGGCTTCCAACGGGGGGCGACTGAGAAAACGATTAATTTCCCGAATTTGTTCCACCCGAATTAATGGTGGCGATCGCCGTTTAAGTCCCGCTTGATCGGCTTCAGCGGCGGTAAGTAGTTTACCTTGGTGTTGGAAGGTAGGTTCAAGTTTCAATAAGTCGGGATGGTTTCCGGCAAAAAACCGTTTTTGGCGTTGTTGCTGTTCCGCTTCATCTAACGACCCCATCAGTAATTCTTCAGCAAAGGCCTTAGCCGCTAGACGTTTCCCCACCCCTTCCGGCCCCACAAATAAATAGGCCGGGGCAACACGTTGCTGGGCGATCGCCTGTTGCAGTAAGGCGATCGCCTGATTTTGACCCAGGAGGGATTGAAACCGATTCATA
>JAYKHU010000188.1:0-10628 GCA_035285105.1 Synechocystis sp.
ACTCATCAACAGTTAATTGAAATGATGAGCTATGCCCTGGTTCTGGCCGGCAACCACCTGGTAACGTCCGGCGCAACGGGAACGAATTCTGCCGTCATAAAAGGGGCAATGCGCGCCGATCCCAACCTTTTGACGGTTATTTTGCCCCAAAGTTTGGATCGCCAACCCCGGGAATCCCGCGAGCAGTTAGCCCAGGTCATTCATTTGGTGGAAAATAGTGAGAATGATAGTCTTTCCCTTGGTGAAGCCAGCGCTATTTGTAACCGAGAAATTATTAACCGCTGTCAGCAACTAATCTGTTTTGCGTTTCATGAAAGTCATACGCTGATGCACACTTGTCAAGAAGCGGAAGAACAACGTAAATTAGTTACCCTCTTTTTCTTTGATTAGGGGCGATCGGGAGTTATCCCAGATGAGCAATGTATTGACCCCACCGCCTTCGCAAAGTTTCAGGCACCTCCCCTTGGTAAGGGGAGGATGGGAGGGGTATTTCCCGGATGGGATGGGCCAACAGGGTAACGGTCGGCAGTCTTGTTTTATCCGGCTCACAAGAGTTAACCTACTGTGAAATCTCCGTTACATTGGTCTGACTGGTTAGAGCGTCATTGGGTTACCCCGTCCTATGCCGGTGGGCTGTTGTTGGCCCTCTCCATTTGCTTTTTTGGTGCCGCTACTAACTCTATGGCCGGTTGGCTTTACGTACTGAGCGGGGTGAGTTTTGCCCTGTTGATCATTGCGGCGATTATGCCCGGGCGATCGCTCCGGAAAATTCAGGTAGCGCGATCGCCGATTCAACCGGTGAGTGCGGGGGATGACTTGACCATTACCCTGACCCTTCACAATCCTGATAAAGAACCGAAAACCCTGTTACAGGTTTGGGATGGGTTGCCCAGCACCTTAGGAAAGCCCCAAAGCACGGCCATCGAGGCGATCGCCCCCCAGGGGGAGTATCATTGGCGTTACTTTTATCCCACCCAACAGCGGGGGATTTACCATTGGCAACGGTTGGAATTGCGGACAGGAACGCCTCTGGGTTTATTTTGGTGTCGTCGCTCCCGCACTGTTCCCGCTAAGGCGATCGTCTATCCCCAGGTGTTAAAACTTTTGCAGTGTCCGATTGTGGACTCGGTGGGGGCCGAAGATAACACGAAAGTCCAGAGTGATCGCCGTTATCAGGCCGCTACGGAAGGAGTGACAAAAACCCTACGGGCTTATCGGTTTGGGGATCCCACCCGTCTGATCCATTGGCGCAGTAGTGCCCGGTTTGATCAATTCATGGTCAGGGAACTGGAAGTGGTGACCGGGGGACAGGAGGTTGTTATTTGTCTAGATAGTGCGCCCCCCTGGTCGGAAAACCCGTTTGAAGCGGCGGTGGTGGCAGCGGCCTCGTTATATTTTTATGCCCTGCGGGCGCAACTGAATGTGAAATTATGGACGGCGGCCAACGGCTTGGTCTCCGGGAGTCGGACAGTTTTGGAAACGTTGGCGGCGGTGCAGTCCAGGGAAGGCAAGCACCATGACATTCCCCAGAAAATTCCCCTACTTTGGTTAACCAGTGATGCTCAGCGATTAGGCGGCTTAACCCCCCATGACCGCTGGCTTTATTTCAACTCTGGTGATCAAGGAATATCCATGGGGATCAATCCTAAGGGTTTCGTGATTAACGAAGGGGATGATTTGGGTCAACAGTTGCAAAAAATGCTTTAATTTCTCAGAATTTAGTCCAGAATTGCCGCTTGCCAATCCGCTTGTTGGGTATCCACTTCCCTCACAAAGGGGGTTTCTAGTTCCGTAAACCCTTGCCACTGGGCCTGCTGAGCCGGTAATAAATCCGCTGTAGCGTCGGAAATATCGTCTTGGCGATTTTCTAACCTTTGTTTGAGGACATCCAGTGGGGCTTGGCAATGGAGAATGTGGAGGTTGGCCCCTTGCTCCTGGGCTAAGCGTACAAATGGCGATCGCCATTGAATGCGATCAAATTTGGCATCTAAAATGACGTTGAAACCGGCATTATTCACTAATTGACCCAGATTAAATAAGGTTTTATAAACCCGTTCCGTCATCACTGGTGTATATAGCTGTTGATCCCCCGTTTGAGTTAAATCCACGCCCCCTAGCTGTTTTCGCACCCCATCAGACCGAATCCACACCGCCGGTAATTGTAACGATAATGACTGAGCTAGGGTGCTTTTCCCCGACCCGGATAGGCCGGCCATTAAAATGATTTTTCCCGATAAGGGTTGGCTATACTGCCAGGCTAGTTGGTAATACTGTTGAGCGGATATTAACGCAGCCTGTTTTTCTTCAGGGGGTAAATCGGGATCATCTAACAAAAAAGAGGTAACTTTTGCCCTGACATAGGCCTGACGACAGAGATAAAACGGTAACACGGTTAACCCTTGCCAATCCCCCGTTTGCTCTAGATAGGTATTTAAAAATAAATAGGCCCAATCGGAACGACCTTTGGCGGTCAAATCCATCACCGTAAAGGCCACATCGTACATCACATCCACAAAGCGGAACGGTTGATTGAATTCAATGCGGTCAAAGAGTTGAATGTTGCCATGCCAGTCACAGAGATTTCTTAAATGTAAATCGCCATGGCATTCTCGGATTTTGCCTTGGGCTTGCCGCTGTTGAAACACCGCTGACTGGTGCTGATAAAATCCTTCACAAAATTGCTGGGTTTGGTCAAATTGGGATTGGGTTTGGGCGGTGCCGATATATTTTTCCGTGGCCTTAAAGTTATTGGCCACCGATCGCCACACCACGTCCGGATCGCCAAAGGCGGTAATTTCATCATTGGTTGGGGTCTGCCGGTGAAAGTCAGCCACCCGTTTCCCTAACTGAATAATATGGTTATCCGTTAATTTACCCTGCTCAAACAGGGATGAAAGGAGACATTCCTGGGGAAACTGACGCATCTGTAACGCATAATCCTCCCCCGTTTCCCCTTCACCGCCCCACTGCCATTGATGATCACAATAACGTAGGGGAATCACTTGGCAATAAATATCCGGCGCAACCGGTAAATTTAAGCGTAATTCCTCCTGTAAAAAATGGTGACGTTTGGCTGGGGTGGAATAATCTAAAAACCCAAAATCCACCGGCTTTTTTAATTTGTAAGCATAATTTCCCGTCAAGAACACCGCCGAGCAATGGGTTTGCACACAGGTAATGGGCATTTCCACCGGATGGGGGTAAAAGGATTCCCTTTGCATCGCTTGCATCAGGGAGCGAAAACGGGTTTGACTATCAGTCATGAATTATTCCAAATAGGTCAGAAATCTATGGGCGGCGATCGCCATTGGCCCCCGCTTTTTTACCTTAGCAAGACCAACAGGCATGGTAATGCGGATAAGCGCTGTGTCACAATTAACCCGGTATCAATAAAATAAGACATTCGTTAACCCAAGGTTTTCAAGATGGAATTACTCTATCAATTGGCCTGGCTGATTCCCGTCCTGCCTTTGTTGGGGGCAACGGTGGTCGGCGTTGGCCTCATTTCTTTCAACCAAGCCACCAATAAACTCCGACAACTGAACGCCGTTTTCATCCTGACTTGTTTAGGGGGTGCCCTGGTTATGTCCGGCGCCCTGCTCTGGGATCAGATCCAAGGCCATGCTAGCTATGCCCAAATGTTTGAATGGGCCGCAGCAGGGGATTTCCACCTCGAAATGGGTTATGTGATCGATCATCTCAGCGCCCTCATGCTAGTGATTGTGACCTCGGTGGCGTTTTTGGTGATGATCTACACCGATGGCTACATGGCCCACGATCCTGGCTATGTGCGCTTTTATGCCTATTTGAGTTTGTTTGCCTCTTCCATGTTGGGGTTGGTCATTAGTCCCAATTTGGTGCAGGTTTATATTTTCTGGGAGTTGGTGGGGATGTGTTCTTACCTCCTCATTGGCTTCTGGTACGATCGCAAAGCCGCCGCCGATGCCTGTCAAAAAGCGTTTGTAACAAACCGGGTGGGGGATTTCGGTCTCCTCTTAGGCATTCTCGGCCTCTACTGGGCCACCGGTAGCTTCGACTTTGGGGTGATCGGCGAAAAACTAGAAGCGCTAGTGTCCTCCGGGGCCCTCAGTGGGGCGATCGCCGCGGGTTTGGCAATTCTTGTCTTCCTGGGGCCAGTGGCTAAATCCGCCCAATTCCCCCTCCATGTCTGGTTACCGGACGCCATGGAAGGCCCGACCCCCATTTCTGCGTTGATCCATGCGGCAACAATGGTGGCTGCTGGGGTATTCCTCGTTGCGCGGATGTATCCGGTCTTTGAACCCATTCCCGCTGCGATGAATACCATCGCCTTTACGGGCTGTTTCACGGCCTTTTTGGGGGCTACCATCGCCCTGACCCAAAACGATATTAAAAAAGGGCTGGCCTACTCCACCATTTCCCAGTTAGGTTACATGGTGATGGCCATGGGTATTGGCGCCTATTCCGCCGGCTTATTTCACCTGATGACCCACGCTTACTTCAAAGCGATGCTGTTCCTCTGCTCTGGTTCTGTGATCCACGGCATGGAGGGGGTTGTCGGTCATGATCCCGTTCTTGCTCAGGATATGCGAGTAATGGGGGGATTGCGGAAGTATATGCCCATCACCGCCACCTGCTTTTTAATCGGTACCCTTGCGATTTGTGGGATTCCGCCCTTTGCCGGGTTCTGGTCGAAGGATGAAATTTTAGGTCTGGCCTTCCAAGCTAATCCCCTGTTATGGTTTGTGGGCTGGGCCACCGCTGGGATGACAGCTTTTTACATGTTCCGCATGTACTTCATGACCTTTGAAGGGGGGTTCCGGGGCAATGATCAAGCCGCCAAAGATGGCGTTTTACGGTTTTACGGCTTGATGCCCAACTTTGGCCCCGGTGCCATGAATGTTAAAGAGTTGGATCATGATTCTGACCACGGTGATCACGGCCATGGATCTGACCCCCATGAATCCCCCCTCACCATGACCTTTCCCCTCATGGCCCTGGCGGTGCCCTCGGTACTCATTGGTCTCATTGGTCGTCCCTGGGCTAATCAATTTGAAGCCTTTATCCATGCCCCCGGTGAAGTGTTAGAGCATGCTGCTGAATTCGAGTGGACAGAGTTCTACATCATGGCGGGCAACTCCATTGGGATTGCCTTGATTGGCATTACCATCGCTTCATTGATGTATTGGCAACACAAAATCAATCCCCAGGCGATCGCCGATAAATTTCCCGCCCTGTATCAGTTGTCTTTGAACAAATGGTACTTTGACGATATTTATGACCGCCTGTTTGTGCAAGGTTCCCGCCGTCTCGCTCGCCAGATTATGGAAGTGGACTACAAAGTCATCGATGGCGCAGTCAATTTGACGGGGTTAGTCACCCTGGTCAGTGGCGAAGGGTTGAAGTATCTCGAAAATGGTCGTGCTCAGTTTTACGCCTTAATCGTTTTCGGGGCTGTTCTAGGCTTTGTGATTGTCTTTAGCGTCACTTAATCTATCCAATCAATCAACTCAATCTTTAATATTTATTCAAAAAAAGCGACTACTAGGCGTTGGCCTGAGGTAAGTCGCTTTTTTTGTGAAGGCTTAATAACACTACCGGGCGAGATCACAGGTCAACGGACATGCTGCAAATACGGGCTTATGAATTAACGTCTCTTCACCATGCAGCCAATTTAACCATTTCACTTCCTGGGGATGAATACCTCGCAGGGTCAGCATTGCCGCACCGGTCAACACCATCAAAATTGTGCCACCAAATAAACTACTCGCCACCAGCAACACCGCACTCATGGGTAACACCGACTGTAAAACCACCGTTGCCAAAACGCCAATGGTTGCCATCACAACCACTAAGGGGAAACCAACCACTAGGAGGCACACGAGTAGCGTAAATGCCCATACCGAAAAACTCTTCATTAGGGTGAGCGTGTAGCTCATCCCTGCTCCTTCTCTTGATGAAAGTTCCATAACACTTAACTCCAGCAACAACAAATTCAAACCACAGGTCCCTTCTTCAAAAACCTCAATACCTTGAGCTTCCTTTAAAGGGCTTGTGAATCCAGTATAGGAAATGCTTAAGCAAACCTGAGTTTTTTTAACAATTATTTACACAAAATAGTTGACAACCCTCAAGAATCTTTTCTAAACAATGCCCTTGGGACCCAGGATTGAGATTAGTCTTTACTGGTTATGTCTAGGGTTAAACCTAAATCGCAGCAAGAAGTTGTCATTTGTAAGTGATCCCCTTATTTCAAGGGCTTTAGTTTGAGCCGGTCATATTTAAGCCACTCATTCTTATTTTTAAGCTTTATTTACATTTCTTCATAAATATCTTGGGGGTTCTCATGAAAATTGCCCGCTTGAACACCGGCTAAATCCGGCCAGGGGCGATCGGTCTTTTCCCCGAGTTTCCTTCAGTAGTTATGCTGAATTACAGCGATTTGTTAAAGAGATAGTAGAAATTCCCCAGGTCTCCATTAATCTATTAACAAAGCAAGTTTGATTTTCGTCGCTCAGCAACGATCGCAACTTTGCGCTAATCCTTAACCCGCTTTTCAGTAAGACATCGGTGAAAAAAAGCCCATGACTCAATCTCCTCGCCCCTCGGTTCCCCCGTTACCCCCCTTACCCACCCCAAAAGCTCGGTCTACTCCGCCGGCCCAGGAGAGTATGGCACCGGAAACCCAGTTTATGGCGCCACCACTCAATAACGCCCCATCTCCCCCAAAGGTTGCTCCCCCACCGCCCCCGGCCCAGTCTGCTGCCCCGGCCTCCCATGTCACCACCGGGCGATCGCCAGGACAACCGAGTTTAGAAGAATTAATCCGCTTAGCGTTTGATGAAGGCTTTTCCGATGTCCATGTGGGGGTGGGAGAAGCCCCTCGGATGCGGGACCGGGGGGAAATGGTGCCCTTGGATTATCCCCCCACGGACCAGTCGACGTTTATGAGTTGGTTACGGGAAATTCTTAGCGAAGACGAAATTCAGCGGTTTAAACGAGAGCTAGAATTTGATGGCGCTACCCAATATGAGTTTGCCCGGATACGGATCAACGTTTTCGAGAGTTTGCTGGGATCGTCCATGGTACTGCGGTTGATTCCCTTAAAAATTCTGACCATGGAGCAGTTACGACTGCCGGAAATTCTGCGGACGGTCTCCGATGCCCATAAGGGGTTAATCTTGGTCACAGGGCCCACCGGGTCAGGGAAATCCACCACCATGGCGGCGATGGTGGATTACATCAACAAAGAACACGCCAAACACATCATCACCATTGAAGATCCGGTGGAATTTGTCCACCAAAGTCGGCGATCGTTGATTAAACAACGGGAAGTGGGGATGCATACCCTCGAATTTGACAATGCCTTGAAAGCGGCCCTGCGGGAAGATCCGGACATCATTCTGGTGGGGGAAATGCGGGATAAAAGCACCGTTAATACGGCCTTAAAGGCTGCCCAAACCGGACACTTGGTAATGGGAACCCTCCACACCAACAGCGCCATTAAAACCCTAGAACGGATTTTGACCCTGTACACCGCTGAGGAACAACCGGCCATGCGAACGGCGATCGCCGAATCCTTGGTGGCTATTATTGCCCAGGGGTTATGTCGGACAACGGACGGTAAACGGGCCGGTTTCCACGATATTTTGATCAATACGGAAACGGTTAAGGATTACGTCCGCCAAGGTAAATATGATGAAATTGCCGAACTGATGCAGGATGGGGAATACGATGGCATGATCACCGCCAACCAATCCCTGTTCAATCTGTACCAGGAAGGGCGGATTACGGAGGAAACTGCATTGAGTCTGGCCCCCGTGCCCAACGAAATGGCCATGATGCTGCGGGGACGAATGTAGCCTTGGTGAAATATGCCCTCGTCCATGAATGGTTAACCCCCCACGCCACGGGGGGTTCGGAATTAGTGGTGCAGGAAATTCTGCACCATGTCCCGGCGGATTTGTACGCCCTGATCGATTTTGAATCCCGCAACCCCGACAGTTATCTCTACGGTCGCACCATTGGGACGACGTTTTTACAACGGTTTCCCTGGGGCGCCAAGGGAGTCCAAAAATATTTGCCCCTCCTGCCCCTGGCGATCGAGCAGTTGGATTTGCGGGACTATGACGTAATTTTGTCTTCCTCCCATGCGGTGGCCAAGGGGGTATTAACGGCCCCGGATCAATTACATATTTGCTATTGCCATACCCCCATGCGCTATGCCTGGGATTTAACCTTTGATTACCTCCACAACAGCAGCGCCGGTCGGGGTCTGCCGGGGGTGCTGACCCGCTATCTCTTACATCAACTGCGTCAATGGGATGTGATTTCCGCCAACCGGGTGGATTACTTTTTAGCCAATTCCCAGCATACGGCCCGACGTATTTGGCGTTGTTACCGTCGTCCGGCGGAGGTGGTTTATCCCCCGGTTAATCTGGAGCGCTTTCGCTATCAATCCCAAAAGGATGATTTTTTCCTCACCGTTTGTCGGTTAGTAAGTTACAAGCAAATTAAGCTGATTGTCCAGGCGTTTAACCAGTTGCAATTGCCCCTGGTGGTGATTGGTGATGGCCCTGACATGGCGGCCCTACAGGCGATCGCCAAACCCAATATTCAACTGTTAGGGTCCCAGCCCAACACCGTGGTGGAAGATTATATGGCCCGGGCCAAGGCATTTGTTTATGCGGCCTGTGAAGATTTTGGCATTGCCCTGGTGGAAGCCCAGGCCTGTGGTACCCCCGTTGTTGCCTTTGGGAAAGGTGGTGCCTTAGAAACGGTCATTGATTATTTTCAAACCCCGGAAACTGCCACCGGGCTTTGGTTCCGTCAACAGACCCCCGCTTCCTTAGTTGCAGCGATTGAAACTTTTTGTGAAATTAACCATCAGATCGATCCAGAGAACTGTCGCCAGCAAGCGAACCGTTTTTCTTCTAAAATATTCGAAACGTCCTACTTGACGTTACTCGAAAAATACTGTCAAGGCGTTTTTAGTTAAGCGAATTGACAGACCCAGTCCCAAACTTTTCAGCCCACGATCGCAAAATTTGCCATTTCAGGCTTTATGATTGGGACTATATTGGTGTGATGTGTGATGGAGTACGATGACTGCTAATAGCTCACCGATCTCTGTTAAGGCTCTCCGAGCTTTAATGAGACGCGGATTTTATCCTACGGTCTCTCCGAGAAGGTATCAAAGTTCCCGTGCTAAGTTCTTTGAAAAAGTCCTGGCAAAACGGCTTTTTGATATTGGTTTCTCCCTGTCTGTCTTGATTTTGTGCTCTCCGCTCTATTTGGCGATCGCCCTGATGATTGCCGTCAGTTCCCCCGGTCCTATTTTTTATGTCCAAGAGCGGGTGGGTCGTAAGTTTAAACGTTTCAAGTGCATCAAGTTTCGTACCATGGTCACCAACGCTGACGAAATACTCGAAGCGATGATGACTAACTGTCCCCGGACCCGCGAAGAATTTGAGCGTGATTTCAAACTGCGGGATGATCCCCGGATTACCTGGATTGGTAAATTTTTACGCTTAACCAGCCTGGATGAATTTCCCCAATTCTGGAATGTCCTCAAAGGGGATATGAGCGTGGTGGGCCCCCGTCCCCTGATCCCCGATGAACTACAAAAGTACGGTCGTCAAATTAATCAAGTGCTGAGCATCAAGCCAGGCTTAACCGGGCTGTGGCAGGTGTCGGGGCGCAATGATATTCCTTACCCCGAACGAGTACAAATTGACGTTTATTACGTTCATTACCGTACAATGACCCTGGATTTGCTGATTATTGCTAAAACCCTGGGGGTAATGCTCTTTCCCAATAATAACGGCGCCTACTAATTTTTTCTGACTCGTTTAGGCGTCAGTCATCAACCTACTATCTGTGGCCCCGGGGTCACGGATTTTTTATTTGCTCCGTTCCTCAAAACTGTTTTTCATAGCGGACTCGAAACTCATTGAAACTGTAATCGTAGGTAAAGCGCATATAACCCTGTTCTTCGATTTCATAAATTGCCTCTAAAAAGGGCACCACTCGAAAATCAGTACTTTTAACCGTGTCACTGATAGCGGTTTCCACATCGTACACCAGTCCTTGGAAAATCATGGGGATAGCCAACTGGGTAATCCCCACTTGGAGCAGTTGACTAGAATTTTTCCCCTGCAACGCATCCACTAAAACAATCACCTGTTCTCCCAGCAAACGCACAATTTCCCCTTCACTGCGGGGGGGGCTGCTGGTTAACGTTAACGCTGGATTGCTAAAAATTTGTTCATTATCCAAGCCCTTGGCGGCCAGAATTTGGAGACAATTTGACAGGCGATCGAGTTGGTATTCATCAAAACTGCCGACCCCCGGTAAAGGACGAAACGTGACTGTGGGGTCACACACCGCAGCGTAACGGGGATTGAGATTCGGTAGAATTTGTCCCAAGTTACCGTCGATGACGAGGCGAATATCCACCCGTTGGATTTGGTTCAAGCTGTCGTCTGGATATTCATTGGTGTTTTCCGATCGCATCCGGGCAGATTGGGGCAAGTCGGACACAATGGTGCGCATGGCAATGTTGAGATTCGGATTGAGCAAGTCCTGATTGGGTTTAAAGACGATGGTATTGGGCGATCGCCGGTCGAGTAAAAAGCGTGTGTCAAAGA
>JAYKHU010000189.1:0-10168 GCA_035285105.1 Synechocystis sp.
GCGGCCCAGGCGATCGCCAAAGTCCCCTTAGATGTGGATGCTCTCGGCATTGATTTACTTTCCTTCACTGCCCATAAAATTCATGGTCCCAAGGGCATTGGGGGTCTCTATCGACGCTCGGGGATTACCCTGCCCCCCCAACTCCACGGTGGTGGGCAAGAGGGGGGATTAAGGGCCGGAACCTTACCCACTCCCTTAATTGTTGGCATGGCTAAGGCGTTGGAATTAGGGGAAGCCAGTCGAGAAACCGAAGGCGATCGCCAACGCTATCTCAGGGAGCAACTGTGGCAAGGACTTAAAAAAATTGGCGGGGTCATGCTCAACGGCGACTGGACAGAACGACTTCCCGGCAACCTCAATGTCAGTTTTGAGGGAGTCCAAGGGCAACAATTATTACTGGCTATCCAACCCCACCTGGCCCTCTCCTCTGGTTCCGCTTGCTCTAGCCACAAGTCCCAGGCCTCCTACGTCCTCCAAGCCCTAGGACGGAATCGCGCCCAAGCCCAAGCCAGTCTCCGCTTCGGGTTAAGCCGCTTTACTACCCCCGATGAGATTCAAACGGCGATCGCCATCGTGACCCAGATTGTTAACAAGATTAGGCAAAAACAATAGTCAATACTCGCCATTGATTAATGACCAATAGCTAATCATAATGCTATCCATTAAAAAAAACTTCTCAAAAGTTTACAAAGTTTAATATAATGACAGAGGAGATCACTAGGTATTTATTCTCATCGCCACCATGTTGGAAAATTTCCCCTGGCTGACAACGCTAATCGCATTACCGTTAGTCGCCGCCCTCTTCATTCCGCTCCTCCCCGACAAAGACGGAAAACAAGTCCGCTGGTATGCCCTAGGTGTAGCACTAGCGGATTTTGTTTTGATGACCTATGTTTTCTGGAGCCACTACGATATTCACAATTCCGGATTTCAACTCCACGAAAAATTTAGCTGGATTCCCCAGTTTGGTTTGAGTTGGAGCGTTTCTGTTGACGGCATTTCCATGCCTTTAGTGCTGTTAGCCGGTCTGGTCACCACCCTGTCTATCTTCGCCGCCTGGCAGGTGGATCACAAGCCCCGTCTTTTCTACTTTCTGATGCTAGTGCTTTACGCGGCTCAGATTGGGGTCTTTGTTGCCCAAGATATGCTCCTACTCTTCATTATGTGGGAACTGGAATTGGTTCCGGTCTACCTCCTCGTCTGCATTTGGGGCGGTCAACGGCGACAGTATGCCGCGATGAAGTTTTTACTCTACACCGCTGCGGCATCGATTTTCATCCTAGTCGCCGCCCTCGGCATGGCCTTCTACGGTGACGTCACCACCTTCGACATTGCGGAATTAGGGTTGAAAAACTATCCGATCGCCCTGGAAATTTTCCTGTATGGTGGTCTACTCCTCGCCTTTGGCGTCAAACTTGCGATCTTTCCCTTCCACACTTGGCTACCAGATGCCCACGGTGAAGCCTCTGCCCCTGTCTCGATGATTTTGGCAGGCGTTTTATTGAAAATGGGCGGTTACGGTCTTATCCGCCTGAATCTGGGTTTACTGGACGATGCCCACGTTTACTTTGCGCCGATTCTGGTCATTCTAGGGGTTGTCAATATCATCTACGGTGGTTTTTCCTCCTTTGCCCAGGACAACATGAAGCGCCGTTTGGCCTATTCCTCCGTTTCCCACATGGGGTTTGTGCTCCTGGGAATCGCCTCCTTCACGGACTTAGGCATCAGTGGTGCCATGCTGCAAATGCTCTCCCACGGGTTAATTGCCGCCGTCCTCTTCTTTATGGCGGGGGTAACCTACGACCGCACCCACACATTATCTTTGGCTCAAATGGGGAATATCGGTAAAGTGATGCCCACAGTCTTTGCCCTGTTCACCATTGGAGCTATGGCGTCCCTCGCCTTACCGGGAATGAGTGGTTTTGCCAGTGAGTTGGCCGTCTTTGTAGGGGTCAGCACCAGCGATATCTACAGCCCCACCTTCCGGACAGTGACCGTCTTCCTGGCCGCCGTGGGTCTGGTCTTAACCCCCATTTATCTGCTCTCCATGTTGCGGCAATTATTCTACGGCACCGATGCCTTGCCCTCCTGTAACTTAGGTGAAGACTCCCTCACACCGAAGTCTGACCAAGAAGCGGTTTGTTTCGGCACGAGCTGCGTATTACCAGGGGATGCACGGTACGACGATGCCTATCCCCGGGAAGTCTTCATTGCCGCTTGCTTCCTGGTGCCGGTTATTGCAGTGGGACTCTACCCCAAATTGGCAACCCAGGTTTATGACGCCACCACCGTTGCGGTGAATAGCAACGTCCGTCAATCCTACATCCAGATTGCTGAAACCAATCCTGGTATTTACGCCCAAGCGTTAACCGCGCCGCAAATCCCCCACACAGATTTCGCCACGGTATCGGTTAAATAACCAGTGATCTCCCAGAACGACTTTTTCGTTACTTGACTTAATTTGGTATGGAGTACAGGTGAAAGCCTCTACTCTTTTTTTGTTTTAGGGGATAACTTCAGCCATGGATCGACGGTTAATTGGCTTAACAGGGGGCATTGCCACAGGAAAAAGTACCGTTGCGGCGTATTTGCACGATCGCCATAACATTCCCGTTCTGGATGCTGATCTTTATGCCCGGGATGCGGTGGCACCAAACTCTCCTATTCTGACGGCGATCGCCAACCGCTATGGCCCAGACATTTTACAGAAGGATGGCAGGTTAAACCGGGGGGCTTTGGGGGAAATTATTTTCAATGACAATACTGAAAAAGCCTGGGTGGAAGCTCAGATTCATCCCTACGTAAAGCAGGGATTTCAACGGGCCCTAGCTGAATTATTGACAGCCCCGATCATCGTCCTGATGATTCCCCTCCTATTTGAAGCCCAGTTAACGGACTGGGTAACGGAAATTTGGGTGGTGGCCTGTGACCCCGACACCCAGTTAACCCGCTTAATGGCTCGCAATGGCTTCACAAAACCCCAAGCGTTAGCCCGCATTGCCAGTCAAATGCCGTTGGCGGCAAAAATTAACCAGGCCGATGTGGTATTGACCAACGATCAAGATCGGGGGAGTTTACATCTCCAAGTTGACCACGCTTTGCGGAAATGATTGAGAATGTCAAAATGCTAGAAATAACAACGTTTAAGGGACGGTTGGCGACGCTATGGATTTGATGCGATCTTTGCCCATCGGCTTGTATTTAGAAAATCCGATTACCTGGCTGCACCGCCTTGATCCCCGGGTCAAACTGGCTTGGCTGATGAGTTTTTTGCTGGCACCGTTGTTGGCCAATGCGGCTTGGCGGGTGGGGGTTTCCCTGTTTTTGATTGTGATTACGGTTTTTGTGGGGATTCCCTGGCGGGTCTGGAAGCAGCAGATGGGCTGGCTTTTTTTCCTGTGTCTGCTGGTATTGGTGTTGACGGCGTTTAGTCCCGATGGATTTTCGGTATTGTCCCAGCCCCGATCGCCAGGGAATGACTTGAGCGTTCCGCCCACGGCCTACCAGTATGTCCTTTTTGAATGGGGGAAATTGCTCGTCACCCGGCGATCGTTGGAATTGGGGATTCGCATTAGCACCTTAATTTTCACCCTGATTTATAGCACCAACTTATATTTGTTGACCACCGCCCCGGAGGAAATTACTGCGGCGTTGGAAGAATTGATGGCCCCGTTACGACGGTTTAAACTGCCCATCACCGAAATTACCCTAATTTTGACCCTTTCCCTCCGCTTTATCCCCCTGGTATTGGAGGAAATTCAAAACCTGGCCCGCTCTATCCGGACCCGGGCTATTAACTGGAAAAAACTGGGGCTAAAACGCAGCGCCCAGATCTGGCTGTTGGTGGTGGAACGGTTGCTGGAAAACCTCCTACTGCGGGCCGAACAAATGGCGATCGCCATGGAAGTGCGGGGATTTACCAGTCCCAATGAGCATCGGGTGGAATGGCATCAACTACGGCTAATTCGGTGGGATTGGCTCGTCCTTGGGGCGTTGCTCCTGTTTTGGGGGGCGCGATTTACGTGGGGAGGGATGGCGTAATGACCGGGGAATTGGGCACAGTACATCCCTGGCATTGGCGTTGTTTGCCGCTACAGGGTCGCACCGGCAGTGATATTTTTCAGCAGTTATTTGCCCGATCGCCCGTGGCCACGCTCTTAGAAAGTCCCTATCCCCCATCACCGGACTATCCCCAGTTAGGACGTTACTCAATTTGTGCGGGGAAACCCCGACCGGGACGATGGTGGACGCCGCCATTATCGGAAATTTTTCCGTTTTTACAGCAATTAACCCAGCAAGCTAGCGTTTCGCCCCCCATTCCTGACCATTTACCGTTCCAGGGGGGATGGCTCGGCTGGTTAGGATTTGATGCCGCCTGGGAGATTGAGACATTACCCTATTTACGCTCCGATGGGTTACCCTTTCCCGTGGCCTACTGGTATGAACCGGCGGATTTTGCGGTGTTGGATCACCAGGAACAACAGCTTTGGTTAGCCACCACTGATCCTCAAACCCAGGCAGCGTTAGCCCTTCAGCTAGAAACGCGTCCCAAAAATCATTCGGATCACAACTTTCCGGTTCTTTCCCTACAGTTCACCACCGGACAACAGGAGTATGAAACCAGGGTCAAACGGGCGAAGGACTACATCAAAGCGGGGGATATTTTTCAAGCCAATTTAACCCTCCGGTTTACCGCCCAGAGTCCCGCCCCATGGGATAGCTGGGCCCTGTATCAACGCCTTCACCGGATCAATCCCTCCCCCTTTGCCAGTTATTGGCGATCGCCGTGGGGGGATGTGGTCAGTTGTTCCCCCGAAAGATTGGTACAGCTACAGGGAAAGTGGGCCCAAACCCGACCGATCGCCGGCACCCGGCCGAGGGGGAAAACCCCGGCGGAGGATCAAATCCTCCAGTCCGAACTCCAGGCCAACCGCAAGGAATTGGCGGAACACATTATGCTAGTGGACTTGGAACGCAATGACCTGGGGCGGGTCTGTGACTGGGGCACAGTGGAAGTGGATGAATTATTGGCGATCGAACGTTACAGCCATGTGTCCCATTTAGTCAGTAATGTGCGGGGGCGATTGCGGGAGGATCAAGATGGGGTGACGTTGGTCAAAGCCTTGTTTCCA
Organism: Synechocystis sp.; assembly: GCA_035285105.1. Taxonomy (GTDB): domain Bacteria; phylum Cyanobacteriota; class Cyanobacteriia; order Cyanobacteriales; family Microcystaceae; genus Synechocystis. The sequence continues at coordinate 5,133 of JAYKHU010000189.1, forward strand.
GGGGGAACCATCACCGGCTGTCCCAAAGTTCGCTGTTTAGAAATCATTGAAGAGTTGGAACCGGTGCGGCGCAGTTTATTCTACGGTTCCTGTGGCTACTGGGATCAGCGGGGACACCTCGATCTCAATATTCTCATTCGTACCCTCTTGGTCACTGGCCATCAGGCGATCGGGCAGGTGGGGGCGGGTATTGTGGCCGACAGTGATCCCCATCGGGAATGGTTGGAGTCGTTGCAAAAAGCGAAGGCGCTGTTATCGGCGTTAAATGTTCAGTAGCTGGTCTGTTCAATGACGTAAATGTTGCGCCTATCCCCCAAAAATATCCAGTTGTTCAATGCCATCATCGAGGGCTTGATTTGTTTTTGCCGGGGGGGGAGATCGCCGTTGACCCTTACGGAGGCCGACGGCAATTTTACTATGCTTTTCAATTTGCCCCATCACCTGTCTAGCCCGCTCAATCACCACCTGGGGTAAGCCCGCGAGGCGCCCCGCTTCGATGCCATAGGATTTATCGGCCCCTCCAGGTTGGACTTGGTGTAAAAAGACAATTTCGTGGGGTAATTCTTTCACTGTCACTTGAAAATTGGCCACATTTTCTAACAACGAGGCTAATTCATTTAACTCATGGTAGTGGGTGGCAAAAATCGTTCTGGCTTGAATTTCCTTGGCTAAATATTCCGCCACCGACCAGGCGATCGCCAGGCCGTCAAAGGTAGCCGTGCCGCGACCAATTTCATCTAGTAAGACCAAGGATTTAGCCGTGGCGTGGTTGAGAATATTGGCGGTTTCATTCATTTCCACCATAAACGTCGATTGTCCCGTAGCCAGATCATCCACCGCCCCCACCCGGGTAAAAATGCGATCGCAAATGCTCAACGTTGCCGCTTTAGCGGGAACGAAACTGCCGGTTTGGGCCATGAGTTGAATCAGGCCGACTTGGCGCAGATAACAACTTTTGCCACTGGCATTGGGACCGGTCAAAATCACCAAATCTGGATGCCAATGGTCTTGACCTAAATTCGTATCATTGGGGACAAAAAAGCCGGCCCCCAGGGATTGTTCCACCACGGGATGGCGTCCGCCGTTAATTTCAATCACCGCCGGGGTTTCCTGCATCTGGGGACAGCAATAATCGTGATAGACAGCCACTTCGGCCAAACTGGCTAACACATCGATCGCCGCCACCGCTTTGGCCACATCCCGGATGGGTTGGGCCTTAGCCGCCACCTGGGAACGCACTTCGGTAAAGATTTCGTACTCCAACTGATTTAAGTCATCCTGGGCCGTTAAAATCCGGGTTTCCCGCTCCTTTAATTCCGGGGTAATGTAGCGTTCCTCATTCACCAAGGTCTGTTTGCGAATATAGTTAGCCGGTGCTTTCTCCGCTTTACTGCGGGGTAAGCTCAGATAATAACCAAAGGCCTTGTTATAGCCCACCTTGAGGTTAGGAATTTCCGTTTTTTCCCGCTCCGTCACTTCCAAATTGGCTAACCATTGCTTGTCGTCTCCTAAGCGCTGTCGCATTTCATCCAGCGCTGCATTGACCCCCGGCCGAATCACGCCCCCTTCTTTAATTTGTAGAGGAGGATTTTCCACCAGATGGGCCAGCACATATTTGCCTAATTGTTCTAGCTCCGGGGGAACCTGTTGCAGGGCCTTCAGGTAGGGGCTAGTGCCTTCCTTAGCCAAGGCAGCTAACGCCGTTAACTTCACCAGGGATTCTGCCAAACCATACACATCCCGAGCATTGGCAGTGCCGGCCCCCACCCGCCCCGTTAACCGTTCCAAGTCGTAAATTTGCCGCAGTAATTGCCGTAAATCCTGACGCAGGGGGGGATTATCTCGTAATTCCTGAATGGTTTCCTGACGGGCCTGAATCCCCGCTAAATCCAATAGGGGTTGTAATAACCAACGGCGTAACGCCCGCCCCCCCATAGTGGTGGCAGTTCTGTCCAATGCCCAGAGCAGGGAACCGTGAAAACTACCATCCCGCACCGTTTGATTAATCTCTAAATTACGGCGGGTTTGGTGATCCAGGACGAGGAAATCCGTGAGGGCGTAGGTTTTGAGGGGTTGAATGGGGACAATATTCGCCTTTTGGGTATCTTCGATATATTCCAGTAATCCTCCGGCCGCCCGGATCGCCAAGGGAAGATTTTCACACCCGAACCCCTCCAGGGATTTAACCCGAAAGGTGGTGAGTAATCGTTGTTTGGCTTCCACTAAGGAGAAAGGGGTTTGTGATCGCAGGGAATAGCAAAAACTATTGGGTAATTCTTTGGGGATATGTTCCGAACTTTCCCCCGGTCGAAGAATATTGCGTACATCAGGGGCAGCAGTGGGAATTAACACCTCCGAGGGTTGCAGGCGCAACAGTTCCACCGCTAACTCGTCCAGGTTTTGGGACTGACAGGTGTAAAACTCCCCAGTGGAAATATCCCCATGGGCTAGCCCCCATTTATCCTCCACCCAGGCGATCGCCGCTAGGAAATTATTACGCTTGGCGGGGAGCATACTGTCATCGGTTAACGTGCCGGGGGTCAACAGTTTGGTCACTTGCCGCTCCACCATCCGCTTTTCTGCCTGGGCCGCCGCCGCATCCTCCACCTGGTCACAGATAGCCACCGCATAACCCTTTTCCACCAACTGCCGGGCATAGCGTTCCAGGGCATGGTGGGGAACCCCAGTCATCGCCACCCGTCCAATCTCCTTGCCCCCTTCCTTACTGGTGAGAATTAACTCCAACTCCCGGGCAATAATCACCGCATCCTGAAAAAAACATTCAAAGAAATCCCCCACCCGATACAGCAACAACGCCCCCGGATACTGCTCCTTCACTTCGGTATAGTGCTGGAACATGGGGGTTAATTTCTGGCGATCGAGGGGACGATAATCCTGTTGAGGCTCTTTGACAGTGCCAAGGGGAAAGGTTTCAGTCATGGACAACGGTTCTGGGCAGCGACCCCCCATTGTAGAAGATTTACTACAGACCCTGTAAATATCTAATAACCCGTTGGCATTCAGCGGATGTTAATTGGTAGCGAGATTGTTTAGCAAAAGTATCCTGAAGATATTTTTTACCATCTTTTTCTGACCACCCAACTCGCTGCATTTCTATGAGAATTAAGTCCAAATCTGGGGGGGATTCAATGATTCCAGCAACTAATCGATAACATTTTTCCTCATCGTGATTATCAGGTCGCCAAGGTTGACTAAAACTTAAGATGATTAGGCAGTGATGGCTAATGGCTTCCCCGTGGTTTAATTTTTGTAGAGCAACAGGATCTGTAATGCTTAAGTAGCATTCTTCTAGGGAAAATTGAGAATCATGGATAATAGCTCGCCATTTACCAGGGTCATAAGAATTAGCAACGCATTCTAGTTGTTTTACTTCAATTAATTGCAAGGTTCTGACTGGTGCTTGTCTTTTCAAATATTGAAAAGGAATAGATTTTTGATAATTAGAATGCAGTAGAGCACATTCCCGAAAGCGTAACACTTCGGTAACTTCCGCTTTACGAACAACACGCCAAGGCTGGCTGTGATCATAATGAGAATTTTCTATTTCATGACCACTGGTTTGATCGTTAATGGGGATTTCTAATACATCTAAAATATTAATTGGTTCCGCAATCCCCAAAGGAATAGAACCATCTTCGATAGAAATTGGCCGAATCCAACGCTTTTCTGCTAAGTTAATCCCTGCAATACAGCGATTGTGATTTTTATAAGAGTTAGCCAAACAGATAATTTCCATGCTATCTCACTTTGCGAACAAAAGATTATTGGAAAATTACAAATGGATAATTTCAAGATCTTTAAACTGACGTTGCAAATATTCTGCTGCTAAGCGGCGATGACAATGGTGAGGTTTATCTTCGCTGCACAGTAAACAAGAATTTTCTAATTTCTTAATATCTAATTTGGATTCCACTGCTCTTTGCTCAATTAACTCTAAATAATTTTTTTCATAATCCTGCCAACTCATTTGTTTCTTTTTATATGCATCTAATATATTTTTAGTTGGGGCTAAGGGTAGTTGATGTTCATAATCAATTCCATCAAGCCTTTTCAGAAAATACTCAAGATCAGGCTGCTTCGCAAAGGCTGATAACTGAGATGTATTATTCAAACGGGTATCGATCACTCGGCATACCCCTGCTGCTTGCAACCGCCCAAAAAAGTCAGCCGCCGATTTCTTTGTAAATCCAATCGTAAATAATTTAGCCATTATTTTTTTCTACATAGGCGATTTTCTCGCCCTGTTGTTGATAGGCTTGCCGTAGACGGGTTGGGCGATCAAGACAGGGTTTGGATGGTTCTGGAAATAGAGAAAGTTGGGAAACCGGTTCAGGATCTTGAAGTCCTTGTGCTTCGAGCATCCGTTCTTCCAGTTCTTCATGATATTCTAGCTTGCCGTTACTATGAATATGACCAATCTCAAGGTTGAAAGACAGGAGATGTTGACAAATCAGGATGGCACGATGACAAGTGAGGGGATCTTTCTCCGCACACATTAACGCAATGCGGTAATCATTAGCCCCTTTGAGTAGTCGCTTTAATCCCTTTTGAAAGTTATCGGTCGCTGCAATTTTTTCGTAAAGCGCTTTGCCCTCCACATAACAGTCTGGGTTATCGGGACGGGCCCCTAATTCTGCCCCTAGAAACACGTAGCGGATCTCCGCCTGGGGCAGTAGGGTTTTGAGCGCAGGCTGATTAAAGTGGGGTAAATATCGGCTATAGGGCAGGGAACGCACATCGGCCAAGGCAGTGATGCCATGGTATTCCAAGAGTTCAACAAACTTTTCAGGGCTGTGGTTGGAGTGACCAATGGTAAATAGGGGATTCATCATGATCTAAGTTTGACTGCGTGCCGTTGATTAAACCGATGTATTAATTCACTGAGTTTGATAACACCCGATTGAGTTTGCCGCTTTGGTAGCCTTCTAAATCTAACGTGACATAGGTGAAGCCTAAGTCTTGGAAAGTTTTGACTAATTCCGGTAGCGAAACAGCCTGCATAAAGACCTGAATTT
>JAYKHU010000190.1:0-3995 GCA_035285105.1 Synechocystis sp.
CAACGCATGACCGCCGGCACCGGCATTGTTCACAGTGAATTTAATGCCTCTGGCGATCGCCCGGTTCACCTGTTGCAAATTTGGATCGAACCCAATCAAACTGGATTACCCCCCAGCTACGAAGAGAAGGCGATCGCCCTAGGGGAAAACGCCGGAAAATTACAACTCATTGCCAGTCCCACCGGGTCAGACGACACCGTCAAAGTTCATCAAGATATGACCCTTTCTGTGGGACGTTTACCCACCGAGGAAACATTAACTATTGAGCTTGATCCCAGTCGCTATGGTTGGCTCCAGATGACGAAAGGAGAGTTATTGATCAATCAATTGCCCATCCAAGCTGGGGATGGCGTCGCGGTGATGGTGGAATCGGCCCTTAAACTCCACGCCCAAACCGATTGTGAATTTCTCTGGTTTGATTTGGTGTAAGGGGAAACTTACTTATCCTCCGATTTCGGGGCATGGGCCGCTTGTTGTACCCGCTCAATTAAGCCCCGCACCTCCGCTGTACCTTCCGAGGCCTCAAAACTAAGGGGAAACTTGCCGCTACCGATCATCCGCAAACCCAACGGTAAAATGCTGGCAATGCCCTTTAAATCCCGGAAGAAATTTCCCATCACGTATAGCCCGAATTTGCGCTCATCCACCCAGCCCCCGGCTTTCACCAAATCCACCATCACCTTACGGTGGCGAATGGTGCGACTATCCTGGGCAGTTTTACGGCTGAGTAATTCGGATTTAATTTTGCCGATTTGATCCATCGGGGCCACTTCCATCGGGCACACTTCGTTACAGAAGTAGCAACGGGTACAGCCCCAAACCCCAGCAGTCCCTTCGTTGTAGGTTTCCAGCCGGGCTTCCGTTTCCCCATCCCGACAGTCTTTCAGTAGGCGGTTCGCTTTCGCCAAAGCATGGGGCCCCACAAAGTCCGGATTAACAGCTTTGGCATTGCATTCGGAATAACAAGCCCCACAGAGAATGCAATTCCCCATTTGATTGAGCTGATCCCGCTCCGCTGGCATTTGTAAAAATTCTCGCTCCGGCACTTGTCGCCCTTTGGTACTCACATAGGGTTCTACCCGCTGCAAATCATTCCAAAAGGGTTGCATATCCACGATTAAATCTTTAATAACGGGCAAATTCCCCATCGGTGCCACGGTAATGACCGGAATCCCCGCTTCATTCACCTGGGTAAACAGCTTCGTTTCACTGCTGACATTCTCTTTACACGCCAACGCCGATCGCCCATTAATCCGCATACTGCAACTGCCACAGATGGTATTGCGACAATTTTTACGGAAGTTAAGACTACCATCCTGTTCCCACTTAATCTGATTGAGACAATCCAAAATGGTGGTTCCCTGCTCAACCTCTAAGTCGAAAGATTGCCAATGGGGGGATTGATGGGGTTTTTGGCGGAGAATCTGGAATTGAACTTGCATAGTCATACCGGGGGGAACGAAAAGCCGTTCAGGGCTTCTTGCTTTTAGTGTAGGATAAGCCGCTCTTAGAAACCTACGATTATCGACAAATGGAAACTTGCCACCCCTGACAGCTTAATCAACATGGGCTTGAAAATGACTCACTGTCAAGAAGATGGGGGAAACCCAAGCAAAGGAAATATCACGCTTCGTTTTCTAATGATTTCAATGCAGATAGAGGGGGATCCCCAAACCCGGAGATATTCGGCAGAGATGGGGGAAATCTTGTAACTTTTTCTTTAGTGTAAACGCAAATCCCCCACCAATTCAGGCAGGGGATTAACATCAATTACCTAACAGAGGCTGTCGTTTAACCGAACTTGCCCGCCGTTGAAGCAATCAAGAATGCCGCGTAGGTGAGGACATAGCCAACGGTGAACTGAGCTAAGCCAACCAAACGGGCTTGAACAATGGACAGCGCAACGGGCTTGTCTTTCCAACGAACCAAGTTAGCCAAAGGCGTGCGCTCGTGGGCCCAAACGATGGTTTCGATCAACTCTTGCCAGTAACCCCGCCAAGAGATGAGGAACATAAAACCGGTAGCCCAAACGAGGTGACCAAAGAGGAACATCCACGCCCAAACAGACAGGTTGTTCACACCGTAGGGATTGTAACCGTTGATTAACTGAGCAGAGTTTGCCCAGAGGTAATCGCGGAACCATCCCATCAGGTAGGTGGAGTTTTCGTTGAACTGGGCAACATTACCCGTCCAAACCCCGAGGTGTTTCCAGTGCCAGTAGAAGGTCAACCAGCCCAAGGTGTTTAGCATCCAGAACATGGCGAGGTAGAAGGCATCCCAAGCAGAGATGTCGCAGGTACCGCCACGACCAGGGCCGTCGCAAGGGAAGGAGTAACCGAAGTCTTTTTTGTCCGGCATTAATTTGGAACCCCGGGCATCCAACGCACCTTTGATCAAGATCAGGGCGGTGGTGTGTAACCCTAGGGCGATCGCATGGTGAACCAAGAAGTCCCCAGGACCAATGGACAGGAACAAGGAGTTCGTGCCGCTGTTGATAGCGTCTAACCAGCCAGGTAACCAAGCGGCCCCGGTGGTGGAAGCAATGCTATCGGGGTTGGAGAGCAAAACGTCGAAGCCGTAGAGGGCTTTACCGGACGCGGCTTGCACCCATTGAGCAAATACAGGCTCAATTAAGATTTGTTTTTCAGGGGTACCAAAGGCAACGACTACGTCGTTGTGAACGTAGAGACCTAAGGTATGGAAGCCCAAGAAGAGGGATACCCAACTCAGGTGGGAAATCAAGGCTTCCTTGTGCTCTAACATCCGCGCCAAGACGTTGTCTTTGTTGGCAACGGGATCGTAGTCACGGACGAAGAAGATTGCGCCGTGGGCAAACGCACCAACCATCAAGAAGCCAGCAATGTACTGGTGATGGGTGTACAGCGCCGCCTGGGTGGTGTAGTCCTTAGCGATAAAGGCATAGGACGGTAGGGCATACATGTGCTGAGCCACCAAGGAGGTAATAACCCCTAAACTTGCCAACGCTAAACCGAGTTGGAAATGCAGGGAATTATTGATGGTGTCGTACAGGTTGGTATGACCGGCACCGGTTAAGGGGCCTTTGTGGGCATTCAGGATTTCCTTGATGCTGTGGCCAATGCCCCAGTTGGTACGATACATGTGACCCGCGATGATGAAGATCACGGCGATCGCCAAATGGTGGTGGGCAATGTCCGTTAACCACAGGGCTTCAGTTTGAGGGTGGAAGCCACCGAGGAAGGTCAAAATTGCCGTACCTGCGCCTTGGGAAGTCCCAAAGATGTGACCAGCGGTATCGGGATCCGCCGCATACACACCCCAGTTACCGGTGAAGAAAGGCATCAAGCCTGCCGGGTGGGGTGGGGTGGACAGGAAGTTATCCCAACCAACATGTTGACCACGGGCTTCGGGAATCGCAACGTGTACCAGGTGACCAGCCCAAGCTAAAGAGCTAACCCCAAACAAACCAGCCAAGTGGTGGTTGAGGCGAGACTCAGCATTTTTGAACCAAGCCAAGCTAGGACGGAACTTCGGTTGGAGGTGTAACCAGCCTGCAAATAAGAACAGGGAAGCTAACAGTAATAGGAAGACCGCGCCTTGGTAAAGGTCTTGGTTGGTTGTCATACCAATGGTGTAGAACCAGTGGTAAACGCCGGAGTAGGCGATGTTAACCGGATTAGACGCGCCGGCCTGGGTAAAGGCATTCACCGCGCCCTCACCGAAGTGGGGGTCCCAAATCGCATGGGCGATGGGACGGACATTTAACGGATCTTTAATCCACTGTTCAAAGTTACCCTGCCACGCAACGTGGAACAGGGTGCCAGAGGTCCACAGGAAAATGATGGCGATGTGTCCAAAGTGGGAGGCAAAAATCTTTTGGTAAAGATTTTCCTCAGTCATCCCATCGTGGGTTTCAAAGTCGTGGGCCGTAGCAATCCCGTACCAAATACGCCGTGTAGTCGGGTCTTGGGCGAGATCCTGGCTAAATTTAGGAAATTTAGTTGCCATAGCTTTTT
>JAYKHU010000191.1:0-3076 GCA_035285105.1 Synechocystis sp.
TAGTGGACAACGTTGGTTATTATCCCCCGTTCCTGTCCAGACAGAAAAATTCAAGACGTTATTCTGACACTTCCGACGCTTCAAAATCGGTTTTAGCGGTTAAAAGCCAGTTTTTGGCGGCAAATAAAATAATCAACAAAGCAAAATAGCCACTGAATCCAATCGCAATCATATTCGTCATTGCTTAAACTTCCTTAACATTGTGCTCATTTCTTAGCATAGGGGAAAATTCTCAGCAGTGGTTTTGGGATTGCTTATGGGTCACATTGACGACTTTAATCAATGCATCGAATTAACTTGATAGAGCTAAATCAATCCTGTCCACAGTAAATTGTCGGGGGAATCACCATGGGGAACATTAACGCCGGTTGGACCTATTCCGATCGGGTAACGGCGAAAGGGGCGGGACAAACGGTACTCGACTTTTACGTTGCCCATTATCACCATTCCGATTCCACCACCTGGCGGCAACGCATCGAAGCAGGGCAAATTTTAATCAACGATCGCCCTGTTACCCCAGCAACGGTATTGGAGCGGGGGCAAACCGTGACCTACCGGCGATCGCCGTGGCAGGAACCAGACGTACCGTTGGCGTTACCGATTTTGTATCAGGATCAAGACCTGTGGGCAGTGCATAAACCGTCAGGATTGCCCGTGTTACCGGGGGGGGAATTTGTCCACCACACCGTCCTGCAACAGTTAAAAATTCAATATCCCGACGAATCCTTATCTCCCCTCCATCGCTTGGGGCGGGGCACGTCTGGGGTCTTACTGCTGGGGCGATCGCCCTTGGCCCGGCGGAGTCTGAGTCAACAACTTCGCGACCAGCAATGCCGCAAAGTTTATCGCGCCCTGGTGACAGCAGGGGATTTACCGGAGTACTTTGAGTGTCACCAGGCGATCGGCAAAATGCCCTATGCCCAACTGGGCTATCTCTACGCTGCCATGCCTACGGGGAAAGCGGCGTTTAGTCAGGGGCGTGTGCTGGCGCGGTTTCCTGACAAAACCTTGGTGGAAGTCGAGATTCGCACCGGCCGTCCCCACCAAATTCGCATTCATCTCGCTGCGTTGGGGTTTCCCCTATGGAACGATCCCCTCTACACTGTGGGGGGCATCCCCGCTGACCATCACACCGCCATTCCCAGTGATTGCGGCTATTGGCTCCATGCTCACCGTCTCGGTTTTACCCATCCCCGCAGGGAGGAATGGTTAGAGATTCAGGCCCCGCTCCCCGAAGCGTTGCAACTGTTACCATCATCCCAAGAGTAAGCATCCGGCAAAATAACCATCGCATCCCCGAAGGAATAGAAGCGGTATTGCTCGGCGATCGCCGTTTGGTAGAGGGAGAGCAAGCGTTCCCGGCCAATAAGGGCGCTAACGAGCATTAACAGACTGGATTTGGGTAAGTGAAAATTGGTAATTAACCCCTCCACCACCCGCCATTGATAACCGGGGTAAATAAACAAATTGGTTTGTCCTCGATAGGGGGTTAACGGCTGATGGGGGAAATTACAAATATTGGCCGTGCCTTCCAAACAGCGCACCACCGTTGTCCCCACCGCAAAAATTCGCCCCCCCTGGGCCTGGGTTTCCTCAATGGCGGCGATCGCCGTTGGGCCCACCTCGATCCATTCTTGGTGCATGGTGTGGTCGAGGATATTTTCCGTTTCCACGGGGCGAAAGGTGCCAATGCCGACGTGGAGGGTCACTTTTGTGGTGTTAATCCCCTGCTGGGTTAACTTTTCTAACAACCCATCAGTGAAATGTAGACCGGCGGTGGGGGCGGCCACGGCTCCTAACTTTTCCGCATAAACAGTTTGGTATTGCTCATCCTGGGCTTGACTCTCGGTGACGTAGGGGGGAAAGGGAATTTCGCCATAATCGGGTAGCACATCCCAAAGGCGTTGCTGGTCAGGTAGTTCAAAGCGCAATACTCGTCCGCCAGTGGCCCCATCCCGATCTAGCACCTGGGCCCATAGAACAGGTTTCTGGGGATCCCGGGGCAGAAATTGTAGTTTGGCCCCCGTTTTGAACCGTTTACCAGGTTTTACCAAAGCAAGCCAATCCCGCTCGTTACATTCCGTCAGCAACAAAATTTCCACCGCGCTACCGGTTTCCCCCTGGCCATGTAATCGCGCGGGCATCACTTTGGTATCGTTTAAAACCAGTAAATCCCCCGGTTGGAGATAGTCCGGCAGGTCGTAAAAATGACGATGGTGATAATGGGGCGGAGAGTCCACCACCAATAAACGGGAGTGATCCCTTGGGGTGACAGGATTTTGGGCAATGCGCTCTGGCGGTAAATGGTAATCGTAGCTGCTCAGACGGCGATCGTCAGTCATGGGGAGGGGCGTTAAGGGGAACGGCAGGATTTTTAGGCGGCTCAGGCAAGGCAGGCGGGGGTGGTGTCGGGGTCGGTCGGGGTCGTAGGCGATCGGCGGTGACTTTCAACACACTGGCCAAGGGAACGGCAATCAATAGGCCCAGGATGCCCGCCAATTTCCCACCAATAAAGAGGGAGACAATAATCCACACCGGATTTAAGCCCGTCATATTGCCCATGAGCCGGGGGGAGACAACATTATCATTGATCTGGCCGACGATGACCGCTGCCAGTAAAATTTTGACCCCCAACCAAAAATTTTCCAACATTAACAGCAAACTAATCACAATAATGCTGAGGGCGCTGGCGTAGGGGATGAGGGTTGTTATGCCAATGGTGACGGCGAATAAAATGGCATAGGGCGCTTGCAGTAAGGAAAAGACAATGATTTGGGCAACGCTTAAAATGCCGGCCAAAATAGCCTGGGTGGCAAAGTAGCGCTCAAAGGTTTCTCGGATTAATTCCCGCAAATCCCGGTCCCACGGGGCAGGGAACCAGCTAAACAGTCCGTCCCAAAGTTTTTCCCCCCCTAGGACTAAGAAAATGGTTAATACCAGCAGAATTAAGCCATTAATCAGGGTGCTGATGGTAACCCCCACCAAGCCAAATAACTGATTCCCGACAGAATTTAACAGACTACTCAGTTTTTCGATCGCCTGGGTAATAATCGGTTGCAGATCAACATTAATGGTT
>JAYKHU010000192.1:0-12276 GCA_035285105.1 Synechocystis sp.
ATGGACGCCGTTTTTTCAATATAGGTATCCGTCACCGGAATATAGGCTTCGGGTTGATAATAATCGTAATAACTAATGAAATATTCCACCGCATTCTCAGGAAAGAATTGCCGCAGTTCATTACATAATTGGGCTGCTAGGGTTTTATTGTGGGCTAATACCAAGGTCGGCCGACCCAGTTCCGCAATCACCGATGCCATGGTAAAGGTTTTGCCCGTTCCCGTTGCCCCCAACAAGGTTTGGAATTGATTTTCCCGTTGGAGAGATTGCACCAATGTGGCGATCGCCGTAGGTTGATCCCCGGTGGGTTGAAAAGGGGCGCGGAGTTGGAACAAGTCAGAGGTCATCGCGGCAAAATGGCTATAGTCTGGGATAATGAACCCTATTAAAGATCGCTATCTTGATCATTCAATTAGCAGTGTATCTTTATGATCACGAGCGATATTTTAGCAAAATCATTAGGGGTGGTTCGTCCGTCCTGATCGTAAATGCCCACTTAAGTGGCGACGTCAATACGTTAATCATTATTTATAAGGAGATAGACCGATGACCGAGGAACAACAGGGGACTAACGCCACCCCCAAAGACGAAACCCCCGAAACCACCAGCCGCACCACCAGCTCCCGTACCCGTCGTTCTAAGTCTACGGCAGCGAAGGAAAGCTCGGCGTTATCCATTAAATCTAAACATAGCGGCGGCATTGAATTATTGCCGACCCCGGAAGGTTTACCCAGTAATCGCCCCATTGAAGCCAGCAAATTACATATTGTTAGTACCTATGGTGCTTTAGGGGGGACCCGTCCCGTTGGTGCGAGTCTAATGGAAGTCAGTGGTTCATTAACCATCTCAGGTAATCGTCCCATCGCCCTGAGTCACCTCAAAATTAGTGAACTCTATTCAGGCAATCGTCCCGTGGCGTCTAACGAAATTGACGATCCCAGCACCCTCATGGGTTACCTCGACTAAGGCGTTCACTGCCGCAAAAATCATAAGCCTCCAGTATTGCTGCTGAATCGCCGACTGGAGGTTTTTCATAGGGCGCCAATCTTGACTGACCACAGCCCCCCCGACGAAGGAGCGGGGCACGGCCTAAGAGCGGCGAATTTTATCTTTTTGACTGATGAAGATTAGCGCGACAGTCGCGGGAATGACAACAATGGTAGCCCCTAAAACTAGGCTCCAGAGAAAGTTTGCTAAAGAAGGGGTCATATCGCGTTAACCTCGTTTTTTATAGAAAGATATCGTTCCCTATTCTATCGGCTTTTGATCCTCCCATCCCCTCCAGTCTCCCCTCCCATTTTTGGGCTAGAATCCATAAACCCACCGATGATCTTGCTCCCTTCGGATTGATTTGCCCCGACCCTTGCCCATGTTGCTATTCCGTTCTGTCCTCCATCGCTTATCTGTGATTAGTGCCGGAGGGGTTTTGGTGTCCACCCTGTTAACCAGTTGCGCTCCCCCCGATCCCCTGGCCCAGCCGGAAACACCCCCAACCCCCCAACAGGAAAGTCAATTAACTCTGGAAAAGGCCACCCTAGAACAGGCCAATGCCAAGGGACAAACCCTCTGGAAGATTCAAGTGGAGCAAGGGGAATACACCCCCGATCGCCAAAATGCGTCCTTAGTGGATATCAAGGGGGATTTTTACCAGGATGGCAAGGTGGTGTTAAAGGTGAAAGCCGATAGGGGGCAAATTGTGGAAGATGGCAAGTCTCTGATCCTACAGGACAATATTGTGGCCGTTGATCCCCGCAATCAAGCGGTATTGCGGACCCAGGAAGTGGAATGGTTAGCGGAGGAATCGGTGCTGATTGCCCGCCAAAAATTAAAGGGGGAGCATCCAGAGTTAACCGTCACCGCCAACGAAGGGCGCTACGACACCCGCAACCAACGACTGTTGTTGACCGGTAATATTGTGGGGGTGACGGAACATTCCCAAAAACAACAAAAGGATCCCCGGCGTTTGGAGCTAAAAACCGAGGCGATCGCCTGGGAAATTCAACAGGATAAAATCATTGGCGATCGCCCCTTACAGTTGGTGCGCTTTCAAGACAAAACGGCAACGGATGAGGTTAAAGCAGGACGGGCGGAAGTGTTACTGAAAAAACAACTCGTCCACCTCAGTCAACTCAGTGAGTTTAAATCCCTGGCGCCGACCCTACAGATTGCCACAGACCGCTTAACCTGGTCCTATTTGGAACGGTATGCCACCACGGACAGCCCCATTAAGGTGGTGGATTATGAAAAAAATATTGCTGTGCAGGGCAATGAAGGGGCGGTGAATTTGGTCACTAACCAGGCGGTCTTGAAAAAGGGAACCAATGCCACCAGTGAAGCCCAACAGTCCCAGTTATACGCTGACCAATTGGCCTATGCCTTTGCCCCCCAAACCCTGGAAGCCACGGGGAATGTGGTTTATGAACAACAAAAGGGCATGAAATTTAATCTCACCGGCGATCGGGCCGTCGGCTCTTTGGAAAATAACAGTGTGGTGGTCACCAGTAGTCAACCGGAACGGGTGGTGACGGAAATTTATCCCAATGGCGATCGTTAGGGGCAATTCCCCGACAAAAAAGCAGACACCCCTTTGCAAGAACTGTCTGCCATCGTCATCGTAAATAACGTAAATTTAACTGGCGATCGGGGTCGGGAGAATCGAAATTCTTCCCTTCTTCCCCTATCCCTAGGCTTTCCGAGAATAGTACTCAATCACGAGCAACTCGTTAATTTGTAACGCAATCCACTCCCGCTCAATGACGCTATTGACTTTTCCTACCAAGGTATTTTTGTCAAACTCCAAGTGGGACGGTAAATTGGCTAACCCCGGAAATTCCATATTGGTATTCACCAAGTTACGGGAACGATCCCGATCCCGCACACCAATCACATCCCCGGGACGACATTGATAGCTGGGAATATCCAACACTTTGCCGTTAACGGTAATGTGGCCATGGCACACCAACTGCCGAGCACCGGGAATGGTGCCGGCCATGCCCAGGCGAAATACCGTGTTGTCGAGGCGCATTTCCAGCAGTTCTAGCAGGGCTTGCCCCGTAGAACCCGTCGCACGACGGGCTTTTTTTACGTAACGTACCAGTTGTTTTTCCGTGACCCCGTAGTTGAGGCGTAATTTTTGTTTTTCCTCTAACCGGATGGCGTACTCAGATCGCTTACGACGAGCTTGACCATGTTGACCGGGGGGGTAGGCACGGCGAGGGGACTTACGGCTTAAACCGGGTAATTCCCCAAGGCGGCGGACGATCCGCAGACGAGGTCCTCTATAACGAGACATCTTAGTTGGTCATCTCCTAATAATTTATTCCCAAACCTCACATTATACGGGATTGTTGCCTCAGGCGATAGGGAATTAATCATCATGTATGATGATGGGACAATGTAGTGTTCAAGCGGGAAAAGTTGATGAAAATTTTGGTCACGGGCGGGACAGGATTCCTGGGGACAACCCTCTGTTCTCAGTTGGCAGCCCAGGGTCATGAACTGACAACGATTAATTCCCGCACCTGTGACTTAACCCAAGCCGATAGCCTGGATCAGTTCCCGGCCCAATCGTTTGATCAAATCTATCATCTGGCGGCTTGGACCCAAGCGGGGGATTTTTGCCTTTACCATCCGGGGGAACAGTGGCTGATCAACCAAAAGATCAATACCCATATCCTAGACTGGTGGCAACGACAACAACCCCAAGCCAAGTTTATTTGCATGGGAACCAGTTGCGCCTATGATCCCGATGTCCCCCTGGAAGAACCCTACTATTTAATGGGGATGCCCATTGATAGCCTGTTTACCTACGCCATGACTAAGCGGATGTTGTATGCGGGACTACTGGCGTTGCATAAACAATATGGGTTGACCTATCTCTGCCTGGTGCCCTCAACCCTCTACGGCCCGGGGTACCATACCGATGGCCGACAAATGCATTTTATTTTTGATCTCATTCGCAAAATTATCCGGGGTAAGCTCTACGGGGAAACGGTGACGTTGTGGGGGGACGGCCACCAGTCCCGGGAATTGGTATTTGTGGAGGATTTTGCTCGCATTGCGTTGCAGTTGGCGGCCACTGTTGATAACGATCTGATTAATATTGGGGCCGGGGAAGAATTTACCATTCGCCGCTTTGCAGAGTTAATCTGCCAGGAAGTGGGCTACGACTTCAATCGGATTGAGTTTGATACCAGTCGCTACGTGGGGGCAAAGTCGAAATGTTTAGGGGTGAAAAAATTACAAACGATGCTGCCGGATTTCACCCTAACCCCCTTGGATCAAGGCTTGGCAAAAACTATCCACTGGTTTTGGTCTGAGCAGGAAAAGTTAGTGCCGGCGATCGCCGAATAATCTCCAGCGCCGAATAATCTCAAGGCAATCGGTGATACCACCGGGCGAGGGTGTGGGGACTGATTCCCAGATGGTAGCCCAGCACGATCGCCTGGTTAATCAGGGTGGTTTGGAGGAGTCCGAGTTTTTGCCAGCGGCGTCCTGAGGTAGTTACCGACGCCGGGGCGATCGCCACCCGACCAAGGGGTTTGAGCCGTTGTACCAATTCGTAGTCTTCCATCAGGGGCAGATCCGCAAAGCCCCCCAGGTGTTGAAAGTGTTTTCGGTATAGAAATAACCCCTGATCGCCGTAGGGTAATTGCCCAAGGTGCGATCGCCATAAAATTGTTTTTTCCAGCCATCGGTAGGGCCAACCGGGGAGGGCAATGGTTAACTGAAACGCCCCGGCAATCACTGAGGGCGCAGTGAGGGTTTGGGTAATCTGGGTAAAAAAATCCGGGGGCAACCAACTATCCAAATGGAGAAACAATAAAATGTCCCCCGTCGCCTGCTGGGCACCAAAATTCATTTGCTGGGCCCGACCGCCCCTGGGACTGCGGAACACCTGAACAGGAAATTGCCGACAAATGTCAATGGTTTTATCCTGACTCCCCCCATCGATGATCAACACTTCCATCCGGTCCCCATAGGGCAACCGACCCAAGGATTCCCTGGCGATCGCCGCTTCATTGAGCACCGGGATAATCATGCTTAACGGTAAATTCTTGGTCATCACAGCAACGCATTAGCCCACTAGGCCGAAACGCAAGGCCCGCACCGCCGCTTGAGTTCGATCATCGGCACTTAACTTATTGAGGATATTGCGGACATGGGTTTTAACTGTGCCCACCGTGATGTAGAGGGTTTCGGCTATATCAGCATTGCTACAGCCATCCACAATGAGTTGTAACACCTCCAATTCCCGATCGGTGAGGTTATACCGTAACGAGGCCTTGGGGGAGAGGGGACGGGGCGCCCCGGGCTGAGATAACACCACCCGGGCGATCGCCGGATCAATCCAAGCAAACCCCTCATGGATTGCCTGAATGGCCTCAATTAAAAGGGGTGGACGACTATCCTTCATGCAATAGGCATCGGCCCCGGCGGCAAAGGCGGCTAGGACCATTTCTTCGGAATGATTCAGGGTGAGGATCATGACGCGACATTGTTGTCCCAGCGGCAACGTTTTAATCCGTTGCGTCATCTCGATGCCGCTGATTCCCGGTAGGCCAATATCAATAATGGCGACATCGGGATGGATTTCCTGAATCAGCGTCAATCCCGCTTGACCGTCGGCGGCTTCCCCGGCCCACTCAAAGTGATCAACGGAGGACAATGTCCCCCGTAACCCTGTGCGAATTAAAGCCTCATCCTCAATCAAAATAATACTAATTTTTTCCATAGTGTTATTCCAGGCAAGATCTTTATCATTAATGGCTTAGGATTCGATATCATCAGACCGAAACGGGGGCAGATTTCCACACAAGGGGGCTAATTAATAAACCATTCCGTGGCCCGTACCCCTAAATTAAGGGGAATACTGACCGCTTTCCCAAGGCGAGGCTTTTCTTTGGTTTGACTCATAAATTGCTCCACTTGTTCACTGCCCCCCCACGCTTGCAAATATTGGGCGATCGCCTCTAGGTTCTCAAAATATTCCTGTTCCGAGAGGGGGAACGACGCTTGTTCCAGATAACGCCACATAATTTGGACAAAAACCCGATCTTTCATGGGACGTAATTGTACATCAAATGAATAACCCCATTTATTAACAATTAATTGATGCAGTTCTTTCCCAGTCATTAGTAGCGTTACCCTGTTGTTGGGTCGTTAGAAGTCAAAATCTAGGTTAGGCATTAACTGCAACGGCCCAATTCCCAAGGCCTGATGGCTTAAAAATTCAGTTTCAAAATACCCTAACATATGTTGTAATTTGGGATTACCTTTAGATTGCCCTGTCACCCCCATGGCAATTAACACCGCGCAATGGCCTTTTGTGGCTTTACACCGCCGTTCCCAATTTTTGCGAGCTTGCTTGTGGGTAGGGGAATCGAATAAAAACTCGCCAAAGAGAAACAAGTGTCCAGGCTGGGTTTTTAACACCCCCAAATCATATTTGGTCTCCGTCCAGGGATCTTCCCCTAAATTGAACCCCAACCCCGTAATCGGCCCTTCTTCCCGTAAACGATTGATCAGTTCTTTGGCCTTGGGTCGGGAGGTTTGAATCATTAACACCGGCATACCGTCCCCCTTCATGCTCACCGCTGCGGCTTGATAATGAACGGACGGGGACACCCGAATCAATTCCACTAAATCCCAGGGAATCATCCCTAAGCTCATATAGGCATTATCGGGAATGAGATCATCCTGCAGCACTGGCTGGTTATCATCATCGTCGTCATCATCAAAATAACCCAAGGAAAATTCATCCATTTCCCCATCCCCTTCAAGTTGGGCAATGAATTCTGCGGCCAAGGCCGGTTGGGTAGCCACGTTAATGATCAATTCCTGGGTCTTATCACTGGCGTGGAGGGGGTGCTTGATGCGTAACCGCTGATGAAGGGGCGGAATCGGATCATGGCTGAGGGCCCCACTATTATTTTTGACAAACTGCCGGAGACCTTCTAACGCAAAATAAAGCGTCAAGGCCTCGCTTTCGTCTAAGAAGGGACGAATGCCTTCTAGGGGGTGAATACTGCCGAAAACGGGGTCGCCGCTATCCCCCGCTGGGGGGTCAGCGTCTTCATCCTCAAATTCGTAATTTAAAAACCAACAATCCTGGGACAAAAAGGCTTGCTCCAGGGCAGCGGGGGACTTTTCCTCCAGGGCCATCTCCCGAAACTGACGGAGGGATTCGAGGGAACGGTACAGGATAATGCCATATTCCTGCCCTAACATCCCCATCACACAGGCATAAAGGGTTTGTTCCCCCTCCGGTAGCCTTAACTCCAGGGCAATAATGTCATGGTCAGCGAGGACCTCCCAGGGAGCGATCTCCCAAATTTGATCCGCCAGGGATTCCAGGGGGTCCGTGTAGTCCGGGGGCAGGGGATCGGGACGGGCTAAATCGGGGGATTCAAAGGTGCGGAAAAGCTCGTCAATCAGGGGCAAGCTGGGCTGATAATCAATACTGATGTCGAGTCCCTGTAGGACCCCCCGCAGTAAAAACTGAATTTCTCGGTTACGGACAACAATTTTTTGGGGACGACAGGGGGGGGCCGGGGCCCGGGGCACTTCCATAGCCCGAATGAGGGTTCTCACAACGGTCTCTAATCCCGCGTCTTCCGGAATCACATCCATGGAACGGACCAAGCCTTCACTGCCATCGACCCACAAAATACAATCCCCAGCCTGATCTTGGTCCTGCTCCAAAAACCCTCTGTTGGTATTGAGTGGACGGCGATCGCCTTCCCAAACGCTCGGAATTTGCGGCAGTTGTTGGAGCCGATGTTGGGTTGAGGCGGGCAAAGAAGATGTCATAGACAATAGGAGAAGACAGGCAATAGTGCAAAAAAGGCCTTGATGGCAGCCTGGACGCGCGCATTGAGCAAATCCATTACCACCGCCGGAACGTTTAACATCCTAACAAGGAATCCCCGTATTGCGCGGTTTTCTAAAGGACTTGATACATTATCGGCAGGCTTAACCAGTCGGCGGTATCCAACAGGGTTACCTCTTCGGGAACCGTGACATGGGCCGGGGGATGGCCGGTTAAATCCGTGACTAGGGCCGTGACCACGGGGAGTAGATTTTTGAGAACTAGCAAGCGGGGGGGTAATGCTAACGTCGGTGATGACGCAGGGGAATTATTACTGGTGACCTGTTGACTAATGGCAGCAAGGGTTGCGGTCAGGGGATAGCGGGACAATACCAAGAACCATTGGGCAATGCCTTTGTCGCCACTAACGGACCACAGGGGGGCCTCGGGATGGGGCAGGGTTAGCCGCTGTTGGGGGTTTAGGAGTAACAATTGGGGGTCAAAAATCCCCGCCACTTCTAGGTTGCGATTATCAATGCCTAATAAACAGCCATACAGGGTGTCATTCCCCCAATTTTCCAGATGACATTGTAGGGTTTGGTTGGCGGCCACGGTGGGTAAAAAGTCGGGCGGGGCGGAGGGAACGCTGGTTACCCGATCGCCGCTGGTGAGGGGATTAGGGGGGGAGCCGACTCCCCCGGGGGGTAGTCCTCGGCGGGATCGCCATTCGTAGAGGGAGCGTGGGAGGGGGTTGTCCCCGCTGGTGGCCTGGGTCACGCTCACTTGAACGCCCAAGCGCGCACTATCGGGGTTAGCTAAGAGGGTCAACCATTTCACAGCGAGGAGTCGATTAAGGGAGGATTCCAGACTGCTCACCACCGTTTTAATGGCCCCACTAGATTCGGACTTGGTGAGGGGTTGTAACAGTTCGCCTCCCTCGGTAAACAGGGTGTAGCGATGGGTATCCAGTTTGCCAAATACACAATCAGCCCGACCGTCCCCCGCATTGATGATGCCTTCCACATTGGTGATCGCCCCAAAGGCACTGGTGGCATCCACCCGTTCAATGCGCTCTAAATCGTCCCCCAGGGCCACCGTCAACCCTAGGGATTTCGGAACTGCCCGATAAATTTCCCGTAAACTCCCCAGGGCGATCGCCTCAGTCAGGGAGCGAGGCTCGTTCTCTTTGGTCGATGCCTTATCGGGGTTGCTAAGGGGGAGGGGCACCAAACTGACCCGTTGGCCTTTACGGTGACTAACTTGCCAGAGGGGGGGCGGCAAAAAAGGAATTTCTGTGGCGATCGCCGTCGCTTGATAGCAGGAATGTAAGAGCGCATTTTCTTGCACCAAAGGGCTTAACCCCGCTAAATGACTTTGCAGGGATTGACCCACGGGGGTGGCTAAAATCCCCCCCTCACCGTTCGGGTAACTGGGTAGGGGGGACAAAAACTCCGGGGAATTGGTGGCGGATTGCCATTGGGGAGTTTGTAAGGTGCCCAGGCGGGGAACTAACAAGGCCCGACTATGGGCCCAAAGACCATTCATCAGGGGGGAATCGGCCATTTCCCATAAACTTTGGATTAAACCATAGGTAAATACCCCCATGGTGGTGGCCCCCATATCCCCTTCCACCGCCGTTTGTCCCGGGGCGGCCGCACTCATTAAAGTCACTGGTCCCAAGGAAAACTTGGTAGGGGGTTGAGCCGGGGCGAATTGATTGGCAGCACGAAAATCCAGACGGCCAGCGCTCCGGGAACGCAGGTTGCCCTGCAACGTACCAGCGCTTTGGGCAAAGCCACAGTCAAGGATGAGGGTAATTTGTTTGGCTTTAAGGGATTGTAACCAGCTAATTAACGTTGCCAGGCTGACATACGGCGGGCGATCGCCCCCGGCACTGGGTAAAAGTCCCAGGTAAGGAAGGGCCTGTTCCCAAGAGGGATAACGGGGGAGTTCCGCTGGCGGATCATAGACACCATAGCCACTAAAATAAACCACCACCCCATCCCCTTTCTTGGCCCGTTGTCGCAAATGGGTATCAAAGGTCTCCGCGATGGTATCAAACGTCCCCGTCTGTTGCGTCAGACTGACAATATTGGACGCGGGCAATCCGTAACGGGTTTGTAAAACCTCCGCTATCCCTGCCACATCCCCATCACATCCCTGTAGGGGTTTCAGACCTTCCCCCCCCCATGCTCCCCCAATGAGCAGGGCCAATCGTTGGGCGTTTGTCACCGCCAGGGATTGAGCCAGGGGTTGCCCCCCTCGGCCCCAGACCCAGGAACCAAAACCAAGGGCCATACCGCCACGTAAAAAGGTTCGTCGGTCAAATCTCATGGTGCAGTGATGGGAAATTAGGCAGTTGCATTCAGGATAACAATGGTGTTGCGTTCCCCACGGTTTGGCATCGCGTTTCCACTACCACCGTTACCCCTCAAGGGTAAAACAATGCTGTCCTTATTGGGCTTGCATCGCTCGTATTAATTCCGCTGCCACCTCCGGGCGGGAAAATTCCGGCGGGGGTAATTGACCGTCCCGTAACAGGGCCCGCACCTTGGTTCCCGATAAATGAATCCGGTCTTCGGGGCCACTGGGGCTGGTTTTGGTGGTGGCCATTTGTTGTGTTTTTTTGCAGTAAAAGGCGTGTTCAAACTTCATGGGCACGATGCCTAATTCTTCGGGCTTGAACTGATCAAAAATATGTTGGGCGTCGTAGGTGCCGTAATAATCGCCAACCCCGGCGTGATCACGCCCGACGATGAAATGGGTACAGCCATAATTTTTGCGGATTAAAGCATGGAAAATGGCCTCCCGGGGCCCCGCGTAGCGCATGGCCGACGGATTAATGCCCAAAATCACCCGATCCTGGGGAAAATAATGCTCCATCATGATTTCATAACACCGCATCCGCACATCAGCGGGGATGTCATCACTTTTGGTCGCCCCCACCAACGGATGGAGAAATAGGCCATCAACGGTTTCCAAGGCACATTTTTGAATGTATTCGTGGGCCCGGTGGATGGGATTGCGGGTTTGAAAGCCAACAATGGTTTTCCAGCCCCGTTCGGCAAACTGTTTCCGAGATTCGGCGGGATCAATCTGATAGTTGGGAAATAACGGATGGGGATCCCGCTCTAGAAGCCAAATCGGCCCGGCAAGGTTAATGGGGCCTTGGTCGTAAACAACTTTTACCCCCGGGTGGGCTTGATCATCGGTGCGGTAAACGTTTTGGGCTTCGTGGGCTTTGTTGTAATGGTATTTTTGGGTTAATTCTAAAACCCCGATAAATTTGCCGCTGGGATCATCTAAGCGGACCCAATTCCCCAGTTCTAAGGGGGCCGCCACTTCCTCCGTCACGGAAAGGGTGATGGGAACGGCCCAGGGTAACCCACTGGTCAAATACATTTCTTCGACAACCCGTTCGTAATCGTCCTGCTCCATAAACCCTTTGAGGGGACTAAAGCCACCGATCGCAATCATGACGAGGTCAGACGTTGCCCGTTCATCGAGTTGTACCCGGGGAAGGGTATCGGCTTGGGCAAGGAATTCTTGGCGTTCTGCTGCACTGGCAATGCGATTAATCAGTTGGCCGCCGTGGGGGGCGATCCCGTCGATGGGGGTGCTCATGGTTCGTGATTTGATAAAGAGTAATTGACGTAAGGCGTCCCGTTGGACTGGCATCCCGACGGCGTTGATCGGAATGAACCTCAGACCTAGATTGCCATGAGCGGATACAAAACTCAATGATAGGGAATGTCCCCCTGCTAGGAATTGCCGATGGTCGTCATCCACAAAGACAGTCGCTCCATGGTCACCCGCGATGGCGTGCGCTTAGACGCAGATTTATACTATCCCCAAGGGGTTGACCCCCTACCGGCCCTGTTAATGCGTCAACCCTACGGGCGGGCGATCGCCTCTACATTGGTTTATGCCCATCCCCGCTGGTATGCGGCCCAGGGCTATGTGGTGATCATTCAGGATGTACGGGGGCGGGGCACGTCGGCGGGGGAGTTTGATCTTTTTGCCCATGAGGTGGAGGACGGCTGGGATTGCCTAGAATGGGTCGCCCAGTTGCCGGAATGTGACGGCACGGTGGGAATGTATGGCTTTTCTTACCAGGGCATGACCCAACTCTATGCCGCGGCCAATCACTCCCCGATTTTAAAAACCATTTGTCCGGCCATGATTGCCTGGGATTTATATCAGGATTGGGCTTACGAAAATGGGGCGTTTTGTTTACAAAATAATTTGGGTTGGGCGCTACAGTTAGCAGCGGAGACCGCCAAGTTACAGGGCGATCATCAACGGTTTGCCCGTTTATATCAATTGGCACGAACCTATGATTTTAACGACCCCATACCGGCTAATCCCCAAACGTTTCAGACATTAGCCCCAGAGAGTTTCTACCAGGACTGGATTAATCGGGGGGCAACCGATCCCTATTGGCAACGGCGATCGCCAAATCAACG
>JAYKHU010000193.1:0-16130 GCA_035285105.1 Synechocystis sp.
TTTGTCCCCCCCTCACCGACCCCGACCCCGCCGTCCAGGGCATCGGAGACCCCCTAGTGCCCCAGGGGGGCTAATCCGTGCATCAATCAAGAAATTCCTCTCTTTACGGTGAACCAGAACCAATAAAGGCGACTAGAATTAGAACAACCTGCTCTGTCTTCTATCGCTCCACTCGTTATGAGTATCTACGATCAATATCCTGATGAGTCGTCTCGCCTTGAAGCCTTAGAAAAGGAATTAGCCCAACTCAAGGCAAATTGTGCGACCTTGACCATTCAAAATCAAATGCTTAAGGGATTTATTTCTTTAAGTAACATTTCCACGGGTCGCACCTTGATTCGAGCAACCTTACAGAAGAACTTAGATGTTTCGATCAAACAAGCCGGGGCAGAATTGGGGAGTTTATTTTTGCTCGATCGCCATGGTCGAGTCCTAGAAAGCATTTTGGCGAGGGGAGCAACGGATCAAAGCCAGAAAAAGTGCATTGTCGGGCAGGTATTGGATAAAGGCTTAGCGGGATGGGTGCGGGAGCATCGGCGCACGGGTTTGGTGACAGATACGGAAAAGGATTATCGTTGGCTGCGCCTACAGGAGGAACCCTACCAAGCAGAGTCTGCTTTGGCCGTCCCCGTGATTTGGGGGGAAGAATTGATGGCAATTATGACCTTAACGCACTCGAAACCCCATCAGTTCAGCGAGGAAACGGCCCGGGATATGGAGCAAACTGCCGATTTGTTTGCGTTGATTTTAAACAGTGTCCGCGTCAGAACACGGGCATCATCAACCCAGGAATCCAGTGCCCAAAATAAAGAGGATTGGTTTGGGGAAATGCTGCACTATTTCCCCAGCATTATTTGGATTTTGGATCATCAGGGCGTGGTACAGAAATGTGGGGGACGACACCTCGAAACGATCGCCATGGACGGTGAGCAAAGCGTTGGAGAATCCATTTACCGTCTCTTTCCCGATGCCCCGGAGTTAACCCAGTTAGTGAGTTATGCCCTTGCCGGTAATGGCATGGAAGCAGCCCGTTTCCATCTGGCAGAAACGGCCTATGATGCCTGGTTTTCGCCGGTGTTTGACCATCGCAATCAACTCACCCGGGTTGTCTGCGTCATTTTGCCCACCTGATCCCTCCCCCCATCCTCGCGGTAAGATAGAGAGTCTGACAGTCCTTGCTAATTTATGACTAACGCGCTTCCTTCCGAATTGGCCCAAGCCGTAGACCATCGCCGCAACTTTGCCATTATTTCCCACCCCGATGCGGGGAAAACAACGTTAACGGAGAAACTTCTACTGTACGGAGGGGCCATTCACCAGGCCGGGGCCGTCAAAGCACGGCAAGCCCAACGCAAAGCCACTTCTGACTGGATGGAAATGGAAAAACAACGGGGCATTTCCATTACCTCCACGGTGCTGCAATTTAATTACCGTGATTTCCAGATCAATTTACTTGATACCCCCGGTCACCAAGATTTTAGTGAAGATACCTATCGCACCTTAGCCGCTGCGGATAATGCGGTGATGTTAATCGACGTCGCCAAGGGGTTAGAACCCCAAACCCGTAAACTGTTTGAAGTGTGTCGCCTGCGGGGACTGCCCATTTTCACCTTTATTAACAAGCTAGACCGGCCGGGGCGAGAGGCCTTGGAACTCTTAGACGAAATCGAGCAGGAATTAGACTTACCCTGCTATGCGGTGAATTGGCCCATCGGCATGGGCGATCGCTTTCAAGGGGTGGTTGATCGACGTACCCAAACTATCCACCTCTTTGAACGCCAAGACCATGGCAGTAAAGCCGCCACCGACCGGGTGATTAGTTTAGATGACCCAGACCTAGAAACGCTATTTGAGCCGGAATTGTCTGCCCAACTTCGGGAGGAATTGGAACTCTTGGAGGAATTAGGCGGGGAATTTGACCTTGATGCCATCCATGCTGGCAAAATGACCCCGGTGTTTTTCGGCAGTGCCATGAGTAATTTTGGGGTGGAATTATTTCTCAATAGTTTTTTGGATTTTGCGCTCAAGCCGGGGGGACGTAATTCCTCGTTAGGGATGCTTGATCCCACCTATCCCGACTTTACCGGTTTTGTTTTTAAACTCCAGGCTAATATGGACCCCAAACACCGTGATCGGGTGGCCTTTGTGCGGGTCTGTACCGGGAAATTTGAAAAAGATATGACCGTTAGCCATGCCCGTACCGGCAAAACCCTACGACTGTCCCGGCCCCAAAAATTATTTGCCCAGGACCGGGCTTCCATTGAAGAAGCCTATCCAGGGGATGTGATTGGTTTGAATAATCCCGGGATGTTTGCCATTGGGGACACCATTTATCTGGGGAAAAAGTTGGAATATGAGGGCATACCTTGCTTTTCACCGGAATTATTTGCCTACCTCAAAAATCCCAACCCCTCAAAATTTAAACAGTTCCAAAAGGGGATTCAGGAGTTGCGGGAAGAAGGGGCCATTCAGATTATGTATTCCCTCGATCAATTTAAACGGGAACCGATTCTAGCCGCCGTGGGACAGTTACAGTTTGAAGTGGTTCAGTTCCGTATGTTAACGGAATACGGCGTAGAAACCACCATTGAACCGTTGGGTTATAGCTTGGCCCGTTGGGTCGTGGGGGGCTGGCCTGTCCTGGATAAAATTGGCAAAGTGTTTAATACGTTAACGGTCAAGGACAATTGGGACCGTCCGGTGTTGCTGTTTAAAAATACCTGGAACCTACAACAGGCCCTGGGGGAACATGCCGATTTACAGTTAACGGCGATCGCCCCGGTGGGGAGTGGCTTACAACCGGATTTGGTTAACGCTTAGGTGAACCGATGGCAGGGAAAAGACCCCGATTTCCGACCCCCCAGCTACCCCAGTCGTCAAAATTCTATTGGGCCCTGGCGATCGCCGCCCTATGTCCTTTGACAATATGGGGGACAACCCACAATTTCAATGGCACGATGATGTTACTGACGACATTTGGCTTAGCCTATTTGAGCAAAGGGATACGAAAACCAAAACCCTAACCAGCCATAAAGCCTAACAAATTTTCCACGGCCCCATTACTAGCCCAGCCCTTTTCTCGCCCTTGACGAACAACTGCCCAAAAATAAGACCGTAGCTCTTCTAACGACTCCTGCCGTGGTCTCAAGCCTCTCATTGTATGAATATGGGTTGGAAAAATTCGTATACAGGCCGCCGGAATGGCTTCCAATAGCCACCAATCAAATAGTTGCCGTCGCCCTACCGACCCAGGAAAAATTGCATATCCTTCCAAACACATTTCTGATATGTCTAGTAACTTACTGGGGGCTTGCAGGTCGTCTCTAACCTGTAAGCATTCTTCCAATACCAATAATGCTTCATCTAACGCTTGATAATGCCCTAAACTGGCTTCATAATAATCCCTAAAATTTTGCGCTTTTTTTGGTTCAAAAAAATCATGAAATAGTTCTTGAAAAAAAAGCCGTGTGAATTGTTCATCAGGTAAATAACAACGCACAGTAGGGCAAACGGCTAATCCCAGTATCATTGCCAAACAACCATAACTCAACCTAGGGTCGTGGCTACATTCACCCAACCTGTTCAAAACGCTTTTCAAAGCGTCTGTTAATGTTGACGCCGAAGTTGTTTTCTCTTCATATAACTCTGGATAATGCGCTTCACTCACCTGTTGAATAATTGACTGTAAACTACCAGGTACGTGCTGGAAGCCGCTTAAGTCTAATTGATGTGAACTAACTAAAATTGCCGTCATTATTTACTCACGGTTAGGCGGGTAAGTCTAACTTCAACAGGGAATTAGGGAGGGTAAGGATAGCTCCACTCAAGTCTAACCTCAATATTTGGAAATTTCTGACTAAACTGCTGAAGTACCTGTTCACAACTTTTACAAGGTTTCCTTTCCGTATACAGATAAAGCATCCCTTCCGCACCGTGATTGGAGTCTGTCTCGAGAACCTCAGCGATTGCCGACAAAAGTTTATACTCAGCATCCGTATCCATGATGCGTTCACTGTAGAAATCAAGACTCGGTTCAAAAATCCCCCCTTGGGAGCGTGGGAGCGGCTTCGGAGCTGGGCTTTTTGCCCTTGATGTGGCTCCCATCCCAAAACACCTACCGTCGGCAAAATGCAGTTCAGCAACAGCGACATTGCCCCTGGGAAAAGCCCGATGAAGATAAATATGACGGACAAGAGCGGCATCTTCTTTTAAGTCGTCTTGAACCATCTATGCCGATAAAACCCTAGCGAGACTGGCGGGACACAATTTTCTCAACCATGGCTTGGCTTTCATGGACTAATTGGTTACATCCCCCTTGGGTTTGGGACAGGGTGGGGACTAAGTTCCGGGCTTGGAGCGTCATGTGGAGTTGGAGTTCCGCCACGTAATCACTGATCGCTTCTTGATGATGGGAAAGATTGGCCGGGGTTACTGACACAGTCCTCTGTCCTCCTTACGCAATGGGGTTAGCTAGATGGATAAATGATGATGCACAGGATCATTATTGCCCTTATAGAACTTAGCATGGCCCTTGGCATGGCGCACTAGGGCTGCAACAGTCTTTAACATTTTGCCGTCCCCGTTGGTAAGTGGTTTAATGTCATTAAGTTTTTACTCAAACCATGTCAGAGCTTGAAACCCTGATTCGTCATCTCCGCCAAGAAGCAGAACGGGAGCCTTTTCCCGTGGATACCCCTATTTACGAATCGGTGCGGAAAGATCCCTTAGAACCAATCTTGTTTGGCGGTACGCTGAAAAGTCAGTTGTGCTTTTTCGGACGGGATTTGGGGGCGGACGAGGTACGACAGGGGCAACCGTTGATTGGGGCGGCGGGACGGATGGTGCGGGAGGGCTTTTTTCAGGCCTGGCAGGGGCGTCGTTCTAAAAATCCAGGGGAATTACAAACAGTTGGTCAGCGACTATTACTCACCAATACGGTGCCCTACAAACCCCCGGAAAATAAGGCCTATTCCGTGAAGGTGAAGCAACGTTTCCGCCCGTTTATCGAACAGTTATTGGTCATGCAATGGCAGGGAAAACAAATTATCACCTTGGGCACCGAGGCATTTAAGTGGTTTGCCCCCTACGGTCAACCGGGGGAAGTGGATGAGTTTTTCCGTCAGGGCGATCGCTTCCAGTCGTTTTTGGACGTTGTGATCACGGCGAAAAGTCCCCAGGGGCAAAGCCAGCAACGCCGCATCAGATTGATGCCCCTCCCCCATCCTTCACCGCTCAATAAACGTTATTACGCCCAATTTCCGCAGATGTTACAGCGACGATTGGCGGATATTGCTTTTTGAGGGGTTGCCTTCGACTACGCTCAGGCAACCAGCTAACTCAGGCAACCGGGGAAATTACGCTTCCTGGGGCTTATTTTCCCCTTCGATGGAGACCAGTAGCGGTACCAAGTTTTCCTCTAAACGTCCCATGCGAATTAACTCGGCATAGGTGTTGGCTTCGATGTCCAGCACGGCCTGGTCGAATTTTTGGTTGGCAACTTCCTGGAGGGTGGGGTATTCCTGCAACAGGGCTTTAAGCTTATCGCTGACGCTACTGAGTTGCCCTTCCACCAATTCCTGTTTATAGCGCACCAGTTCAGGATTCACGTCGGGGAAATCGTCGGCGTTTTGCAGCTCTTTGAGTACCCGCTTGAGGGCAATTTGCCGGGAAACCAGTTCCGCATACTCCTGTCGTTGGGGTTGATCGCCAATTAAATCCAGGCCCTTCAACACAAATTGGGTGGTTAATCCCTGCACCAACAGGGTGAACAGAACAACACCAAACACGATGTCAATAATTTCCTGGCGGGCAGCGATACTTTCCGGCACACTCAAGGCCACGGCGATCGCCACGGATCCCCGGAGACCGCCCCACCAGAGGACGGCCTGTTCCCGTAGGGCAATTTGGGAGTTGGCCACGGTATTACTGATCAAACTCAAGCCCAGGACACCCAAAAGACGTGTCACCACCACGGCGGCGATCGCAATCAAAATGAGGTTTAAATGGTCTTCTAAGCTACTGAGACCAATCTGATCGCCAATGAGTAGGAAAATAATTGAGTTGACGAAAAAGGCCACAAATTCCCAAAAAATTGACACGATTAAGCGGGTGCGGGGATTCATGCCGATGCGGGAACCAAAATTCCCCAACACCATACCCACCACCACCACAGCGATAACGCCAGATCCCCCCAGTTTTTCCCCTAACAGATAGGCGCCATAGGCGGAAACCAGGGTTAGGGATTGCTCCACAAAGGGTAAATCAAACCGTTGGGTTAAAAAGGACAGACTGAAACCGATTAACAGACCGCAACCGACGCCAATGCCCACCACGGTAAAAAATTTAGCCAGGGTGATCGAGATATCAAAGGTTCCTGTGCCCAGGGGAATGGCCACCAGAATGACAAAGGCAACGACGGCCACCCCGTCATTAAATAAACTTTCCCCTTCCATGAGGGTACTGAGTTTTTTGCTGGCCCCTAATTCCTTAAATAGGGCAATGACGGACACGGGATCGGTGGCAGATAAGGCGGCTCCCACCAACAGGGCGATCGCCAACTCCATGCCCCCAAATCGTTGGAGGGGAAGGGCAATCCCCAGGATCGAAATGACAACCCCGGCGATCGCAAAGAGGGCAATGGGAAACCAGTAAGCTTTGAGGTTACGCCAGGAGAGGTTCCAGGCCGCTTCAAAGAGTAAAGGCGGTAAAAAGATTTCTAGGATTAATTCCGGGGAGAGGCTGATCAGCCGGATATCCACAAACGCTAACGCCATCCCCACAATCACCAACAACAGGGTGTAGGGAATTTTCCGCAGGAACGGAACAGTTTTGGAGAGGGTGGCAATGCTCAAGGAAACGGAGAGCACAATCAAGAACTGCTCGAGATTATGGGAAATTGAGATCGATTCGTTGACCGCCATATCCACGGTTCAAACTCCTTGCTGTATTGAGATGCCCCTATTATGGGCTGACTTGTCGGTGGGGGAAAGGCCAAGCCATCCCTTGCCAAAATCATTGATTTTATTCTATTATTTACTGATTAATCAAAATATAGAATCTATACATATTTTTTAAGTAAAATTGTTTGAGTCCCCACAAAATCATGCAAGCAACCTTACACCAACTAAAAGTTTTTGAAGCAACGGCGCGGCATGGTAGTTTCACCCGGGCAGCGGAGGAGTTGTTCATTACTCAACCAACGGTCTCCAGTCAAATTAAACAGCTCTCAAAAACCGTTGGCTTGCCCTTATTTGAGCAAATTGGTAAGCGTCTCTATTTAACGGAGGCTGGCCAAGAGTTATTAGAAACCTGTCAAGCAATTTTCCAGTGCCTCGATAATTTCGAGATGAAGGTGGCAGATATTCAAGGAACCAAACAGGGACGTTTACGATTAGCGGTGATTACCACTGCTAAATATTTTATCCCCCGGTTGTTAGGGGAGTTTACCCAAAAATATCCCGGTATCGACGTTTCGTTAAAGGTTACCAACCATCAGCAGGTGCGGGAACGGATGCAAAATAATCGGGATGACCTCTACATCGTCAGTGAACCTCCGGAAGAAATTGATTTGGTTTCCCAGCCGTTTTTGGACAATCCGTTAGTGGTGATTGCTCGCCAGGATCATCCCCTCGCGGATCAGGCCCATGTGCCCATTAAGGCCCTCAATAATCAGGCGTTTATTATGCGGGAACCGGGATCGGGCACGCGGCAGGCCGTACAAAGTTTATTAAATAAACATCAAGTTGAGGTGCGGGTGCGCCTGGAGTTGGGCAGCAATGAGGCGATTAAACAGGCGATCGCCGGAGGGATGGGCATTTCTGTTCTTTCCCAACATACGTTGGTGTCCGAAGGGGCAAAAAGTGAATTAACGGTGTTGGATATTGATGAATTTCCGATTAAGCGCCGCTGGTACGTGGCCAGCCTGGGGGGAAAACAATTATCCGTTGTAGCCCAAACCTTTTTGGATTATCTCTTGTTGGCGACGAAGGATATGCCCCCGCCCTATGCTAAGGAGTTAATTAAATCCTAGAGGGGGATCAACTGTATTGGTGTGATCTTAACCGATTAGCCCTGGGAAGCGGCGATGGTTTGGGCCAGTTGGGTATGAAGCCGATGGCTGGCTTTATAGGCCACAAAATGGGCTTGGGGAATCTGTCCTAACAAACTTAAATCCCCAATCAGATCCAATAATTTATGGCGCACCGGTTCATCGGCAAAACGTAAGGGCGGATTTAGCCATTTTTCCCGATCGCACACCAGGGCGTTCTCTAAGCTCCCCCCTTTAATTAAGCCGGCCTGGCGCAATTGTGCAATTTGATCTGCAAAGCCAAAGGTGCGGGCCGGGGCGATCGCCGTGGCAAAGTCCTCTTCCTCCGGCTTCCAGGTGACCCATTGTTTGCCGATGGGGGCATAGGGATAGTCCACCCCGTAGCTAAATTGCAGATAATCACAGGGAAAGGCCGCCACAAAGGCATCCCCCGCCTGGTAGGTGAGGGGTTGGGTAATTAGCATCGGGGATTGGGGATCTGCATCATCCTGACTTACCAAACCCACCCTGGCGATCGCCGTTAACCACTCCTGGGCTGAACCATCTAATAAGGGCACCTCTGGGCCGTCAATGGCAATGAGCACGTCATCAACCCCCAGGGCTACCAAGGTGGCCAGTAAATGTTCCACCGTTCTCACCGTTGCCGGGCGATCGCCCAGTTCCGTGGAGAGCATGGCTTCGCGCACACAGGTTAAATCGGCGGGGATAATCGGTTGCTCCGCCAGATCGATCCGTTGAAAACGACGCCCCTGCCCCGTCGTTGTGGGACAGAGGGTGACAGTGGTGGTTACCCCCGAATGGAGGCCAATGCCTTTTACCTGGACTTCAGCCTGTAACGTTTTCCCCATGGTCGTTTTGTTGAAATGAACCTGAAATACACCGCTTCAGACTAGAATTTCTGACCAATACCAAAGTTAACCCGGGAATCACCGTCTCCATTAAAGCCAAAGTCAATCCGAATTGGCCCCACGGGGGATTGAATCCGGACCCCTAACCCATAACCCACACCGGACCCCGGTAACCCCCGGACGATGGCCGGAAAGCCCGGTACGGCCCCCTGGGATCCCAAATTAGATCCATAGTCCACAAACAAGGCACCTCCCACTGCGGAAATGATCGGGAAGCGATATTCTGCTGTGGCCTGGAAATAACTACGACCGTTCCCCAATTCCCCTTCGGCATAACCCCGGACTGAGTTACTGCCCCCTAAAATAAAGGCTTCATAGGGGGGCAGATCCCCAAGCACTGTGCCCGCTTGAACGTTAAAGGCCATGGTTTGGGGTTGGGTGGATTCGACAAAACCAAAGCTGGTTAAATCTAGCCAGTTGACAGGGATATAGTAGCTATAGGCTCCCCGCAGGCGGGTCATGGCAATGCTCCCCGAACCAAAGGGCACCGTCTGCTCCGCCCCAAAGCGCACAATCGAACCGCTGGTGGGTTGTATCGGACTGTTGCGATTATCCTGGGACGCCCCAAAGGAAAGGGTAATCAGGTCGTCCACCCCATTGGGACTAAACGATAACGGTTGGGAGTCGAAGCCATTGAGGGGGGCAGACCAGGGTTGAATGTCGCCGTTGGCATTTTCTACCCGGACATTCTGATAACCGACCCCAGCGGATAGGCGCCAATCGGGGGGGGTAAACACGTCTTTGGCGAGTGGACGGAAGAAGGTTACCCCCGTACCAGTCCGGACAATCCGGGGACTATCAAAGCCGGTAAATGTTCGTACGGAAGAGTCATTGCCATCAAACACCAAGGAAATGGTACGACGACGGAAGGCGTTGACCGAATAGGAGGTGCGGTAGGGATCGCCCCCAATCCAGGGATCGGTGAAGTTCACGTCAAACAGCAATTCCCGTTCCCCTAACTGGAACTCGGTACCGAGGGTTTGGTTATTGCCACCAATGTTTTTCTCTTGGTAACTGATGGTTCCAAATAAACCGCTGGTGCTGCTAATCCCCGCCCCGGCGGCCACCGATCCCGTGTTACCTTCCACCACGTCAACGTTAACAACCACTTCCCGGGGATCCGTCCCAGGGTTGAAGGAAAGGCGCACATCCTCAAATAACCCGAGACTGTAAACCCGTTGTAAATCTTCTTGGGCGGTATTACGGTTAAACACGTCCCCGGGCTTCAGTCGCATCTCCCGCGTCACGATAAAGTCCCGGGTTCTGCCGTCAACCGGCTCATCCTCAGCATCAAAAAAGCGGACTTGAATATTTTCGACCACCCCTTCCGCAATGATTAATTGGACGGTGCCGTCATTTTCAATTTTGGGAGAGCCAACCACCTGGGCAAGGTCATAGCCTTGGCTGGAGTACCACTCGTTAATTTTTTTGATTCCTTCCTGCAAGTCCCGCAGGTTGAGAATTTTACCGTACTGGTCAGCAAAGGTTTCATCCACCACGGACTGGGGTAAAACCCGTTCCTTATCTGCGGCGATCGCCGGCACCGTTTCAATATCGATGCCTGTGAACGTGGGATTGGCTTGCACTTCAAAGGTGACCCGGACCCCTAGGGGCGTATCAGAGGGGGATACCTTAACATTGCTGAAAAAGCCTGTGGCATAGATCGCATTAACGTCTTCTTGGAGTTGACTCCGGGTGGTCGTCCGTCCCGGTTCAGTCCGGATAGCGTTATAAACCAATAACTCCAATTCTTCGGTGACCCCGGTAATTACCACTTCGCTCACCAACACCCGGGGTTCTTGGGCTTGGGGAGGCGGCTCACTACGGGGGGGAGGCTCTGCGGGGGTAAAGCTGGGAAGGGTATCGGTGGGACTGGGTTCTCCATCCACCGGCAGGGCCGGGGAGGCCGGGGCGTCGGACTCCGTAGGGGGGGCGGCATCATCCACCGCTGCGTCATCCGTTGACTCAGGAGCGGGGGGATTGGGCGGCTCTGTCTCCTCTGTGGGGGTTTGGGCAAGAATCGGTGTTGCGACTGGGGGCAGCGTTGTCTCCGCTGACGCTATGGGGGGGACTGCTAGGGGCAATTCACTTTGCTCAACCTCCGACTCCGCCTTGGGGGGAGCAATGACCGTGATGGCAATACTGTTAGGATCAGGGGCTAAAACTGGGGACTCAGGCATTGATACGGCGGCGATCGCCGGGGGAGTCTCTTCCCTTGCCTGAGGGGCATGGGGAGTCTCCTCAACCCAAAAACTCGTTGCAGCAAAGGATTGGGTTGCTTGGGCAGGTGTTGCACCAATAACCAGACCACTGGCTAATAGAAGAAGTCGATAATACGGAGAAAGAGTCACGCTTTTGTTCTGGTTTGACACGTCCTAACACCCAAATTCAAGCCAATAAACAAATATGAAGACGGGCCCTGAGTCCCAAAAACTAACGCCGCGAGTGGCTCAAATTTCGCAGCGATTGCTTGCCCATTATCAAGTCCTATCGGAGTCCTGACAAGGTAATTGTGCAAGGTTCTAAACTGGTTGGTTGACTTGAACGGGGCCAAAAGGTTCCGAGTTTGTCTCAGGTCTGGAGTTGATGGGCTTGGGCCAAAACCCGGGACTGCACCGTTTGATAGGCGGATTCAATCTGTCCTAAATCCCGCCGGAATCGGTCTTTGTCCAATACTCGCCCTTGGGGATCGCTAACCTGGTTGTCCCATAAACGGCAAGTATCAGGGCTAATTTCATCCGCTAGCAATAGCTTCCCTTGGCGATCGCGGCCAAATTCCAGTTTAAAGTCGACTAAGGTAATATCGCACTGGCTAAAAAAGGCTTGTAAATGCTCATTGACCCGCAGGGCTAGATGCTTGAGTTCCGTTAAGCCCGCTTCGTCGGTGATATCTAACACCAGCGCCCGTTCCCAGGTCAATAGGGGGTCGCCGAGGGCATCATCTTTTAAATAAAATTCCACCAAGGGAAACGGTAATGCCATCCCTTCCGTTAACCCTGTTTGTTTACATAAACTTCCTGCAGCAATATTACGAACCACCACCTCCAGCGGAATAATTGTGACCGCTTTAACCCGCATCTGGTTGGACTCGGGGCAATCAATAAAATGGGTGGGAACCGCTAAAGAGTCTAGCCAACCAAATAATGCCGCCGAAATCCGGCAATTGATCTCGCCTTTCCCTTGGATTTGTCCTTTTTTTTGGGCATTAAATGCGGTGGCATCGTCTTTAAACACCGTCAACAACACATCAGGGTCAGCGGTGGGATAAAGAATTTTGGCTTTGCCTTCGTATAATTTTTCCATTAGAAGCGTCTCAACAATAACAGCAGAATGCGGTTCACAGATCCGCCCCAATTTTACTGGAAAACAGGATGAACGATGCTTTTAGGCCTCCCCAAGCCCCCTCTTCAGCGCCAAGAATTCCCCTGGAGTTTCCCCCCAAAGGTCCCCAGGGCGCCAGAGACGAAATACACAAATGGGTTAGCCTTCGATATAGTTTAAGTCGATTAGCTTTTGCCAGATTTTATCGACACTTTCGTCCAGTTCTTCTAAATCTGTGCGACATTCTACCTCGGGATCAGTCGGCGGTTCATAGGGATCATCAATGCCGGTAAACCCCTTAATTTCCCCACTCCGGGCTTTGGCATAGAGACCTTTAACGTCACGACCTTCACACACCGTCAGCGGGGCATTGACAAATACTTCCACAAAGTTGCCAATGGTTTGTTTGACTTCTTCGCGGATAGCTCGATAGGGGGAAATGGCCGAAACCAAGACAATGACACCATGGCGGGTTAACAGATTAGCCACAAACCCGATGCGGCGAATGTTCGTGTCCCGATCCTCTTTACTGAATCCCAGACCTTTAGTTAAGTTGGTTCGCACCACGTCGCCATCTAGCACCTCCAGGCTATAACCGCCCTGGGTTAGCTTGTGGTTGAGGGCGTCGGTGATGGTGGTTTTTCCCGCACCGCTTAATCCTGTCAGCCAGATCGTTACGCCACGCTGTTTCATAAAAGCTCTAATCAATTGTGTAAGTAGGGATGAATCGACCTAGAGCTTACCGTGTCGGTGCATCTTTGACAATTGAATGCAAACGCCGGTTAAATGCTGGTGCTTAAGGTCAAAGTGGCATCCTGGCATTCCGCGGCCATTTCCCCATGCTCCCACACCTGGCCATCAAGGGCCATCTGCTCGATCAAGCTGGCTAACTTCAGTGCTTTCAGGGCTTGTTCCCCCCCCACGGAAGGCTGATCGCCCCCCCGCACACAATTGATAAAGTGTTCTAGCTCGGCATGGAGAGGTTCGATATTGCTGGTGTAAACTTTTTCGATCAAACCATCCTGGCGATAAAGAACCTGGCCGTAGTCCGCACTCCAGTCAGCGGTGGTTTGACGGTGAATGAGAATTTCGTTATTGAGGAAATCCGCTTCCGTTAAAGAATTTTTACAATGGGCAGCGATATTGCGGATTTTACGATGGGTCACTTTACTGGCAGTCAACGTCGCCACAATCCCAGAGGCAAATCCTAACGTGGCGGTGACGTAATCCAAATAACCCGATCCCGATGCCCGGCTGCCACTGGCGGAAAGTTTCACCACCGGGGCCCCCACTAACTCCAATAACAAATCAATGTCATGGATCATCAAATCCAATACCACCGAGACATCATTCGCCCGTTGGGAATAGGGACTCATGCGGTGGGCTTCGATCGCCAATAACTCCTCGGTTTTGAGGATTTTGGTTAACTCTAAAAAGGCAGGATTAAACCGCTCAATATGACCCACCTGTAAAATACAATTGGCATCGGCAGCAGCATTCACCAAAGATTCAGCTTCGGCAATACTGGCGGCGATCGGCTTTTCGATCAGGGTATGCACTGAATGTTGTAAGCAATTCATCCCCACATCATGGTGGAGACGGGTGGGAACGGCCACGCAGACCGCATCCACATGGGGTAGCATTTCTTGATAATTTTCAAAAAAATGCACTCGATATTTGCTGGCCGTATCCAACCCCCGCTCGACATTAACATCGGCAATACCCACAAATTCCACGTCCTTCATTAGGCTAAGAATGCGGGTATGATGTTGTCCCATGTTACCTACCCCAATCACCCCGATGCGGATCGGCTTGAGATAACTCCGTTGCCCGTTGAGCTGATGGCTCGTCATGATGCTGTTGTCGCTCCTAAACACCCAGCCAGCCAGGAAATTCTGACTGTTAATCAGTTATGTTGCAAAAATTTATGCCTTCGATACTAGCACAGCCCGTGTTTGTGTTTTGCTTTTTGAGGGGAAAGATTATGCCAGCGCAATTTAACCCCGAACTGGGGGCGGGGATTTCTCCCTAGCGCCCCCGAACATCACGGCTTCATCACGGATCCTTTCCTATGCGTAAACGGGCTTTGTTAATTATTAATCGCCATGCGCGTAAGGGCAAAAATGGTTTTGCTCAGGCGGTGGACTGTCTCGACGAATTAGGCTTTGAGTTGATTACCGTGCCCACCAAGCTCAGCCAATCCCTAGCGGACTATATTCAGTTCTACGCCAATTCAGTCGATATGGTGATTGTGGGGGGAGGGGACGGGACCCTCAATGCGGTGGTTAATACGTTGGTCACCTCCCAATTGCCCCTGGGGATTTTGCCCATGGGAACCGCGAACGATCTGGCCCGCACCCTCAATTTACCCAACACCATCCCCCAGGCCTGTCATGTAATTAGCCAGGGTCATCTACAGGCGATCGATTTGGGTTGCGTTAATGGTCAATATTTTTTCAATGTCGCCAGTTTAGGGCTGAGCGTTGAAATTACCACCAAGTTAACAAAGGGGGTTAAACGTCGCTGGGGAGTCTTGGCCTATGCCATTACCGCCCTCAAAGCCCTAGGGCAAACCCGCTTGTTCCATGCCACAATTACACGTAACGGAATGTCTCAACGGGTCAAAACCCTGCAAATTGCAGTGGGCAATGGTCGCTATTATGGAGGCGGTATGGCGATCGCCAAGGATGCCACCATTGATGATAATCGCCTGGATCTTTACAGCTTGGAAATCCAACATTGGTGGCAAATCTGCCATCTACTAACCCACCTACCCAAGGGAGAACAGCATCTTTTACCTTGGGTCAGAACCCTAGCCGCCGATACCATCGAAATCAAAACCAGTCGCCCCCGTAAAATTAACACCGATGGGGAAATTACAGTACAAACTCCTGCTCAATTTACAGTGGTTCCTAAAGCATTGTCAGTTTTTGTCCCAGCCTCCTAATAGTCAGTCAAAAAAATAATGGCGTTTAAAAGGAGGAAGATGAACCTCGCACTCTTAAGGCTGGTGTTTTTCCCCTTTGAAGAGCTCAATGGCTTTCGTTACCACGATAACTGGTTCCGAATTCTCAAGATTGCCTCCTCCCTCAACGGTCGTAGACCTCGTATTCAGTCTTAACATAAACTTGCTCGGAACGAGGGTGTTGGTGGAGAAAGTCGTTTTCAATCCTGCTCAAACTGCATTACAGTGATGTCGTCTGGCTTCTTCGATGTTTTGATTGCAAATGTATGACTCACAGCCCCTTTAAGTCCGCGATGCGTAAGCTCAAGTCTGAACGACGGAAATGGGGCAATACGGTTTCTCAGCGTACCCCCCAGCAGGTCAATCGCTGGTTTAAATGGTTATCGCCGGGTTTATTGGTGAAACGCTGGCTGGTCATTAGTGTGTTGGGGGTAAGTCTGATTTTTTTGGGGTTTGCGATCTGGGTGAAGCTGACCCCCATTTACCGCATCGGCTCTTTTGTGGCTAGGGCATTGGAGGTGGTGACCAATGTGATGCCCAATTATATTTCTGGCCCCTTGTTATTGGGACTTGGGCTATTTTTTGTGTTTTGGGGCCAAAGCCGCACGGTGGGATCGATTACAGAGGTCTTACAACCTGAGAGTAGTCAGGAGTTGGTGGATGTGTTGTTGACCCATCGCCGCCTCAATCGAGGCCCCAAATTGGTTGTCGTGGGGGGCGGAACGGGATTATCAACCTTGTTACGGGGGTTAAAACATTACAGTGCCAATATTACGGCGATCGTGACGGTGGCCGATGATGGGGGGTCATCGGGGCGGTTACGGCGGGAAATGGGGATTTTACCCCCGGGAGATATTCGTAACTGCATTGCTGCGTTGGCCGATGAGGA
>JAYKHU010000194.1:0-4101 GCA_035285105.1 Synechocystis sp.
CCCGGCACTCTGGGCAATTTCATTGACAGCACTAGCTAAACCGCCTCGGGTTAAATCCCGCAAACAATGGATGGGAATCTGGGCGTTGAGCAATGCGGCGATTTCCCGATAAACTGGAGCCGAATCACTTTCAATAGTGGTTTCAAATTCCAATCCTTCCCGCACCGCCATAATGGCCATGCCATGGCGGCCTAAATCCCCACTGACAATGAGGCGATCGCCGGGTTGAACCTGACGGGGATGAATGGTTTGGTCATGGTCAATGACGCCAATGCCGCTGGTGTTGATAAACAGACCGTCGCCTTTACCCCGTTCTACCACCTTGGTGTCGCCAGTCAAAATTTTGACCCCGCAGTGCTCAGCGGCCCGCTGCATGGATTGGGCCACCTGCCAAAGGGTCTCCATGGGTAAACCTTCTTCGAGGATGAAGCCGACGCTTAAATAGCGTGGCGTTGCTCCGGCCATGGCTAAATCATTAACTGTGCCGTGGATAGCGAGGGATCCTATGTCGCCGCCAGGAAAAAAGAGAGGATTAATGACATAGGAATCCGTGGTAAACGCCAGATTTTTGCCTGGGGGAACCGAAAACACCTGGGCGTCGTGGCTATTTTCCGGTGAGGTGCCAAAGGTGGGCAAAAAAACCTGGTTAAGCAGTTGTTGCATCAACCGACCACCCCCACCGTGGGCGAGCAAGACGTGGGGATAGCGATCAAGGGGAAGGGGACAGACTAATGTCACAGCAAGAAAAACGACCGTACAAACCTGAATGCAGTCAGGCTAGCACAGTTGATGATGGCTGCCACACTAAGCGCCAAACGCCCTCCTCTAATTTGATCAATGGCGATCGCCTTCTTCCCCTAAATCCCCTACCACAGCCGTCCCAGACTCAGGCTCAACTTGAATCCTTGCTTGGGCCAGCAACGCTCGCAACCGTTGATTTTCCGTATCCATTAAATCCGCCCGTTGTTTTTCCGCCTCAGCTTTAAGGCGTTCCTGCTCAGCCCGTTGTTTTTCCGCCTCAGCTTTAAGACGTTCCTGTTCAGCCCTTTGTTTTTCCGTTTCCGCTTTAAGACGTTCCTGCTCAGCCCGTTGTTGTTCAGCCTCAGCTTTAAGGCGTTCCTGTTCAGCCTGTTCTGTTGGGGTGGGTAACCAATTACCTTCCCCGTCATACCAGCGTAGCCAACGCCGCTGCACGCCCTGTATTGAGCCAAACCATAGACCTAAACCCAGTTTTGCCCCAGGCAACCACACCCCTTGACCCTCCGACATTAAGCGTTGATAGCGATCGCCACTTAACTCATAGGCGCGAAATTCATCGGTATAGCGATTAAAGGTGAAATAGTAAGGGATACGTAAAATCTGTTCGTAAACCTGCCATTTTGTCGGCGGCTTATCCACAGACCGCAGCGTATTCCCTAAATCCTCCGCCTCTGTTCCCGGCGAAATTAATTCCACTGCCACAAACGGCGTCACCCCCTCCTGCCAGATAACGTAACTTAAACGCAAATCATGACCATCGTACAAACGAGAAACCCCCAGCACCGCAAACCAATCCGGGCGCTTATACCACTGGGGGTGATGGGGATCGTAATAAAGATTGAGATCACTGCCCATGAAGATTTGCTCCGTGACCCAATCCGGGGGGACAAATGTCAGCCGGAGCAATTCCGGTTGCAGCAAGTGAAATTCGTCAGGCAAGCCAGGTTCCTCCGGGTCTTCACTCGGTAAGTGGTACATGGTTGGCATCGCCTCACGGGGCGATCGGGGGGGATCGGTTTGG
The DNA here is from genome assembly GCA_035285105.1 of Synechocystis sp. GTDB lineage: Bacteria > Cyanobacteriota > Cyanobacteriia > Cyanobacteriales > Microcystaceae > Synechocystis. The sequence goes on from JAYKHU010000194.1 coordinate 1,781, forward strand.
GGATAGTAAACCATTGAGGGAGTTAAGGATCGTCACTCAGGGATAGCATTCAGCATAGCAAAGCTTCAGCCAGGGACATGGCAGTTCATCAACAGGTAGATCAGCAGTAACTTTTGAGTAACGATGTGATCAAATCAAACCGATTCGGTTGGGTCTGGATTGTAAAGGCTTCCCGCTCCAAATCCTGGCGGTGAATATCGCCATAACGCATCCAAAAAGGCCGGGCATAAATTAAGGGTTCAAGGGTCAATTCCAAGGGCACTAATTGACCATCCCCTTTGCAGGCTTGAGCTGCATGTACTGCTTCGTGGACGAGGACCGGGGACGCAATCCCCAACTCAAAGGTCAAGGGATGAATCCAGATGGTCCGACGGGCGGCATTAAGCAATCCATAGGCGCCTCGGCGGGGCGGGGGGGCAATCAGTACCTGAAAGTTAAACTGATTTAATTGCTGTTTGAGGTCGGTAAAGTCTGAATCGACGGTCATGGGTTGGGCAACGACCCTAGGAGCCAAGAGGAGACCCAACATAAGACCCGATAGGCGATATGAAATCATAATCATTAATCACCCAAGAGAATAAATGCCTTGGCAACGTTTAAGATGGGTATCGAACTGATACATCAAGTACAATTTGAAAACGTCCCGTTGCTCCGATCACCCTACCATGCAAAGTCCGTTAACGCTGCCCCAAACCTTCTTGCTGCTAGGTGCTGGGGAATTAGGCAAAGAGTTTACGATCGCCGCCCAACGCTTAGGGAATCGAGTAATTGCGGTGGATCGCTATGATCAGGCACCGGCGATGCAGGTGGCCGACGACCGTGAAGTGATTTCGATGTTAGAGGGAGAAGCCCTGGAAGCCATTGTTAAAAAACACCAACCCGATTGGATCGTACCGGAGGTGGAAGCCATTCGGACGGAAAAATTATTAGACCTTGAACACCAAGGTTACCGGGTGATTCCCACCGCCCAAGCCACCAACTTAACCATGAACCGTGATCGTATCCGGGAGTTAGCGGCCACCGAATTAGGCATCCGCACCGCAAAGTACGATTACGCTGAAAATTTAGATCAACTAAAAAACGTTAGCCAATGGATTGGGTTCCCCAATGTGGTGAAACCGGTTATGTCCTCTTCGGGAAAAGGTCAGTCGGTGGTCAATGACCCCCAGCAAGTGGAAGAGGCTTGGCAAGCGGCGATCGCCGGAGCACGGGGGAACACAGTCAAAGTCATTGTGGAAGAGTTTATTCCCTTTGAACTAGAAATTACGTTACTCACCATTCGCCAATGGGCCGGGGAAACCCTTTTCTGTGCCCCCATCGGTCATCGTCAAGAACGGGGCGATTATCAGGAATCTTGGCAACCCGCTGCTATTAAACCCAAGCAATTACAAAAAGCCCAGGCGATCGCCAAAACCATCACCGATGCGCTAGGGGGAGCCGGTATTTTTGGCGTAGAATTTTTCATCACCGCCGAAGAAGTGATCTTTTCTGAATTGTCCCCCCGTCCCCACGATACGGGCATGGTCACCTTGATTTCCCAAAATTTAAACGAATTTGAATTACATCTACGGGCAATTCTCGGTCTACCGATTCCGACCATTGAACAACATGGCCCTGCCGCCAGTGCCGTCATCTTAGCCAGCGATAGTAGCGAAACCGTGAGTTACGAGGGCGTTGCTCAGGCCTTAACCCATCCCCACACCGATTTACGCCTATTTGGTAAGCCCAATACCCGTCCCTACCGTCGCATGGGGGTTGCCCTTGCCAAGGCTGAGTCTACCGACCAAGCGCGGCAATTAGCCCAGCACGTTGCCCAAACCGTTAAGGTGAAAACTCGGTGAACAATTTTTTTGTTGAATTTATCGATCGCCCATGAGTGAAACTGTGTTAGTGACCAAACTCGATCAGTTACGAAATTTTTTTGAAGCCCTGGATTGTGCCCTCGTTGCCTATTCCGGTGGTGTGGATAGTACCCTCGTTGCTAAAGTGGCGTTCGATGTGTTGGGCGATCGGGTTGTGGCGATCACCGCTGTTTCCCCCTCTCTCCTACCGGAGGAGTTAGAAGACGCCCAAAGCCAAGCCCACTGGATCGGGATTCAGCATGAATTGGTACAAACCCATGAAATGGATAACCCCAACTACACCGCTAATCCAGAAAATCGCTGTTATTTTTGTAAAAGCGAACTCCATGATACCCTCAAACCCCTAGCCCTAGAGCGGGGCTATCCCTACGTCATTGATGGCGTTAATGGTGATGATTTACGGGACTATCGCCCCGGTATTCAAGCGGCCAAAGAACGGGGTGGGCGATCGCCATTGGC
>JAYKHU010000195.1:0-7229 GCA_035285105.1 Synechocystis sp.
GGCGATCGCCATCCCGAAGCCGTCTCCCAGGTTAAGAAAGATTATTAAAGCTTGCTTTGGCAAAAGTGGGAGACGTATAAGTAACTTAAATGACCCGTGAGTGCCGGAGGATATGGCCATGTCAGCCGAATTTTTTGATTGCCTACAACACAAACACGCCTACGTGGCGATCGCCGAATTTAAGCCCGGTCGGTTTGCCGATGCCCAGCGCTTGTATGAAAAAGCGATTTCCACCTACAAAGATGGGTTTAAGGGAGCATTTTTGTTACGGAAACCCAATTCCGAAGAAGGCATCGCTGTTATCCTCTGGAAAACCCTAGAAGATATGGAAGCCAACCAAACCGAGGTACATCGTAAAATCCTCGAAGAAATGGGTCCCTTATTCAATGCTCCCCCGGTAACCAATATCTACGAAGTATGTAGTGAAGTGGCGGCCTATAACCGGGAATTACAGCCGGTGGGTTAGGCCGCGCAACGGCTTAAAACCCACTCCCGCATTAACCCATTAACCTGTTGGGGGTCTTCATCGTGGGGACAATGGCCAGCGGCGAGGAAATGCTCAGTGAGTTGGGGATAATACTGGTGAAATTTAGCGCTCCGTTCCCGCACCTTCATCCAGGGATCCCCCTCACCCCAAATGGCCATCAGGGGGGTTTGTAATTGACTCAACAGGTGATCCACCGTTTCCCCCTGGGGAGATTTGAAGACCGAGGCAAAGACCTGGGGCGCACCGGGATCACAGGAGGGACGATAAATTTCTTCCACCAGGCGATCGGTTACCGCCGTTTGATCCACGTAAACCTTTAATAGGGTTTTGCGGATGTTTTGACGACGGCGCACAAATTGAAATAACAAATAGCTGGGCAGGGGCTGTAACATCACGTTTTTGATCAGTTTCTGCACCGGATTGTTTAACTGGGGGCCGACACGATCGCCAAAGGGCCCCGCACTATTTAGCAAAATCACCCCACTAACCCAGTCGGGACAATGGGAGGCGACACACAACGATGCGTAGCCCCCCAGGGAATTACCGGCGACGACGGTTTTTTGCCCAATGACCTCGGTAATAAAATCCTGCAGTTGTTGCTGCCACAGTTGACCGCTGTATTGCAAGGCTGGTTTGGCCGATCGCCCGAAGCCGAGTAAATCAATGGCCCAGACGGAGAAGTCATCTCGTAAGCCCTCGATATTTTTGCGCCAATGATCCGTTGAAGCGCCAAAACCATGAACCAGCAGTAACGCCGGACGATCAGGGTGGCGATCGCCAGCGTGGACGTAGTAAATTTTGTGACCCTGCCATTGCCAGTAATTGCCCGCAACGGACTCGGCGGTTTTCAACGGAACGGACTGCATAATATTAAGAAATGTAAACAGATAATGCTTACATCATAGCCGAATCCTTAAAATAGCTTGGTTAACCCGGTGGCCAAGCAAAAGGGCGATTGCCGAGGATGTGGAGATGGAGGTGAAAAACCGTTTGCCCCGCCTCAGCACCGTTATTGACCACCAAGCGAAAGTTGTCGCCGATGCCCAACTCTGCGGCCACCGCCTTAGCCTTGAGTAGTAAATGGCCGAGTAACGCGTGATCTTCAGGGGTCGCGGCGGAAAGCTGGGGAATGGCTTTTTTGGGGATCAGTAAAACGTGAACCGGCGCTTGGGGGTTGACATCCCGGAAGGCTAAACAGAGATCATCTTCGTAAACAATATCCGCCGGGATTTCGCGGCGAATAATTTTGCCAAAAATCGTGTCGCTACTCATCAATGACGCCCCATTGCTTCAAATTTTCCCCCAGCTTATCAGTTCTGTTCCCGTTTGTTTGGAAAATTTAAATCGGGGACAGGGCCGTGGGGTTGGTAAATCCATAACCTATGGCTTTTGTCAATAAAAAATATTCATTGGAGAAAGAAAACGTCTAAAGATTATCGTTGGTTAACGTTATCCCTCTTGTCAGCGCGCCAGAAACTCCGTGAGAATACGGATCAAAAAGTATCACGTTTTGTTGCTAAACCAACTGATTCCCTATCGGTGAGAGTAAGAAATCCTATAATCAGATGATGACTTTTGGTAAAACTTAGTTTTTAGTTATCAAAAGCAAGTTTAAATCTTCATCTAAAAACTAGCGCACTGTATTGTGGATGAATATTAGTTCTTGGTTCAAGCCACTTTTTTTTCTCCGAGAAAGCCTCAACAGCGGCAGGGTAGCAACATCCTTTAGCCGTAATCAAGAACCATTCAATATTAAGAATAGATTAGTATCTCCAAAAGGGTCAGTTCCGGAGCCGTCCCCCCCCAAGCCACCGTCCACTGACAAAATATTGACCCCCCCCCTCCCCCCGGCTCCCCTGCCTAAGTCGCCCCCTTTTCAAGCGGCATTGGCCCAATTGGGACAATGGGGAATTGTCAGCCGGGATTTTTACGATTTTTTTGATCAAGCCACCCATTTAATTCGGCAAACGGTGGCCATCGACTATTGTGGGGTTTGGGAATTGTTGCCGAATCGCTCAGCGTTACTGCTCTGTGCGGGGGATGGGTGGCCAGACTCGTTAATTAGTTGCTATACCATTGATGCCACTGAGCGTTCCTATGCGGGTTATACCATTCGTTTCAATAATGGGCGGCCGGTTAAGGATTATCAAGCGGTGATTGCGGAAGATCTCCGCCTCGCCCAGCAGTTCCGGGCGTCACCGTTATTACATAATTTAGGGGTGGTGAGTGCGGTCAATATTCCCATTGCGGGGCAGCATAATCCCTTTGGGGTGTTGGGCATTTATAGTTTGACCCCCCGTCAATTTAGTACAGCGGAAGTGGAGTTCCTCACGGTGGCCAGTCATATTCTCGCCGCCACCATCGATCGCCAGGAGTATGAGGAACGGTTGCAGTTGTTAGAACGGGCTTTTGACGCCAGTTCCAATGGCATTTTAATTACGGATGCGATCGCCACCAGTAATCCCATTGTCTATGCCAATCAGGGTTTTGAGCGCATTACGGGGTTTAGTAAAGGGGACGCCCTAGGGCATAATTGCCGCTTTTTGCAAAAGGAGGGCAGTGACCCGGAACAACACCAACAAATTCAACAAATCAGAACGGCGATCGCCAAGGGAGAAGCCTGTGAAGTTGTGTTAAAAAACTATCGCAAAGACGGTAGTTTATTTTGGAATCATTTACATATTTCCCCGGTTTACAACCAGCAAAATTGTCTGGTTAATTTTATTGGTATTCAAACGGATGTCACCGAACAGAAATTAGCCGCTGAGCATCTGCGGGAAAGTGAAGAGCGTCTGAGCCGGATTATTCATACCATCACCGATGGTTTATTAATTGTTGATGAACAAGCGGGGTTAATTCAATTTATTAATCCGGCCGCTAAAAAAATGTTCCAACGGAATGACCAAGAACTATTGGGTCAACCCTTTGGGATTCCCCTGGTGGCGGATCAAGTGACCGAAATTACCCTAACGCCGGGGAATGGGGAAATGGTGACGGCGGAAATGCGGGTTTCTCTGATTCGTTGGCAGGATCAACCGGCGTTTTTGGTTTCCCTGCGGGATATTACCGAGCAGGATAAGGCCCGTCAGGCCCGGGCGGAAAGTGAAGAAAAATACCGCCATATTGTGGAATTAACCTCGGAAGGGATTTGGATTCTAGATGCGGATCAAGAAACCGTGTTTGCCAATGCCCAACTGGCCACCATGCTGGGTTACTCCGTTGAGGAAATTCTGAGTCAAAATATTTCCGCCTTTATTCTGTCCATTCATCACATTCCCGAAATTGATCACCCCCGGAAAGAACCCCTGAAGGCGTTTCCCAGTTGTGTGTTACCGGACCAAAACCAAACCTATGACGTCCAACTCCAACGCAAAGATGGCAGCATTTTATGGGGATTAGTGTCTCGCTGCGCTTGGTACGACGAATGGCAGAATTACTGCGGGGAACTGGCTATGCTGACGGATATCACTGAACGAAAATCCGTGGAACAGGCACTCTCCCAAAGTGAACAACGATTAGAGGGGATTTTAGGCTCTATCCAAGATGTGGTCTGGTCAGCATCGGCAAAGACCCTACGGACGCTCTACCTCAACCCCGCTACGGCGATCGTTTACGGTCGTCCCCTGGCGGAATGCTATCAAAGTTCTAATTTTTGGTTTCAGTCTGTGCATCCCGATGACCGCGTGTTATTGGAATGTCATTTGCAGTTGCTCATGGACAAGGGCAGCACGGAACTGGAATATCGCATTGTTCATCCGCAAGGGGGGATTCGTTGGTTGAATCGGCGCAGTCAGTTGGTGCGGGATGACACTCACCAGGCAGTGCGGATTGATGGCATTGATAGTGACATTACGGAACGCAAATCCGTGGCGGAAAAACTTCATTACAACGCCAATCATGATCCCCTAACCAATTTACCCAATCGTCTCCTCTTTCTTGATCGCCTGGGCCATGCCCTCCAACGCAATTTACGGCGGCAGGATTATCGCTTTGCGGTGTTATTCCTGGATTTGGACGGCTTTAAAGTCATTAACGACAGTTTGGGCCATGCCTATGGGGATTTACTGCTCCAGGCGATCGCCCATCGCCTAGAACAATGTTTGCGCCCGGAGGATACCCTGGCCCGATTAGGGGGGGATGAATTTACCATGCTGCTCGAGGAGGTGAGTGCCCCGGAGACGGTCATCGCCATTGCCCAGCGCATCCATCAGGTCTTACAGCAACCCTTTAACCTGAATGGCCAGGAAATTTTTACTAACACCAGCATTGGCATCGCCCTCAACCACCCCCATTACCGCCATCCCCAGGATATTTTGCGGGACGCTGATACGGCGATGTATGAAGCCAAGGCGGCCGGCAAGGGACGGTATGCCATTTTCAACCAGGCAATGCACCACCATGCCGTCAAACGCCTACAACGGGAAAATGACCTCCGGCGGGCCATTGAGCGCCAAGAGTTAACTCTGTATTACCAGCCCATTATCTGTTTACAAACAGGACAATTACGGGGATTAGAAGCCCTCATTCGCTGGAACCATCCCGATGATGGTTTAGTGACCCCCGGTGAATTTATTGCGATCGCCGAAGAAACGGGCTTAATCGTCCCGATGGGGGACTGGATTTTGCGCGAAGCCTGTGAACAAATTGTCCAACTCCAACAACAGTTTAGTGATCTGCCCCGGCTACAAATCAGCGTCAACATTTCCAGCCGCCAACTCCATGACCAACGCTTGTTGCAAACGTTAGATGAAATTTTGGCGGATACCCAAATTGCGCCCCAAAGCCTCAAGCTAGAAATCACCGAGAGTTTATTGATGGATAACTTGGCCTTGGCAACGGATGTGTTGGTGGAACTCCGCCGCCGTGAGATTCAAATTTCCTTAGATGATTTTGGTACTGGCTATTCGTCTTTAAGTTATCTACACCGCTTTCCCATCAACACCCTCAAAGTGGATCGATCCTTTGTGATGTCCATGGAACCCAATGACGAAAACACCGCCATTGTCCGGACTATTTTGACCCTTGCCCATACCCTCGGCCTGGATGTGATCGCGGAAGGAATTGAAACAGAATTACAACTAACCCAACTGCGGTGGTTGGGGTGCGAACTCGGCCAAGGCTATTACTTCTCCCCTCCCATCGCTCCCCAAAATTTAGTAGATTTCCTCACCACCCAGATCCCCCAGTGGCAACAGATCGCCGTTGTTGCCCCCAGCGATGACCCCATCTAACGCGCCCCAGGGTAACCACGCAGCGTTGTTAGGCCTTAATCGCTAAGGACGATTGGTTGAGGACGGCCTGTAACTTACTCAGTAAATCGGACTCCGTGACGATCGGCATAAAGTGTTCAATGGACGGTGAAAAGCGTTGCGTCGTGTCAGCCATCACCGGCGGGGCTTCGGGAACGGCGTCGGTGGGGGAAGGCGTTCGCGCCTCCCGATCGACATCTGCGGCAGCAATGATGGGATGGGGGGCAATTTCTCGGTCTGGGGATGGCCAGAGCGTTACCGGTTGTGTTTCCCCAGGAACCTTTAGCGACGCAGACCAGTCATCTGAGCAAAGTGGGTTAGGGTCAACCACCAATGTTAGGGATTTGGGTAGCTTCTGCGAAATCATCTGCTCAAACTCCGGGGAAAAATGGAAGTTTGGTTGGCCCTTCACATGCCAAAACTGGAGGAGATGCTCCACCGAAATAGCTTTGTAACGCCCCAGGTAGAGTGCTTCGATGACAGCCAAGCGAATCCAGAGTGCTGAAAACGTACTGAGCCATTCATTAATCAGTTGGGTCGGTGCGAGACCTCGCAGATCAAAGCAATAGGCAGTCAAAAGAGAAACTGTCTGCAGGATGTGGGGATTTTCCTGGGCCTGGGCTAGGGTCATAGTGTCGAATTTTTAATAATTCCTAGAATATTTAACGTATCTTAATGGGTTTTTTGCCTAACATTAGGGTCTGGTGTGTGAGGAGGTCTTTAAAAAGTCATGGTCAGACAACTTAAGGTTTTAGGGACATTTTCAGCGTTTGCCGTTACCCTTGCCATTACCCAAAATATCCCCACGGAGATTGCCCGTTTGCCGGATCAGTCCATTCTGATTGCTCAACAGTCTCAACAGCGAGCGAAAGTAAAAATTTTACGCTCCTGGCACGATTTGATAGTACGTCACCATCGTTCCTCGGGCCAACCGCTGAGACTTTTTTCCGTGGTTAAGATGAGACACCCTCACCCATCGGTCGGGGGAAATTAGTCGTCCCCCATTAACCAACTGCCCACGGCGATCGCCGCTGCAATCAGCACGATATTGACACCTGTGGAGAACCACTGAAAGAGCTGAAAGGGCAGATTAATCAAAACATTCGTAAAAACAATGTTGGCAATCAATAGGATCGCCATCAGCCAAATTAAAACCATTAGTGTTCACTGTCCGGGTCTACGGTTGTTTTGGATTTAGGGCTGGTGAACTGCACATAGGTGAGTAAAGCCGCTAACAGTAAATAACTCAGCGCCCATTGACTCCCGGCCCCCCAGCCCAGTTGCAACACCGTGTCCCCCACTGTCCAGGCATAGCTGTGCAATAGGCCCACCCAGGATAACGCCGCAGCGGCGATCGCCCAGAGAGCTGCAATGCCAAATTGACGCTCAATGATGTGGACGGTCATAGCAGCCAAAATCATGGCGGAAAAAATCAACCCCTGCTCCAGGGCAAACGCCCCGGTAATAAAGAGATCACTCTGTTCAAAGGCCGG
>JAYKHU010000196.1:0-6321 GCA_035285105.1 Synechocystis sp.
AGACCGGCGGCAGAGTGGGGTTCTGCACTCAAATCCAACGGTTCGCCGCCCGTAATTTTGGTGACGGCATCTTTTAACGCCTCAGTGCGATCGCCGTAGCAATTTTGGGGGGGCACGAAGCGGAAAACGTTGAGTTTTTCCAAACGACGTTTTGTCTGCCCCGCAGCACCGACGATGTAAACTTCACGTCCTTTTTCCGAGGCTTCCTCAATGGCATTTTCCAGGGCCAAGGAGGCGGTAACCCCGAGGTGGGGGACTCCGCTGACATCAAAAATGATGGCGGCACAGTCTTGAATGGCGTTATGTTCCCGGGCGATCGCCTTCGCAACCCCAAAGATCATCGGGCCACTTAACTGGAATAAGAGAACTTTGCCTTTGCCCTCGTCCAACCAGCGTTTTTCGGTGGGAGAAAGTAAAATTTCATCATCTGCGTCCGTAATACTTTTCACCGACTTAGCTTGCAGGGCACTCATCTTATCAATGGTGAGGACATTGGCCACAAACACCCCAATCCCCACAGCGGCAATCAGATCAACCAAAACCGTCAGGGCAATGACCCCATACATGATCAGGGCCCCTTTGACGGACACATGGTGGGCCCGTTTGAGGAAACCCCAGTCAATGATGTCAACCCCGACTTTAAAAGCAATCCCCGCTAACACCGCGAGGGGAATGGTGGCCGCTAATTTGGCGGCCCCTAAAATCACCACCAGCAAAACCATGGCTCGGGTTAAACCAGAGAGGGCCGTGCGTCCTCCCGCTTGAATATTCACGACCGTACCCATGGTGGCACCGGCCCCCCCGAGGCCCCCAAAGAGACCCGACATTAAATTCCCAATGCCTTGACCAATCAGTTCCTTATCGGAGTTATGTTCCGTACGGGTCAAACTATCAGCTACCACGGACGTTAACAGGGCATCAATACAGCCCAACATCCCTAATACCGCTGCATCCATAAACATCAGTTGCAGTTGATCCGGTCGAAACACAGGCAATTGCAGCGCCGGTAACCCCGCTTGGATCTCACCAATGCGCCGAATATCCATGTCGCCAAACAGGACTAAGGAGATAACCGTCCCGAAAATCAACGCAACCAATTGCGGGGGGGCGTATTTTTTTAGCTTCGACGGCATAAACCAAATGATGGCCACTGTTAATAACGCCAACAGGGTTTCAATGGGTTGCACGTTGGTCAATAGTTCCGGCAACGCTTTGAGGGTGCCAATCACGCCCCCTTTAGGACTGGCTTGCCCTAGAAAAGGAGCCAGTTGCAGAATCACCAGAATAATGCCAATCCCCGACATAAAGCCGGAAATAACGGTGTAGGGCATCATGGTGATGTATTTGCCCAGTTTCAGAAAACCGAAAAGAATTTGTAACACCCCAGCCATCATAACGACGGTGAAGGCCATGGCTAAACCATTGTCGGGGTCAGCCGCCACTAAGCTAGCAATGACAGCGGTTTGCACAACGGTCATGGGCCCGGTGGGTTCGGAAATCAGGGTCGGTGTGCCCCCAAATAGGGCCGCGAAAAAACCGACAATCACAGCCCCCCATAGACCGGCCGTTGCCCCGGCACCGGAGGCAATCCCGAACGCTAAAGCCATGGGAAGGGCAATCACCGCTGCGGTGACGCCCCCAAAAATGTCGCCCTGGACATTTCGAAAGTGAATTTTGTTTGTTATTTGCATACGGTCAAACCCTGGAGTGTTTTTTGCATAGCGCTATATCTATAAGATTTTCATTAGTCATTGATTTTAACCTACAGTAACCTAGGGCTGTACGCAATTGTCCTCGGTGTGAAATTTTTTTATTGACCAAGCAAGGAAAACTTATCAATCCGATCTCAGCCCTTGGCCTTGCCCCTAATCGAGGTTAGTGACAAGCTTTGAAGTTAGATGATCCATGCTACTGGGGGGAGATGATGACCTTTGCCGATGAATTTGAATTGCTGTTGCGGGCCTGTTACCCCCTGCTCTATATTCCGACCCAGGAAGAAGAACGGTTAGAAGCGGCGATCGCCGTTAGTGCCCAGCGGGTGGGGAATCGGGCGGTGTATGTGTGGGATTTTGTGGACGGCTATCAGGGCAATCCCAACAGTGAAAATATGGCCCGGCGTAATCCATTACAGGCATTGGAATTTATTGAAAAATTACCCAGTGGCAGCAATGGGGTGTTTATTCTGCGGGACTTTCAACGTTTTTTAGAGGATATTTCCGTTTCCCGTAAACTCCGTAACCTCACCCGCCGCCTCAAAGCCGAGTCTAAAAATATTGTTATGGTGGCCCCCCAAATCCAAATTCCCACTGAGTTGACAGAAATCATAACCGTGGTGGATTTTCCCCTACCCAACCGCGAGGACATTCAAGGGGAAATGCAACGCCTATTGGGGGGATTAGGACAAACCTTAGACCCAAACCTTAAGGATGAGTTAGCGCGGGCGGCCCAGGGATTATCAATGGAGCGCATCCGGCGAGTGTTAACCCGATGTCTAGCGGATCATGGGCAATTAGCCTCCGAGGATGTGGAATTGATGTTGGAAGAAAAACGCCAGTCCATCCGCCAGACTCAAATTTTAGATTTTTACCCGGCCAGTGAGCGCATCAGTGATATTGGGGGCCTGGATAACCTCAAGGATTGGTTATTACGTCGGGGTGGGGCTTTTAGTGAGGCGGCGCGTCGGTATGGCCTGCCCTACCCCAGGGGGTTACTGCTAGCAGGTATCCAAGGCACAGGGAAATCCCTCACCGCTAAGGCGATCGCCCACCATTGGCATTTACCCTTATTACGGTTGGATGTGGGGCGCTTGTTTGGGGGACTGGTGGGGGAATCGGAGGCCCGGACCCGACAAATGATTAACCTAGCGGAAGCATTGGCGCCCTGTGTTTTTTGGATTGATGAAATTGATAAGGCCTTTGGGGGGTTAGATGGTCGCGGTGATGGCGGCACCACCAGTCGGGTGTTTGGGGCTTTTATTACTTGGTTGGCGGAAAAAACCTCCCCGGTCTTTGTGGTGGCAACGGCCAACAATGTGCAAAGTTTGCCGCCGGAACTGTTGCGGAAAGGCCGGTTCGATGAAATCTTTTTTGTCGGTCTGCCCAATGAACGGGAACGGGAGGCCATTTTCACGGTGCATTTATCCCGACTACGGCAATACAAATTAGGGGAGTACGATATTCAACGCCTTGCCTATGAAACGCCAGAATTTTCCGGTGCAGAAATCGAGCAAATTCTCGTGGAAGCCATGCACATCGGCTTTAGTCAGAATCGAGAATTTACCACGGACGATATTTTGGAAGCGGCCAGCCAAATTGTCCCCTTAGCCCGCACGGCCAAAGAGCAAATTCAGGTCTTACAGGAATGGGCCGCGGCGGGTAAAGCCCGGTTAGCCTCCCGGGACAGTGGTTTTTCATTGCCTTAACTTTGCCCGAAATAGTCAATGAGAGCTTGGCGCATGATTTTGACGGGAATATCCTCCTGCTTTAGCCAAATCTTTAAGGACGCAGCCCCCTGTTGCACCAACATTTCAAGACCATCAATCGTTTTCAGCCCATGGCGTTTTGCCAGTTTTAAAAATTGGGTTGGACGGGGGGTGTAAATGAGGTCGTAGGCGATCGCCGTTGGGGTCACTTGGGCCATTAACGCCTCGCTCACCGGGGACTGATGGGGATGGGGGGCCATACCGATGGGAGTGGTGTTAACCAAAAGGGTTGCCTGGGGAATGAGAGCGGGCAAGGCTTCCCAGGGGAGGGTATTCAAACGCTCCTTAATGCGGCGATCACCCCAACTTTGTTGGAATTGAGCGAGCTTATCAAAATTGCGACCCACCACCACAATCTCTGGACAGCCCAGTTGATAGCAGGCCACCACCACCGCGCGGGCCGCCCCCCCGTTGCCTAAAATAACGGGATTCACCTGGGCCCAATCTCGATTCAACTTTAACAGCGGGGCCATGAATCCTTCCACATCCGTATTCGTCCCCTCCCAGCCCTTTGCACCCATGGTTAGGGTATTGACCGCCCCCACCTGCTGCGCCACCGTTGAAATACTGCTTAAACAGGACATAACCGACTGTTTATGGGGAATGGTTACGTTTAACCCTTGCACACCACTCATTCCCAAACCGGCGATCGCCATTTTTAAGTTCTCTGGCGCAATGGGAAAGGCGGCATAGGCATAATCTAACTGCAGATGGCGGAGTACCGCATTGTGCATCACAGGGGAAAGGGAGTGGCTCACCGGATGGCCGATAACACCGAAGAGTTGGGTTTTGCCAGTAATGGTCTGCATTGGGTAAGGGTTGTGATTTCTCAGAAGTTCATGTTATATTACTGAATCGCTAGGACGTATAGCTCAGTTGGTTAGAGTACATCGTTGACATCGATGGGGTCACTGGTTCGAATCCAGTTACGTCCATATACCCCGCCCCGACTAAAATTGTAGTCAGGTTAGCAAACAAATTTGTCACCATTCCCATCATGACGACTCACTTTATTACCGCTGAAATTGATTTACACGAAAATCCTCACCAACTACAGCAGGAAATTGAAGCCGAGCTTGAAAAACGGGGGGAACCCCTGCGTTGGGCAGTGACGGCGGTGGATGAAACGACCCAAACCGCCCACGTGGAAGCGGTCGTCACCGTCACCGAAGCTTAATACTTTAACGCGCATAAAATTTTGAGTTACGACGTTGTTCTTATTGTTCCCACTGGGGTGGGGGCAGCGATTGGGGGCTATGCCGGGGATGCGTTACCCATTGCCAGAAGCATTTCCCAGGTCTGCGATCGCCTAATTACCCATCCCAATGTGTTGAATGGGGCGCAGCTATACTACCCCATTGCCAATGCCCTTTATGTGGAAGGATATGCCCTAGATCGTTTTGCAAAGGGGGATTGGGGGTTGACCCCGGTGACACAAAACGCCATTGGGTTGATTTTGGATCAGGGCATTGAGCCGGATTTACGCACCCGTCACCTCCAGGTGGCCGATGGGGCCCGGGCGACTTTGGGATTAACCCTGACGGATTATGTGATCACCGATGAACCGTTGGGGGTAGAACTCCGCCTCGCGGCATCCGGGAGTAGTTGGGGGACGATCGCCAACCCCGGTAGTTTACTGCGGGCCGCCGATAAGTTACGCAGCCAAACCAATGCCCAGGCGATCGCCGTTGTGGCCCGCTTCCCCGATGATGTGGGACCGGAATTATTGCACAATTATCGCCATGGGGCCGGGGTGGATCCCTTATCTGGCGCGGAGGCGGTCATTTCCCATTTGATTGTGCGGCAATTTCAGATTCCCTGTGCCCATGCCCCTGCGTTGAGTCCCTTACCCTTAGACGCGGGGATTTCCCCCCGTTCCGCTGCTGAAGAATTGGGCTACACCTTTTTACCCTGTGTATTAATGGGTTTGAGCCGCGCCCCCCAGTATCAGACCTTTTCCCCCCAAGCCCCGGCCACCCTGTGGGGTAAGGACATTGATGCTGTCATTGTGCCGGCCAGTGCCTGTGGCGGGTCAGCGGTCATGAGTTTGAGTCACACCCAAACCCGCATTATCGCCGTGGAAAACAATACAACACAATTAAATGTCCCGCCGGAAAGTCTGGGGATTTCTGTGCTTAAGGTAAACTCTTATCTAGAGGCGATCGGGGTGTTGTGTGCGGATCGCGCCGGCATTAATCTAGAATGCTTTACCCCTAATTTTTCCTCGTTGCACTGCTTACCCTAGGAATCTGTGTCCCACTCTAACCCCTCTGAAATGGACCCCCTCAACCGTACCCAAATTTTAGGGGTGATGGGGGTTACCGCTGTTTTGTTGTTGATTGTCGCTAAGCTCTGGCAGTGGTTGGGAAATGTGTATTTGATGCGTTTGGTGGTTAGCGTCCACGATGGGCTGCTGGGGGTGGCCTTGGCGGCGGTGATCGTGGGGGCGAGTGGGGTTATTTACCGACTCTGGCCAGCCTACCGTAGCAGTGCGGACGCCTATTTAGCCTTTGTGATTAAACCGTTGATTTGGCCCGATTTACTGTGGTTAGGGCTATTGCCCGGACTGAGTGAAGAGTTGTTATTCCGGGGGGTGATGCTATCGGCGTTGGGCATGAATGGGTTGGCGGTAATTGTGTCGAGTTTAGTATTTGGGGTGTTGCATTTGAGCAATATTCAACAATGGCCCTATGTGGTCTGGGCAACCATTGTGGGCTTAGGGTTGGGATTTTCGGCGATCGCCACGGGAAATTTGTTAGTGCCCATTGTGGCCCATATCATCACCAACTGGGTTTCCAGCGGCCTATGGAAATATAACCATCGAGAAGTGACGTAAACTG
>JAYKHU010000197.1:0-2981 GCA_035285105.1 Synechocystis sp.
ATTCAGCTTTTACTCTCTGCTGCGAAGCCGTCATGACCCTGCCTACCATTCTCATTGTTGACGATGAACCGAGCAATTTTGATGTCATAGAGTCAATTTTGTCGGAAAAGGAATACGTCCTACATTACGCGTCCAGTGGGGAAATGGCGATCGCCGCGTTGCCCGATGTGGAGCCTGATCTGGTTTTGTTGGATGTGATGATGCCGGGGTTGGACGGCTTTGAAACCTGTTGCCAAATTAAGGCCCTCTCGGACTGGAAACTGTTGCCCATCATTATGGTGACGGCCCTCGATGGCGAGGAAAATTTAGCCCGCTGCCTAGAAGCGGGGGCCGACGACTACGTTAGTAAACCGGTCAGGATCCTCGAACTCCGGGCCCGGATGAAATCGTTGCTACGCATCAAACAACAGCAGGACCGCATCGAAGAGTTTGCCATTCTCCAACGGGACACCATTAGTTTTCTGGGCAGTAGCCTCAGCGACATCCGGGGCAGCATTACCACCATGTTTCCCCACGAATTAAATACCCCCCTCAACGGTATTATCAACGGTCTGCAACTGCTGCAAATGGAACCGGACTTCAATCCTTCGGGGTCGAAACATGTGGATGAATTATTAAACATCGCCCTCCAATCCTCCCTACGGATGGATGGCATCGTCAAACGCTTTTTGCGGTATTTGTACCTGGCAACCAATAAAAATAAACTGTCCCATGAGCAATTTGCGTTGCAGTTGGAACTTTTAGAATTAGATGAAAATTCAGCCCATACGTCCTTGATTCGGGAGGTAGCCACGGTTAAAGCCCAAATTCACGGGCGAGAAACCGATCTGATCTGTGAAATGGTGGAGCAAACCTTACCGGTCAAAGCCTTTTATGTACATTGGCTGGTTAGCGAAGTGGTGGAAAACGCCTTTAAGTTCTCGGAACGCGGTACCCCGGTCACCATCAAAGGCGAGGTAGACAACGGTGACTTCTGCCTCAGTATTCACGATAAGGGTCGGGGAATGACCCCTGCTCAAATTCAAGGGGTGGATGCCTTCGTTCAGTTCGAGCGCCACAAATACGAACAACAGGGCATGGGCTTGGGACTGAAAATCACCCAATTAGCGATGGAGCAAATCCAGGGGTCGATAGACATTTCTAGCACCTACCACAAAAATACAACTGTTAATCTGCGGATTCCGTTAGTTTCACAAAGTAATTAGAACCTAGGGGCACAATATCGTCATTTTTCCTGACATCCCTAAAATCTGGTGGGGTAGTCTAGCTCTGTGAACCGTAATTCCACCCGGGTTCCCCCGCCGTGGATGATGTGAATGCTGCCGTCGAGTTGTTGGGTCAATAGGGTGATCAACTGCCAGCCCAGGGTATCGGCGGTGTCGGGATCAAACTTTTCTGGCATGCCCCGCCCATCATCTTGCACTACCAGTAAATACTCTTTTTCCCCTTGGCGGCTGAGTTCTAGGGTGACCCGGCCCCCTTCCCCCTCTCCGAAGCCGTGGGTAAGGGCGTTCAGCACCAACTCATTCACAATTAAGCCGCAGGGAGTGGCCGTTTCTAAGTTGAGATAGAGGGGGTCAAGGCGACAGTCGAGGGTGATGGAGGATTGGCGATCGCCATTGCGATGGTCGGTGGTCAGTTGTTGGGCTAAATCCAGCAGATATTCCCCGACGTTAATGCGGGCCAAGTCCTGGGAGCCGTATAACTTTTCATGGATCAGGGCCATGGCCTGGATCCGTTTTTGACTATCGGCAAAGAGGGTCTGACAGGAAGCATCGTTACTCAGTTCACATTTCCAGTCCATCAAGCTGGACACAATCAATAAATTATTTTTGACCCGGTGATGGATTTCCTTTAATAAATTTTCTTTCTCTTGGAGCGATCGCCGTAGTTGGGCATCAATGCGACGCCGTTCAGTCACGTCCCGAAAAATGCCCCAGGTTCCCATGTCAATGTCGGCTCCGGGGTAGGATTTGGTATTGCCTTCTAAATAGACATATTCACCACTTTTGGCGAGGAGACAAATATCAAGATCCGTAAATTCAGTGACATCTCCCCGTTGTAGTTGCTCGAAGAGGGGCAAGCAGTGGGGGGCATAATCGGGGTGGAGAATATCGAACAGGGTCAAGGTTTTCAGGTCTGCGGAGGAATAACCGAGGGTGGTCAACCAAGCCTTATTGACGAATAGAAAGCGACCATCGGT
The DNA here is from genome assembly GCA_035285105.1 of Synechocystis sp. Lineage (GTDB taxonomy): Bacteria > Cyanobacteriota > Cyanobacteriia > Cyanobacteriales > Microcystaceae > Synechocystis. The sequence continues at coordinate 2,204 of JAYKHU010000197.1, forward strand.
GAGGGACACACTTTGGATCAGGTCGTGGGCGTTATCTAGAAAACTCTGTAGCGTCTGACTCACTTTTAGCTGGGAACTGCGGTGATGCACTTGCTGTTGCAGTTTGGCATTGAGCCTTTCGAGTTGATGATTTTTGTGGTGGAGTAATCGCTCCATCCGACGAATTTTGAGATGTACGGTGAGGCGAGCCAGCACATCTTCAATGTGGAAGGGTTTGGTGATGTAGTCCACGGCCCCGACCTGGAAGCCCCGGGCCCTATCCGTCGTACTGTTGAGGGCCGTCATAAAAATAATCGGGATGTGTTGGGTTTTGGGGTTTTGTTTGAGGTGCTGACAGACGTCAAAACCATTGAGACCCGGTAACATCACATCCAACAGAATTAAGTCCGGAGCATTAGCTTCACATTGGGCGATCGCCGCTTTCCCCTCCACTTCAATGCGGACTTGCCAGCCGGCCTCCATGACGATTCGAGCCAGCACTTTGAGGTTATTCGGCTCATCATCCACAATCAGGACGGTGGGGGATGGGGACGGTGGGGCGGAGGTCATAGAAAGAGAAGAATTAGGAAATTAAGAGATGGGGAAATGGATGATAAGTAGACAGGGGTTGAAAATCGTCAGATCCCCCCGCCTATCGGCACCCCCCTTAGCAAGGGCAGGGCTGTTTCAATGTCGATAACGGGCGAGTAAAATGGAGGATAATCCGTAAAATCGCAATACTAACCTAACACAAGTCACAATATGCCTAAAAATCTAATTTATTATCTAGAGCAGATTC
>JAYKHU010000198.1:0-4199 GCA_035285105.1 Synechocystis sp.
GCCGCACTTAAGGCTTTGGCCGTTGCCTCTTTGCTGGTGGAATCATTTTTTTGACTGGAGGCCCGTTGCATCATGGCAAAGCCCACCACGGTTAAAGTGATGCCAATCAAAATAACCAAGGGCATCACAAACCCGGCATTCTCAGAATACCGACGATGCCCCCGGTGGGCTAATAATAGCCGTAAATAAATTAGAGGATTCATAGCAGGTCACCTAGATAAGGCACAAGGATAGTAATAGACAGCGCTGTCTATCAAACCTATCCATATTATTCCTCAAATTGATCACAAATGTGTTGTGACGCAGCGCACCAAATATTGAGAAATTATTAAAAATCGTTAAAATTCCGTGATTTTGCTGACTTAATTAACCTCGGTTTCTTCTGACCCGTAATTCTGCGTAAACGGGAGCAATTGGTTAAGGAATTAGGATAAATCTACTTGTCGTTTGAGCAATTTTACCTCCCCAGGGGTGAGATAACGAAACTGACCACTGCCGAGGGCTTTACCCCGGCTATTCAACTTGAGGGGGCCAATGCTGCGGCGATTGAGCTTCGTTACTTCAAACCCTAACGCTTCCGCTAGGCGACGAATTTGGCGATTGCGGCCTTCTGTGAGGGTGATGAGTAAATGAATTTGATCGCGGGTTTCATCGAGGACTTCCAAGGTGGCCGGTAAGGTTTTTTGGCCGTCTAATTCCATGCCCGATCGCCATTCTTCTAGGGCCTCATCACTGGGGTGGCCATTTAACCAAACATCGTAGGTTTTCGGTAAATGGTAACGGGGATGGGTCAGCCGTAACGTTAACTCCCCGTCATTGGTGAGCAGTAAGGCCCCGGTGGAATTGCGATCTAAGCGCCCCACGGGATGGAGGCCCTGCCCCTGTTGTAAATGGGGGGGTAATAGTTCCAACACGGTTTTGCGCCCCTTGGGATCATCACAGGTACATAAAACATCCTTGGGTTTATTGATTAATAAATAGAGATCCCGGGGACGATTGCTGGCATTAATCGGTTTACCATCCACCGTGAGGCGATCATGGCTGGGATCTGCCTTGTCCCCCAGTTGAGCCGGTTTGCCATTTAACATTACCCGTCCCGCTAAAATCATCTCTTCGGCTTGGCGACGGGAGGCAATGCCCCACTGGGATAATAATTTTTGAATGCGTTCAGCCATAGGGGGGAATGGGGATGAGGAAAGGAATGGGCAACAATAATAACGGTCTGGCGGCTATGACCCCTGGCGATCGGTGTCTTTCGCTGATTTATCCGGGCAATGGGGGGATACCTGGGAACCGTCTGGTAGGATCGTATCGCACAAAATCGCCCCTTGTTGCATTAGGGTTGCTTGGCTGATGCCGGTGGCATTGGTAAAGTTCGTCTGCGTTAAGTTGGCCTGCTCAAAGGGCACATTGGTCAAATCTTGGTTACTGAAATCCTGGCCAGATAAATCTGCATTTTTACAATTAACCGTTTTCACTGCCCCATCGGGCATGGTGGTGTTACAAAGAAAGGCTTCGGCGGCAACAATGTCAGCGGTAGTAATGCCACTGGTTTTGGCAAAATTCGCATTGGCCAGTTGGGTTTTGGTGAATTTCGCCCCTGTTAAGACGGATTCTTGGAAAATTGCCCCGCTTAAATCAGCCCCGTAGAAATTGACATTCTCCAGACTGGAATGATTAAAAAAGGTATTTTTCAGGTAAGCATAGTTTAAAAAGCTATCATCGAGCTTGACTTTGATAAAAATCGCATTATCTAAGTGGGCTAAGCTCAATTCACTATCGGTTAAATTAATATACTCATCGGTGGATTCATCGGAAATTTCAATCCCTTCTAAAAAGTTTTTCTCCACAGGGTCTTCCCCGGTGCGACTGGTAAACCCTAAGCCGGAATTGCGTAACACATTGAAGAGAATATCCCGGCGGCGAATATTATTGTTTTGAAAAATGGTAATTTTACTCAATAATGGCACATCAGACCAACCCAAAAAGGCTGAGTTTTCGTTGAGTTTCACCAGGGTATTGGTGGTTTTAGAATGCATTAATTCCCGCGCCCCCTTGGTGAGATCAATTTTTAAATCACTTTTGCCTTTCTCGATGGCAATTTTGTCGGTGACGAGATATTGGCGGAGGTCTTGTAAATAGGAATTAACCACCTCGTCATAATAGTTTTGCCGACTGATATAGGTGCTGATGGTGGTGGGAACGATGGCAAAAAAGACCCCCACCACAATGCGATCGCCAAAATATCTGAAATTCACTTTTTTTAGGTGATGCTTGATAAATTGTGCCCAGGGGATGAGTAATTTCCCGAGAAGAAAGGACTTGGATTTGGGTTTATCCTGTTTCATAGGGCAACGAAATGGCAACAAATGGCGATATGGAAACAGGCGGGCGGGGACGCTTGGCGAACTAGCCCGGCGGGCAACGGTATTCCCCTCAAAAAACCGTACAATGCGACAACACTGCCGTCAGCGGACTGTCTATGGTTGGTTTTCCACAGTATCGTCTTTTCCCCCAGGTCATTCTACAGGCCCAAGAAGAGGGGGCCTATCTCCTGGATTTTAATCAGGGTCAATTTTATCAATTGGATGGGGTGGCCCATGACATGGTCTCCCTCATTCTAAAGGGCGACCTCACCACGGCTTTGCACCACTGTGCCCAAATTTATGATGTCCCCCCCGATCGCCTACAAACGGATTTAGAGGGGTTACTAGCGGAATTGGTTGCGCGGCGGCTACTGATCCCCGTCACCAGGGATCAGACTTCCAACGGGTCGTTGAGTAACTGGTTTGCCTCCCTGGGGTTACCCATGACCATGGTGATCGCCTGGGGGGGACGTAAATTATTAAATCCCGGCGCCGAACCGAATGGTTTGACCATTAACCTGCTGTTATGGCTCAGTTGGTTGAGTTTTCGCTATTTACCTTGGGTAACTAACCTCACCCTTTGGCAACATTGGCATCCCCCAGTTCTGATAACGGATCGCGATCCCGAGCACATCCAACAAATACTAACCACCGTCGATCGCCGGATTCGGGAAAATGCCGCCGCCAGTTTCTTCTTTCCCATAGTGTGTAAAGAACGGGCCTTGGTGGGCTATCACCTGCTGCGGGTGTTTTATCGTCTCCCCGTCCAGTTGATCATCGGCACTGCCCTGTATCCCTTTCAAGTCCATGCCTGGGTCACCTATCACGGGCAGATTATCACCGACGACCCCGAACATTGTGCCTATTTTGATCCCATCATGACCTATCCCCATGAATCCGCTGTTCCGTCTTAACCTGACCCCCGAGGGGGTTTTCCATTACCAGGGGGACAAATCCCAGGAAAAAACCGCCATTGTCCGCTATAAAGACGGCGATCGCCTGATGGTGGTGCTCCAAGGTCGGCTCTATTACCTATCGGATCTTAAACACCAGTTTCGTCTCCGGGGGGATAATCCTTTAGCCCTGGTGGCAGAACTCTACCAAACCCAAGGAGAGCAGGGCTTATCCCAATTAGAAGGGGAATTTGCCCTCGTCATTGGCGATCGCCAGGAAAAACGCCTCATCCTTTGCCGAGATCCCCTGGGGAATTATCCGTTGTATTGGCGGGAAAACGCCCAAGGTATCACCGTTAGTTCTCGCTTGAATGCATTAGGTGATTCGCCCACTAGCCAAATCAATGAACGTTACCTTGCCCACTATTTGAGTTATTCCTTTGCCTTTACGGAATTACCCCAAACCGACACGATTTATGCCCATTGTTATCGGTTATTGCCGGGGCAGGTTTTGACCCTAGCGCTAGGAAAAAAGCCCCAAACCATTTGTCACAATTCCCCATTAGCCAACTTAACCTCCATTACGGATATAACTCCCCCAGAAGCGGGGCAACAGTTTAGAACCTTACTCAATCAAAGCATTCAAGAACGGTGTCAGTTTGGCAACATCGGAGCCCATTTATCGGGGGGGATGGATAGCTCGGCAGTTGTCTGTTTGGCGGCGAAAAAACGACCTTTAACGACTTTTTCCTTGGTGTATCAGTTGAAAACCTTGGTGAAAGAAACCGAGTATATCCAACTCATTTGTGACCAATATCCCCACCTCAATACCCTTTTGATTAACGGCGATCGCCTGTTAGATTTCCGTTGGTTTGATCAGCCCCTACCAGAACATGATGAACCCTATGTGGGCTTATTTCATTTGGCGCTCGAAACGGTG
>JAYKHU010000199.1:0-16280 GCA_035285105.1 Synechocystis sp.
GCGGCTAATTTGACATCGTTGCCAGCCAAAATCGTTTGTAACTCTTCGGCATCCACGGTTTCCTTCTCCACCAGCATTTCGGCGAGCTTGTCTAACACCGAGCGGTTTTCCACCAACACTTGCTTAGCCCGTTGGTAGGCTTGGTCTACTAATTGGCTCACTTCCGTGTCGATCGCCGCTGCGGTTTCATCGGAGAAGTCCCGATCCGAGGCGATGTCCCGACCCAAGAAGACGTTGCCGCCTTGACGACCCAGGGCAACGGGCCCCAGGCGATCACTCATGCCGAAACGGGTTACCATTTGCCGGGCAACGCGGGCCACCTGTTGGAGGTCATTGGAAGCCCCGGTGGTGACTTCTTCTTCGCCGAAAATAATTTCCTCGGCGATCCGTCCCCCTAAGGCCACAGCCATTTGGTTTTGCAGATAGGAGCGGGAATATAAACCTGACTCCATACGGTCTTCACTGGGGGTAAACCAGGTCAAACCACCGGCCCGACCCCGGGGAATGATGCTGATTTTTTGTACCGGGTCATAGTCCGGCATTAATGCCCCCACTAGGGCGTGACCGGCTTCATGGTAAGCCACCAACGTTTTGCGTTTTTCGCTCATCACCCGATTTTTCTTCTCAGGACCAGCTAGAACGCGATCAATGGCGTCGTTGACTTCATCCATGGAAATTTCGGTCAAGTTACGACGGGCCGCTAGGATAGCCGCTTCGTTTAATAGGTTCGATAAATCTGCGCCGGTGAAACCGGGGGTACGACGGGCAATTTTATCCAAATCCACATCCTGGGACAGGGTTTTACCCCGGGCATGGACATTCAAAATCTCGCGACGACCGGCATAGTCGGGACGATCCACCACTACTTGGCGATCGAAACGACCGGGACGCATTAACGCGGAATCCAATACATCGGGACGGTTAGTGGCAGCCACAATGATAATGCCTGTGTTACCTTCAAACCCGTCCATTTCCGTTAACAGTTGGTTGAGGGTTTGTTCCCGTTCATCGTTCCCCCCACCGAGACCAGCGCCCCGCTGACGACCAACGGCGTCGATCTCATCAATGAAGACGATACAGGGGGCATTGGCTTTGGCTTGCTCAAACAAGTCCCGCACCCGGGAAGCACCAACCCCCACAAACATTTCTACAAATTCAGACCCGGAGATGGAGAAAAAGGGCACGCCAGCTTCCCCAGCAACGGCTTTGGCTAACAAAGTTTTACCCGTCCCAGGAGGGCCCACCAGAAGAACGCCCTTGGGAATTTTGGCGCCCAGTTCCGTAAAGCGGTCTGCATTTTTCAGAAAGTCCACCACTTCGGTTAACTCAAGTTTGGCTTGCTCAATCCCAGCCACATCACCGAAGGTTACTTGGGTTTGGGGTTCCATTTGTACCCGAGCTTTGGATTTGCCAAAGTTCATCGCCTGGGAACCGGGACCGTTCTGGGCGCGGCGAAATAATAAAAAGATGCCAACCAGTAATAAGACCGGTAAAAAGAGGGTGCTGGCAATGCGGAACCAAAATCCTTCGTCGCTTTGGGGCTGAACGGCAATATCGACACTGTGTTGGGTCAAGATATTGATCAGGTCAGGATCATTGGGGAGATTGACCAAGTAAGGCGCCCCGCCGCTGGGATTGGGGACTTGGGCCTGGGTTCTGTCTGCACTGAGATTAACCCGATCAATCTGATTGCTCTCAACCCGGTTAACAAAATCGCTGTAGGTTAAGGTTTCCCGAGTTTGGGGTTGACGGTCAAAAAAGGCCGAGGCCAAGGCTAATACGACAATTAATAAAAGGGCATATAACCCGGCATTACGCCACTTTTTATTATTTTTGCTCACGCTAGAACGCTCCAATAGTGAGTGATTTCTTAAAATGTTCTGACAGTTATCGACAGATCATCAACGGTTGTTAACTTATGTTAACGCCTCTCAGAAACAATTGGCTAGCTTTCCCCCAGGAAGGGGTTAGGGCGATCGCCATCTTGATCCATGGTACTGGGTGAGATCCTCAACTGCCTTGAGGCTGCAAGAGTTTGGATAAATAGTGGCCGGTGTAGGAGTGGGAACTGTTTGCTACTTGCTCGGGCGTCCCCAGGGCAATGATTTCCCCCCCCCGATCGCCCCCTTCGGGGCCTAGATCAATCAGCCAATCACTACAACGAATTACATCCAAATTATGTTCAATAACCAGCACGGAATTCCCCTTATCCACCAACCGTTGCAACACATTTAATAAATGGTGAACGTCATAAAACGATAGGCCGGTGGTGGGTTCGTCGATTAAATACAAGGTTTTGCCCGTGGCCCGACGGGATAGTTCCGACGCTAATTTAACCCGTTGGGCTTCTCCCCCGGAGAGGGTGGGGGCCGGTTGCCCCAGTTTGATATAGCCCAAGCCCACATCCACTAGGGTTTGTAACCGGTTCACGGCCCGGGGAATATTTTCAAACACCGTTAAGGCTTCCTCGGTGGTCATATTTAACACATCGGCGATGGAGTGACCTTTATATTTCACCTGGAGGGTTTCGCGGTTGTACCGGGACCCTTTGCAGACATCGCATTGCACATAGACATCGGGTAAAAAATTCATCTCAATCACATTCACCCCCTGTCCCGCACAGGCCTCACACCGCCCCCCTTTGACATTGAACGAAAATTGTCCCGGTTTATAGCCCCGGGCTTTGGCTTCGATGGTTTGGGTGAAAATTTCCCGAATCGGGTCAAAGATACCGGTATAGGTGGCCGGATTGGAGCGGGGGGTGCGACCAATGGGGGACTGGTCAATGACAATCACTTTGTCGATCGCCTGGAGACCGGTAATTTCCCCGAGGTGTTTGGGGAAGGGGACGTGGCGGGAAAGGTGGTGTTGCAGGGCGGGATAAAGGAGTTCGTTCACCAGGGTGGATTTGCCGGAACCGGATACCCCGGTAATGCAGACCAATTTCCCCAGGGGAATATCCACGTCAATATTTTGCAAATTGTTGTGGCAACATTGCTTGAGACTCAACTTGGCCCCGTTACCGAGCCGTCGTTCCTCCGGGGTGGCGATCGCCGTTCGACCGGAAAGATAGGCCCCGGTTAAGGAGTGGGGATTGTCTAGTAGGGTCTGAAAATCCCCTTCACAAACTATTTCACCGCCATGAATCCCTGCTTTGGGGCCGATATCCACAATATGATCGGCGTGGCGGATGGTGTCTTCGTCATGCTCCACCACAATGAGGGTATTACCCAAATCCCGCAACTTTTTCAGGGTGGCCAACAGGCGATCGTTATCCCGTTGATGGAGGCCAATGCTGGGTTCATCCAACACATACAACACCCCAGTCAAACCGGAACCAATTTGGGTGGCTAAGCGGATACGTTGGGCCTCTCCCCCCGATAGGGTCATGGCGGCCCGGTCTAGGGTGAGATAATCCAAGCCCACATCTAATAGGAACTGCAACCGGGCTTTAATTTCCTTCAGGGCCAATTCCCCAATCATCGCCTGACGGGGGGTTAACGCTAAGCTTTCTACCCGTTTTAAGGCATCTCGAATGGGGACACTGGTCAAATCATTGATGGTAAATTGTCCCAGTTTCACCGCTAGGGCTTCTGGTTTTAACCGTTTTCCTGCACAGGTTTGACAGGCTTGGTTAATAATATATTTTTCTAATTTTTGTTTGATGCTATCGGAATTACTTTCTTCATAATTGCGTTGCAGAATGTTTAACGCCCCAGCATACCGTCGATAATAGCCGCGATTATTACGGTAACGGGATTCCCCTTCAAACCAGATATCTTCATCTGTGCCGTTTAAAATAATTGCTTGCTGCTCCGGGGTGAGATCCTGCCATTGGGTTTGCAACTCAAAACCAAAATGTTGCCCCAAACTATACAGTAACGATAAATAATAAGAATTATCTTTTTCTGACCAGGGGGCGATCGCCGCATAGACGGGTTTCGTGGGATCAGGAATCACCAAATCGGGACAGAAAGAGCGGACAAACCCTATTCCGTGACAATCGGGACAAGCCCCGTAGGGGGAGTTAAAGGAGAATAGTCGGGGGGATAGTTCGTCCATTACCGCCCCATGTTCCGGGCAGGCAAAATTTTCCGAAAAGACAATTTCCTTCGGTAAACTGGCTTGGTAACTGTTACCATTCTCCGCCGCTTTTAAAGCAGTCGTTGGTTCCGTCTTTCCTCCCTCTAAAACTGCCAACTGAGGACTGTCTAAAATTTCAATAATGGCTGTGCCCTCTGCTTGTTTTAAGCAGGTACTCAACGAATCCACTAACCGTTCCTGTAACCCCTCTTTTTTAATAAGGCGATCAATGACCACTTCAATGGAGTGGCTTTGATTTTTTTTCAGTTCAATATTGTCATTCAATTCCCTGACTGTGCCGTTAATTCTTACCCGCACAAAGCCCTGGGACGCTAAGCTCGATAGTAATTGAACGTGGGTACCTTTTTTTCCCTTAACGACCGGTGCCAACACCTGAAATTTCGTCCGATCCGGCAACGCCATCACCCGATCGCACATTTGATCAATGGTTTGGGGGGCAATATTGCGTTGACAGTGGGGACAATGGGGACTGCCCGCCCGACCAAAGAGCAACCGCAAATAATCATAAATTTCCGTGACGGTTCCCACAGTGGATCGGGGGTTATGGGAGGTGGATTTTTGATCGATGGAAATGGCCGGACTTAGCCCTTCAATACTGTCCACATCGGGCTTATCCAATTGCCCTAAAAACTGCCGGGCATAGGCACTCAAGGATTCCACATAGCGCCGCTGACCTTCCGCAAAAATGGTGTCAAACGCTAAGGACGATTTACCCGATCCCGACACCCCGGTGAACACAATCAGGCGATCGCGCGGCAGATCTAAATCAATATCTTTGAGGTTATGTTGTCTCGCGCCACGGATACGAATCGTGTTTTGGTCGGTCATAAATCGGGGAAAGCTTCATGTTTCTTCACAATCTTACCGCGACTTTCCCCTCGGCCATGGCAACCGCGTTTCGTCTTGCCCAGGGAATTTTCGGCGATCGGGCAGAGATCTGCTACGCAGGGCGCCATTTGAGCCTGTTCCCCTTAGACTAGAAGGAAAGTTGCGAGGATTTGCCCATGACCCTAGCCGTCGATCGCCAAACCCTTGACCCGAATCGTTCCAGTCATTCCCTTGTTGAGCCGGTAGATCCCGTTAAGCCATCACCATTGGTGTGGACAGACGATGCCTTCCTCCATTTACCGGACGGCGATCGCCATTATGAAATTCTGGATGGAAAACTAATTGACATGGGCAATTCCGGCGCCTTACATGGTTATGTTTGCAGTACGTTGATCATTCTGTTGGGAAGCTATATTCGGGAACACAAATTGGGGGCTGTTTTTGATTCCAGCACCGCGTTTACAATGGCTAGCGGTAATAGGCGATCACCGGATATTGCATTTTTTGCCAAGGAGAGACTCCGGGGGATGTCTCTTTTGCCTTCAGGTTATCTGGACGAGGCCCCTGATCTGGCGGTGGAAGTTCTATCGCCGGGCAATACCGTCGCGGAAATTGATGATAAACTCGCGGAATATTTTGCCAATGGTTGTCGTTTAGCCTGGATTATTCACCCCCTTCAAGGCTACGTTTTGGTGTATCGCCACGCCCAGCAACCAGACGCTTTACTGAAAGGATCAGATCGATTAACAGGGGATGATGTGGTACCAGGATTTGCCGTCAACGTCACAACGTTACTGGAAGTGCCGACATTTTTTGCCGAAGAAGATTGAGTAATCAGTCATCTCAATATCATCAAACAACATCAACGACTCGATGGTTATGATTAAATCCCTATACGAAGAAGATATCTTGCTTTGGGTTGAGCAAGTTGACCATACGGTAAAAACCCTTGATCAGCAGACCCTAGATGAAGTTTTTGTGGGAGCATAGGTCAGTATCTTTCCAGGACATTCCTTGTCGGTTACTATGCGTATTTATGGGAATCGTCTTCTCAAAACCTTACCTGGCCAACAAACCCGACCCACAACGGGTAAGGTGCGGATGGCGGTGTTTAACATTTGGCGAGGCGGTATTGAAGGCTCCAGTTGGTTAGATCTCTGTGCGGGTAATGGCACGATGGGGGCTGAAGCGCTCTGTCGAGGGGCTAAGACCGTCATTGGTATTGAACAAGCGGGCAAAGCCTGCGCCATTATTCGCGACAACTGGCAACGGGTTGCCCAACCAGATCAGGCTTGGCAAGTCCTGCGGGGGTCGGTGGTAAAGCAGTTATCCACGCTAGCAGGGCAAAAATTTGATTGGATTTATTTTGATCCTCCCTACGCCAGTGACCTCTACGAACCAGTCTTGCAGGCAGTGGCGGACTTAAACCTGCTGGAGACAGGGGGAGAAATGGCCGTGGAGTATGATGCCCAACAGTGGAACGCCCCGAGGCAAGTGGGTAATTTACGGTTAACTCGTCAGAAAAAGTATGGACTGAGCCATTTGGCGTTTTACGAATGAGGTAAAAGGGATCTTTGCCGGTATAGTATTAGGCAGTTCCCTGTCAAAACCGTTGGGTTTGTATCGATCGCCACATCGATAGTTTCCCGCAAAAGATCAACGACTCACGTTTAATTACTGACTTACCGTATCCCCCTTGGTTATGAGAATTGCCCTATTCACGGAAACTTTTTTACCCAAAATTGATGGAATCGTTACTCGCCTAAAACATACGGTAGAAAACCTCCAGCGCCAAGGGCATCAAGTCTTAGTGTTCTGTCCAGAAGGGGGTCTAAAAGAGTATCAAGGGGCAAAAATCAATGGTGTCCAAGGTATTCCTTTACCCCTCTACCCTGAATTAAAATTAGCCTTTCCCAGTCCCCAAATTAAAAAAGCGCTGTTATTGTTTAAACCGGATTTAATTCATGTGGTTAATCCGGCAGTGTTAGGGTTAGGGGGAATTTATTATGCTAAAACCCTCAATATTCCCCTGGTGGCGTCGTACCACACCCATCTTCCCCAATACTTACAACATTATGGCCTTGGGGCCCTGGAAGGGGTGTTGTGGGAGTTATTAAAGCTGGCCCATAACCAAGCCCAGTTAAATTTGTGTACCTCTTCAGCCATGGTACAAGCGTTGGTTGATCATGGCATTGAACGGGTGGATTTATGGCAACGGGGGGTGGATACGGAATTATTTCAACCCCATCTTAAATCCCCGCAGATGCGTCATCGCCTCTCCCAGGGTTATCCGGATGCGCCGTTGTTTCTCTATGTGGGACGGGTGTCAGCAGAAAAACAAATTGATCAAATTAAACCTGTCTTAGAGGCAATTCCCCACGCACGATTGGCGATCGTTGGAGACGGCCCCCATCGAGAGGCGTTGGAGTCCCATTTTTCCGGTACCAACACCCATTTTGCGGGCTATATGCAAGGCCTAGAGCTAGCATCAGCGTTTGCCTCGGCGGATGCCTTTATCTTTCCTTCCCGCACGGAAACCTTAGGCCTGGTATTGTTGGAAGCCATGGCAGGGGGGTGTCCAGTGGTGGCGGCGGCGTCGGGGGGCATTCTTGATATTGTGACCGATGGGGAAAATGGCTACTTGTTTGATCCCCTCGATCCCGATGGGGTGGTTAAGGCAACCCAGAACTTGCTGGCGGCCCAGGCAGAGCGAGAGTTGCTCAGAAGTAATGCCCGTCTGGAGGCAGAGCGTTGGGGCTGGCCGGCGGCAACCCAACAGTTGGTGGATTATTACGAGCAGGTGGTTTACGGCAAAACAGCATTGGCGGCTTGATCGATTCCCCAACGCCCAGGGCCGGGTTTTCTATGCTTCCGGTTAGGACTTCACCGATTGGGGGAGTCGGTTGATGTACCAGGTTAAAATTCCGCCGGCGATCGCCGTTGCTGCTAGGGTGAGAAAAACCGGGCGGAGACCGAATAGGCTTTCTGCTACCCCGGCCAAGGCCAGGGGCAACGAGAGGGCAATATTGTTAACGTTATTTTCCAAGCCGAACACTTTTCCATGGAACTCCGGCGGGGTTTCTACTTGTACTAGTGTTTGCATTGGTACCCCCACCAGGGAGGCGAAAAAGCCCATCAGGGTAATCACCAAAAAGGTGGGCACTAACCGTTGACTAAAGGCGGCTAAGCCGATCAAGCAAATCCCCATTCCCAAGGATCCCCACAGGGCTAATTCCGTCTGGGAAAAGCGTTGTCCGGTATTGCCCACACTAATCGCCCCGATCGCCATCCCCACCCCACCAAAGGCCAGCAGGAAGCCAAACTGGGATGCTTTCAACCCCGGTAAATTGGCCGCCATGCTCACCGCCAACACCGACAGGGCTGCAAAAATGGAAAATAAAATCAACAACTGAATGAGGGCATTCCGCACACGATGATTGGCTTGGAGGTAGCGAATACCGTCTTTGATATCCGTCAAAACATGGGGGTAAACCACCGTGGGATCCATGGCTTTTTCCCGGGTTCTGAGCAGTAACAACACCAACCCCGCTAACCCATAGGAGCCTCCCACCACCAGAACTTTGCCAAAATCCCCATCATTATGAAAGGCCGTATCCGCCAAGGTTAATAACGGTTCCCCGATGGCAAAACCAACGATCAACACCGCCATCATGGTTAAGGTGCTGAGGGAATTGGCGGCCAGTAAATGCCGACTTCTAACCACTAAGGGGGTGGCGGACTGCTCCGCCGGGGCGAAAAATTGGGTCAGGGTGGATACGGCAAAGGTAATCACCAGCAAAACGGCAAACCCCAACGGTAAAGCAAAGGCATCATGTTCCTGGGCATGCCAGCGACGCAGAAAACTTGGTAACCATCCCACCGGAATGGCGATCGCCCGTTGTTGGCTCAACCAAAGCAACGGCGGCAGGGCCATCACCAAGCCCCCCCGGATAAAATTGGTGACCACAAGCACCTGCTTTTTTTCCCAACGATCAACATAAACCCCCGCCAAGGAGCCAAATAGTACCGCCGGAATGGTGTTGGCAATCATAATGGCTGATACCCAACCACTAATGGACTGACCTTCTCCTTGGAAGTGACTGGCGATCAAGGCAATCATCAACACGAGATAGAACTTATCGGCCAACTGGGAGAAGATTTGACCAATCCAGAGGGAAAGAAAACGAGAATTTTTTAAAACGGGGCCAAAGCCCTTATTAGCGCTCAACAATTGAGATGACCTACAGGGGGGACAAAGTGATTCCATGGGAAGTAGGAGTCTAACGTTGCAGAAAGCGTTAATCCACGGAAGTCTCACTCTTATTGTCCCAAACTTTATCCAAAATTACGATTCAGATCGTAATTCCCCGGAGTTGTTGATAGAGTAACGTGGCTTGCAAATCCGTCATCCCAGCAATGTAGTCGGTAACTTTGAGGATTTTCTCGTAATGACTATCAGCCTCACTAACTTGAAACTCCGTCGGTAACATAAACTTCAACAGCTTTGATTTGGGACGGGGATTTTTTTCTAAGACGGCTGTCAGAAATTCGGTTAATAGATCCCCTAAAACCTCAAAACCCCCAATCTTAATTCTGACCACATTGGGATGGTGAAAAACTGAGTCCGTGGTGATTGCTTCGATGGTTTTTAACTGTTGAGAAAATTGGCTAAAACCCACCAGGGATTGATCGAATTTTCCAGCCAGAATATCCGGTTCACAATCTAAAAATAATTGAGCAACTTCTGTGACTAAGCGGTTAATGGCTTTAGCCCGTAGACGTTTAATGGTTTCAGCGTCACTGCCTTCGTACTGATCGAGGTCAATGTTGGCAATACTTTGCAAATGATCCTTCACAATCTCAAACGGTAAATACCCCATGTGAAACCCATCTTCTAAATCCACAATGGAATAACAAATATCGTCCGCTGCTTCCATGAGGAATGTCAACGGATGACGACACCACCACGCAAACTGCTGCGACCGTTTGATTAACCCCACCGTGTCTGCCACTTCTTCAAATAAGGCTTTTTCGGCTTGGAAAAAACCATACTTTTGTAGACTTTTACCGGGATGGCGGGCTAACGTTTGCTTGGCAATCAAAGACTCCCGCGGATACTTCGTAAAGGTGGCTAAGGTGGCACAGGTTAATTGCAAGCCGCCGGGGCGATGGGGTAACCCTAAACGGGTCAAAATACGAAAGCCTTGGGCGTTGCCCTCAAAGCGATCAAAGTCGGCCTTTTCTAAGGGACTCACCAATGCCCCCGCACGATTTTTACGGGCGTACCATTTTTGAAATGCGGTTTGAATGGCATCTTCCCCCGCGTGGCCAAAGGGGGGGTTCCCAATGTCATGGGCCAGACAGGCGGCGGAGAGAATATCCCCGAAATCCGCTGCTTCGATCGCCGTTAAGCGATGACGTTTAATAATCTGATCCCCCACCATACGACCGAGCGATCGCCCTACACAGGAAACCTCTAGGCTGTGGATTAGACGGGTACGTACATCCGCATTTTTTGACAGGGGAAAAACCTGGGTTTTATCTTTTAAACGTCGGAAGGGGGTGGAATAGACAATGCGGTCGTAATCTTTGAGAAAGGAGGTGCGCTCGAATAGGTTCTCCTCCAACTGTTGTTTGCCCAGGCGTTTCCGCGACAGTAATGCTTGCCATTCCATAGCAGGTTATTCCGAATCAAAATTTTGAGGAAAAGGCGCTGGACGCACATAGAGAGATTGACGCTGATTTTGCCGCAAAATATCGAGGGCCAGGGGCTGACCAATCTGGCTCACTTCCACCTCTTCTTGCACTTCCGTTGCCGTGGCCACCGGGACACTCCCAACGGCTAAAATCACATCTCCTGCCTGTAACCCCGCTTGAGCCGCCGGGGAATTTTCACTGACTTTAATGATTAAAATCCCTTGATCGGCATTCACCTCCACCGAGAAATCAGGATTGCTTTGGAGTTGTTTTTTGATCTCCGGGGTGAGGGTGACCATGTGAATGCCCAGATAGGGATGGTCGATAGTTCCCTCAGCAAAGAGGGTCTGGGCGACGTGTTGTGCCGTTTGAATCGGAATCGCAAACCCTAATCCCTGGGCATCGGCACGAATCGCTGTATTGACCCCAATCACCTCCCCCTTCGCATTGAGTAAGGGCCCCCCGGAATTCCCCGGATTGATAGCGGCATCGGTTTGGATGAACCGCACCCGTTTGTCCGGAACCCCCACTTCGGAACTGGATCGCCCCAGGGCACTAATGATCCCCACCGTAACGGTATTGTCTAACCCCAGGGGATTACCAATGGCGATCGCCCATTCCCCCGGCTGTAGGCGATCGGATTGACCAATATCGACTACGGGTAAGTTTGCCCCCTCAATTTTG
The DNA here is from genome assembly GCA_035285105.1 of Synechocystis sp. Classification (GTDB taxonomy): domain Bacteria; phylum Cyanobacteriota; class Cyanobacteriia; order Cyanobacteriales; family Microcystaceae; genus Synechocystis. The sequence continues at coordinate 11,314 of JAYKHU010000199.1, forward strand.
ACAGCGGCAACATCTGTCATCGGATCAATGCCCATCACTTCCCCGGCCAGCACCGTGCCATCTTTCAGGGTGACTTTAACGGTTTTGGCCCCTTCCACCACATGGGCATTGGTTAACACTTCTCCGTTAGCCGTTAAGATAAAGCCCGAGCCAGTCCCCTGCTCCGTGGGATTGCTGTTTTGGGGCAGTTCATCACCAAAAAAGCGGCGAAAGAAAGGTTGGTTGTAGAGGGACGACTGGGGAGAGACAACGGTTCGCTCCGCATCAATTCTGACCACCGCCGGGCCCACTTTTTCCACCGCCCTAGCAATGAAATTTAATTCCTCGTCATCGTTGGCGGTTCTCGGTAACGGTAATACTCGACGATAGTTGGCCGGGGTAGGCTGTTGGGTCAAGTTTGGGGGTGCAGAGCTTGAAGAGGATGTGCTTTGCGATTCAACCAAATACCGACCACCGATCGCCCCTAACGCCCCGCCAAAAAATAATAAGAGGGCAGCGACGCCAACCTGTTTTACCTTCCAAGAATTCGCCATGGACCGTTGCCAAGAGTTTATGCTTTTTACTTTAACAACATATTTCTTCCTCGACCCTTTTTGCCTCCCTCAGACAGGTCTTGCTCTGGCGTAAGATCGGCGATCGCCATTACTGGGGACAAGTTTAAAAGGGCAAAGTCATGATTTGGTTGACCCATTCCTCTGCTGTTGACACCTCCCAAATTAGGATTATTGAGTTGATTGCTTCGCGGGCTGACTGAAAATCAAGATGTGGGCATCTACGGATTGAACTGGTTACGATCGCCTGGTTGAGATCAGCGTCAGCTTGAAAACGAACTTTTGTCATGACGCTTGTGATAGCCGAGCTTGAGACATCTTGAGTTTTTGATATAAGTCAGGGCTGCTTTCTCGACAGACCTCTTGTAAGCGCTGAAAATCAGCCTCTCCTTGCCGCAAGTACTCGTCCACGAGTCCACGATTAGCAAGGTAAAAGGTGATAGCGCCGTAAACCTGTTCGAGGGAAAGGAGAGGAAAGTTGTGGATAATGGTTTCGGGGGTCTCTCCATCCAGAAAAGAATAAACAACGGAATCTAGGGAAACGCGAGTGTCTGCAATCCAGTATCCGTCTCCTCGTTTTTCAATGTATTGTTTGGTGGGAATGGAAGCTAAGACCATGGCACAGAACCTGAGGAAAGCGTTGATTTCATTTTAGGAGAATGGAGCAAGCCGGTGCTGAAAAAGTCTCGTCCTACAATTTAAACTCTCGCAAAACTTTATCAATGACCCAATTTTATGTTGACCGAGGGGGCACTTTCACCGACATCGTTGCGGTTACCCGAGACTCTCGCCTGGGTGCCAGATGTGAGCAAGATCGCCGGTTTAGTCTTTTTCGGGTTCCCAGTGGTGAGACCGTTATTTTATATAAATTACTGTCGGAAAATCCTGAGCAGTATGATGATGCGGTAATTCAAGGGATTCGGGATATTTTGGGGGTGGATAAACAAGACCCGATCCCCACTGCCCAGGTTAGTCTGGTGAAAATGGGTACCACGGTGGCCACTAATGCCCTGTTGGAACGCAAGGGGGATGCGGTGGTGTTGGTGGTGACCCAAGGATTTCGGGATGCGTTGGCGATCGCCTATCAAAATCGTCCGGATATTTTTGCCTTGGCCATTAAAAAGCCGAGTTTGCTCTATGCCCAGGTGATTGAGGCGCAGGAACGGATAACGGCGGAGGGGGAAACCTTACACCCCTTAGAGATAGAACCGATTCGTCAGGATTTGCAACGGGCCTATGATCACGGTATTCGCAGTGTGGCGATCGCCTTAATGCATAGTTATCGTTATCCCCACCATGAGGAACAGATTGCGGAGATTGCCCAAGGGATTGGCTTTAGCCAAATTTCTTGCTCTTCAGCGGTGAGTCCCCTGATCAAATATATTTACCGGGGGGATACGACGGTGGTGGATGCCTACTTATCGCCCCTGTTACGCCGGTATGTGGACCAAGTGCAGAGCCAATTACCGGGGGTAACGTTGCAATTTATGCAATCCCACGGTGGTTTAGTGGAGGCGACCCATTTCCAGGGGCGGGATAGCATTTTATCCGGGCCAGCGGGGGGGATTGTGGGGGCGGTGAAAACCTCCCAGCGGGCGGGGTTCGAGAAAATTATTAGCTTTGATATGGGGGGCACGTCTACGGATGTAGCCCACTTTAATGGCACCTATGAGCGGTTATGGGAAACGGAAATTGCCGGGGTGCGGATGCGAGTGCCCAGTTTGGCCATTCATACAGTGGCGGCCGGGGGGGGATCAATCCTGAAATTTGACGGTCAAAAATATCAAGTGGGGCCAGAATCCGCCGGGGCCAATCCCGGGCCGGCCTGCTACCGTCGGGGTGGCCCGTTAACGGTGACCGATGCCAATGTGATGTTGGGGCGGTTACAGGGGGTTTACTTTCCCCAGGTGTTTGGCGCTGGGGGGGATTTACCCTTGGATGAGGCGATCGTACAGGAAAAATTCCAGCAGTTGGCAGCGGAAATCACAGCACAAACCCAAACCCGTCCAACCCCGATGGAGGTGGCCGAAGGCTTTTTGGCGATCGCCGTGGAAAACATGGCCAATGCCATCAAAAAAGTGAGTTTACAGCGGGGTTACGACGTGAGTGACTATACCCTGTGTTGCTTTGGGGGGGCCGGGGGGCAAGTGGTGTGTCGCTTGGCGGATAGTTTGGGCATGAAGCGCATTTTTTTGCATCCCTACGCCGGGGTGTTATCGGCCTATGGCATGGGATTGGCGGAACAGCGGGTGTTGAAAGCCATGACCATTGAACTGCCCTTAACGGCGGACAATTTACGCCAGTTATCTGAACACTATGACCGGTTATTGCAGCAAACCTTTTTGAGGGGGCAACGTCCCGCAACCATCGGTCAGATTGAGAAAACCATTTATTTAAAATATGCCGGAACGGACACCAGTTTACCCTTGGAGTTCACTGAAGATTTGGATCAGTTACAGCAAACATTCTGCCAAGATCATCAGCAGCAGTATGGCTTTTTACAATCCGGTCATCCCCTGGTCATTGCCACGATCGCCTTGGAGCGCATTGACCCCTTAACGGCTCCCGCTGAACCCTATTTAACCCCAACCAATGCTGCGGATTACGTCGAAAAGACTGTTCACTTTTATGTAAACAATCAATGGCAAACCGTGCCCGTTTATCCTCGACCATTGTTACAACCGGATCACTCCATTGTGGGGCCAGCCATGATTTTGGAAGGAACGGGAACCATTATTGTCGAGCCGGGATGGCGGGCTAGATTAGGGTCAACGGATACGGAAGGGCATCAGCCCTGTTATCTCCTGTTAGAAAAATGTGAAGAATTGGGGGAAACCAATAGTAACCAAGGTCAATCAGAGACAAATCTACATACCCCTGACCCCATTCGTTTAGAAATTTTCAATAATCTCTATCAATTCATTGCTGAACAAATGGGGATTATTCTGCAAAATACGGCGTCCTCGGTAAATATCAAAGAACGCTTAGATTTTTCCTGTGCCATTTTCGATCGCCAGGGGGATTTGGTGGCCAATGCGCCCCATATTCCGGTGCATTTAGGATCGATGAGTGAAAGTGTCAAAGCCTTACTCCGCAGCCAGCGAGAATCCATTGAACCGGGCAATGTTTATATTTCCAATAATCCCTATAACGGCGGCACCCATTTACCCGATGTGACCATTATTACGCCGATGTTTGATGGGGCGGGGCAAACCATTTTGTTTTATCTGGCTTCCCGGGGTCACCAAGCGGATTTGGGGGGAATTACCCCCGGATCGATGCCGCCCCATAGCCGAGATATTCGCCAAGAAGGAATTTTGTTTGACAATCAACTGTTAGTCAAAGCCGGAGAATTTCAGGAAAAAACCATCCGCAATGTCCTCACCACCAGTCCCTACCCCGCCCGTAATCCTGACCAAAACATTGCCGATTTTCAAGCACAAATTGCGGCCAATAATCGCGGTGTGGCAGCCCTCCGGCAAATGGTGGATCAGTATGGGGTGGCAACGGTGCAAGCCTATATGGGCCATGTGCAGGACAATGCCGAGCAAGCCGTCCGAACGGCGATCGCCAATTTGAAATCAGGGCAATTCACCACGGCCATGGATAACGGGATTCAGATCAGCGTCAGGATTACCGTCGAGCAAGATAGGGCTACGTTGGATTTTACCGGTACCTCTCCCCAGGGAGAACACAATTTCAATACCCCCACCGCCGTGGTGCAAGCCGTGGTGTTGTATGTATTTCGGACGCTGGTGTCTGCCCCGATTCCCCTCAATGCCGGTTGCTTGAAACCGTTAACCCTCATTATTCCCCCCGGTTGTCTGCTCAATCCCCAATTTCCCGCGGCGGTGGTGGCGGGTAACGTGGAAACCTCCCAGGCGATCGCCGATACAATCTATGGCGCGTTAGGTGTCCTGGCCGCCAGTCAAGGCACCATGAATAATCTCACCTTTGGCGATGGACAATATCAGTATTACGAAACCATTTGCGGGGGCAGTGGCGCGGGGTCAACGTTTAACGGCACCGATGCGGTACAGACCCACATGACCAATTCCCGGTTAACCGATCCTGAAATTTTAGAATCTCGCTTTCCGGTGTTGTTAGAACAGTTTGCGATTCGGGAAAACAGCGGTGGGCAAGGGCAGTACTGCGGCGGCAATGGGGTCATTCGCCAGTTACAGTTCCGTCAACCGATGGGTGCTTCTATTCTGTCCAACCGGCGTCGGGTAGTTCCCTTTGGGCTACAGGGGGGAAAACCCGGACAAGTTGGGGAAAACCGTCTCATTCGCGCTAATGGGGAAGAATTCATCCTCGACAGTTGTGTGGATGTGATGATGCAAAATGGCGATCGCCTGGTGATTAAAACCCCTGGGGGCGGGGGATTCGGGGCAGTTTAGACCCCGGGGATGGGGG
>JAYKHU010000200.1:0-6121 GCA_035285105.1 Synechocystis sp.
CCGATGCCGCTTAATTGCCCCCGCACCGAGGTGGCATCAACGCAAATGCTTAACATGGTCAGGATTAGGGAGTTAGAAATTAGGGCAGGGGTAATTTGAACCAAACGTCAGCCCCTTGGTCAACGGCTTGATTTAAACCAATGTCGCCACCGTGGGCGTGAATAATTTGCCGACACACGTACAACCCCAAACCCAGCCCTAAGTGATTGCTACTTTTGTCCCCCCGTTGGTACCGTTCAAAGGCACGGTCGGCGATCGCCGTTGTGATGCCCACCCCATTATCAATGACATGACAGATAATTGCCGCCGTTGTCACCGTCACCAAAATCTGAATCATCAACGGTTGCGATCGGGGCTGGGGATTGTACTTGATGGCATTGGCCACTAAATTGTCAAAAACCCGCCAGAGGTAATTGGCATCGGCTTTGATCTCAGGCAGGGAAGGGGGAATTTCCACCTGGACTTGAACGGCTTGCTCCTCAAATCGTAACCTCCAGTCGGCCAGAAAATCTTGAATAAGCTGCTCCAACGCCAGGGGGCGCAACACCAAAGGAACCCCCTGCTGTTCAAATTGTTGGGATTCGATTAAAGAATTAATTAACGACAGTTGGCGATCGCAACTTTGGCGCATTTGGTCGAGGGTGGTGCGGGGTAACGGAATCAACTCTTGTTCAGCGGCAGAGGAATGGAGGCAATGATTTAACACCATGGACATTCCCAATACCGGATTACGTAAATCGTGGGAAACCGCGTGTAGATAGACCTCTAAGGCTTTTTCCGCCCGTTCTCGCTCCTGAATTTCCGCCTGGAGTCGCCGTTTTTGGGCTTGGAGCAGCAGTTGATGTTCGATGCGGGCTAACACCTCCTCCAATTGGAAGGGTTTAGCAATGTAGTCTGCACCACCGACTTTAAACGCTTTGACCTTGTCCCACACATTATCCATGGCGCTGATAAAAATAATCGGGATTTCAGCGGTGAGGGGATCGGCTTTTAACTGTTCACACATTTTGTAACCGGACATTTTAGGCATGTGAATGTCCAGTAGAATTAAGTCCGGAAGCGTCTGTTGAATTCTTTTGATGGCGCAATCCGCACTTAACGCCTTTTGGATGGAATATCCCTGCTTTGCTAAAAGGGTTGCCAACAATCGCAAATTATCGGGGGTATCGTCCACAATAAACAGCGTGTCAGTTTTGGGAAAATTTTGACCCATGGAGCATGGCAATAATAAAGTCGGTTTGATGCTAGCGTCCAAGCAGTTGACAGTTCCCACGGGGATTTCGGGGGCGACGCTGTTGTCCGAAACCCCAAGGTGATACCCTTAGAGATGGCAAATTTGACCAAAACTTAACAGTAATCCTGTAGTCTAACTATAAACAAATCCCTAGACAATCAGCATGGTAGCCGTACAAGAAGCAACTAACGTTGGCAAAATTACTCAGGTCATCGGGCCCGTGATTGATGCCCAGTTCCCCAGTGGTAAATTGCCCCGTATTTATAATGCCCTTAAAGTTCAAGGTAAAAACTCTGCTGGCACAGACGTCTCTGTGACCTGCGAAGTACAACAACTGCTCGGCGACAACCAGGTTCGTGCCGTCGCCATGAGTTCCACCGACGGTCTCGTCCGTGGCATGGATGTTGTTGACACGGGCGCCCCCATCAGCGTTCCCGTGGGCACTGCCACCTTGGGTCGAATTTTTAATGTCCTTGGTGAACCCGTTGATAACAAAGGCGACGTTCCCACCGGAGAAACCTTCCCCATTCACCGTCCCGCTCCGAAATTGGTTGACTTGGAAACCAAACCCCAAGTATTTGAAACCGGGATTAAAGTGATTGACCTCCTAACCCCCTATCGTCAGGGTGGCAAAATTGGTCTATTCGGTGGTGCCGGCGTCGGCAAAACCGTGATCATGATGGAATTGATCAACAACATCGCTATCCAACACGGTGGTGTGTCGGTATTCGGTGGTGTGGGGGAACGTACCCGCGAAGGAAACGATCTTTACAACGAAATGATTGAATCCAACGTCATCAACGCCGAAAAACCGGAAGAATCCAAAATTGCCCTGGTTTACGGTCAAATGAACGAACCCCCCGGGGCCCGGATGCGGGTTGGTTTAACCGCGTTGACCATGGCGGAATATTTTCGGGATGTGAACAAGCAAGACGTGTTGCTCTTCATCGACAACATTTTCCGCTTCGTTCAAGCCGGTTCTGAAGTATCTGCGCTGTTAGGTCGGATGCCCTCTGCGGTAGGTTACCAGCCCACCCTAGGAACGGACGTTGGCGATCTCCAAGAGCGCATTACCTCCACCAAGGAAGGGTCCATCACCTCTATTCAAGCAGTTTACGTACCGGCGGATGACTTGACTGACCCCGCCCCTGCCACCACCTTTGCCCACCTGGACGGAACCACCGTATTGTCCCGGGGCTTAGCGGCCAAAGGAATTTACCCCGCTGTGGATCCCCTCGATTCCACCAGCACCATGCTCCAGCCCTCCATCGTTGGGGAAGAGCATTACAGCACTGCTCGGGAAGTCCAATCTACCCTACAACGCTATAAAGAACTGCAAGATATCATTGCGATTCTAGGTCTGGATGAATTGTCTGAAGAAGACCGTCTCACCGTAGACCGGGCCCGCAAAATTGAGCGTTTTCTGTCCCAACCCTTCTTCGTGGCGGAAGTCTTCACCGGTGCCCCCGGGAAGTATGTCTCTTTGGCTGACACCATCAAGGGCTTCAAAATGATTCTGGCTGGCGAGTTAGATGATTTACCGGAGCAAGCCTTCTACCTAGTGGGGGACATTGAAGAAGCCAAGGCGAAAGCTGAAAAACTTAAAGGCTAATGCTAGTTAGGGATTTGTTGGGGGTGGGAGTAGCAAATTATCGGTTTACTGACACTCCCCCATCCCTTTTTAGTGATTATTTTTAGAAACGCTTTAAAATTGGAAATTCCTAAATATGACGTTAACAGTACGGGTTATCACGCCGGATAAGGTGGTCTGGGATGACGAGGTTCAAGAACTGATCCTACCCAGTACGACGGGACAATTAGGTATTTTGAGTAACCACGCGCCTTTGCTAACGGCATTGGACATTGGGGTGATGCGAGTACGTCCCGGTAAAGATTGGCAAAATATTGCCGTCATGGGCGGTTTTGCTGAGATTGAAGATAATGAAGTCAAAGTCTTGGTCAATGGAGCGGAGTTAGGCGCAAACATCGACACGGAGACGGCCCGTCAAGCTTACACCGAAGCCCAAGGTAAATTGGATGAGGCCAACCGAGGGGATGATAAACCCAGCCAATTAAAAGCATCCCAGGCTTATAAAAAAGCCCGGGCTAGGCTTCAGGCGGCGGGGGGACAGGCTTAGGCTTCGGCTCCGCTCAAGTTCCGTTCAGTTTGTAGGCGGTTCTGCTCAACTAGAATCCCCAGAATGCACTCTCCATTCATTCTGTACCCCAAGAAAAATTGCCATATTACGTCTCTCTGATGTTTCGTTGTAATAACATGGGGGAGATTTTTTTTAGATGGCAGTGGGGAGTCAGTATTTGTTAGCGTGATTGGGGGCGTACCCATTGAAATTGCGAGGGATTGCCGAATGTTATCGGAAGCAACTGCTTTAGCGGAACGAACGCGTTCCAGCGAGGGCCCGCCGGATTACCCGTTACTGCGGTTAGAGTCGGTGTCCAAGGTTTATGGCACGGGGGAAACGACAGTGCATGCCCTGGCTAGCGTGACGCTACGCATTGACCCGGGGAGTTACTGTGCCATTATGGGGGCGTCAGGGTCTGGGAAATCCACCATGATGAATATTATTGGCTGTTTGGATCGACCGACGGCGGGACAATATTTTTTAGATAACCAGGACGTGTCGGGGTTAACCGAAAATGAGTTAGCCAAAATTCGTAACCGTAAAATTGGCTTCGTATTTCAGCAATTTTATTTATTGCCCCAGATGTCGGCCCTGGAAAATGTGATGTTGCCGATGATCTACGCCGGGGTTCCCCCCGAAGTCCGCAAAGAACGGGCGATCGCCGCTTTAACAAAGGTGGGTTTAAGTCAACGGTTACATAATCGTCCCAACCAACTCTCCGGCGGACAACAGCAACGGGTGGCGATCGCCAGGGCCATTGTTAATGAACCGTTACTAATCTTGGCCGATGAACCCACGGGGGCCTTAGATTCCCAAACAACCGAGGAAGTGTTAGCCATCTTTGAGCAATTACACCAGTCGGGGATCACCATTGTGGTGGTCACCCATGAAGCCGACGTGGCCCAACATTCCCAGCGCATTATCACCTTTCAGGACGGCAAAATTATCCAGGATAACGCCGTTTCTCCCCTTCCCCCTCCTCAGGCTTGAATGAACAGCAGCATAACGACCCCCGCAACACACCATTGGCACCAGGGAGCACTGATTGAACTCGATATTACTGGTCTGAACCACAACGGCGACGGCCTTGGCCGCCATCAAGATCGGGTGGTGTTTGTCCCCGATGCCGTCACGGGCGATCACCTACGGGTGAAATTAGTGCAGGTGAAGAAAAATCTGGCGATCGCCCAACTGGTGGACATCCTTGAACCGTCGCCCCACCGCATCCGCCCCCATTGCATTGTGGCCGATAAATGTGGCGGTTGTCAGTGGCAACATATCGATCCCCAATTTCAAGCAGAACTCAAGCAACAACAAATTATTGACGCCCTAGAACGGATTGGCAAGTTCACCGATCTGCCCCTGCAACCCTTTTTAGCGGCCCCGGAAAATTTGGGCTATCGCAACAAAGTCACCTATCCCCTCGCCCGCTCCAAAACCGGCCAAGTCCAAGCCGGTTATTACCGTCGGGGCAGCCATAAAGTGGTTAACCTCAACCAATGCCCCGTCCAGGATGATCGCCTCAATCCCCTCCTGGCACAAATTAAGCAGGATATCCATGCCCGGGGCTGGTCCATCTATGACGAAAGCCAACAGCGGGGAAAACTACGGCATTTGGGGTTACGCATCGGTCAACGGACGGGGGAAATTCTATTGACCTTAATTAGTGCCCAGGGTAGTCTGCCGGGGTTAGACGAGCAAGCCGAACAATGGTTAGGGCAGTACCCCGATTTAGTCGGTGTCTGTTTGAATCTGCAACCGGAACCCGGTAATCGTATTTTTGGCCCCACCACCCACCTCGTTGCCGGTCGGGAGACCTGTCAAGAACAGTTTGCGGGGTTGACCTATGCCCTCGGCGCCGACACCTTTTTTCAAATTAACACCGCCGCCGCTGAGTTACTCCTGACCCACTTACAAACGGCGTTAGACCTCCAAGGGGAGGAATGCTTACTGGATGCCTATTGTGGCGTGGGCACCTTCACCTTACCCCTGGCCCAACAGGTAAAAACGGCGATCGGTATTGAGATCAACGCCCGTTCCATCCAGCAGGCTCAGCAGAATGCCGCCTTGAATCAAATTACCAACACCACCTTTCTCGCCGGCACCGTGGAATCGTGTTTACCCACCCTCCCAGAGCAGCCTGATATTGTTTTACTTGATCCCCCCCGCAAGGGCTGTTCCCCCGCAGTGCTCACGGAAATCCTCAAACGTCGCCCTCACAAAATCGCCTATATCAGTTGCCAACCCCCCACCCTAGCCCGGGACTTGAATTTCCTCTGCACGGAAGGGGGCTATCACCTGGACTGGATTCAGGGCTGCGACTTCTTCCCCCAAACGGCCCATGTGGAATGTGCTGTCATTTTGACCTATCCTCCCGGCGTTTAACCCCCAGAACGGTAGCGATCGCCACTTTTTGCCCTGTTAATCCGTCGGCTATAATAGTCCTATTACCGCAAAAATCCTGTTCTTAACTGATCTTAATGTTGACTTAACTCAGTAATTGTACCGGTCTTAGAAAATAAGATCATTCCCCCTGAAGATTTTTCCCATGACCAACGGCCGAAAAAACGAAAAATCATTCTCATTTCTGGTTGGTCCATATCATCAAATGTGAGGTAAAGTGCGTGTTAAATATCCGTGTTACCCAGACTAAATCCCAGTGGCACAAGGTCAGTTTTTCGTCAACGTTATATCTTTACCCCATTATTGACTTACTCATCAGTCGCGTTCACCATTCCCTCCACAA
>JAYKHU010000201.1:0-2877 GCA_035285105.1 Synechocystis sp.
AGTGCGTGTTAAATATCCGTGTTACCCAGACTAAATCCCAGTGGCACAAGGTCAGTTTTTCGTCAACGTTATATCTTTACCCCATTATTGACTTACTCATCAGTCGCGTTCACCATTCCCTCCACAACGAAATTAGACTCGGGCTACAAGAAGCGTTAGTGAATGCCGCCACCCATGGCAATGCCCTGAATCCCGGTAAATCAATCACAGTAGAATATTGCCAATCGTCCCATGCGTACTGTTGGGTGATTACGGATCAAGGTAAGGGGTTCAAAAATCCAGTCAATCCCTGTCATGGCAAGGACTTAGACTGTCCTGATTGTATTAGTCAATGGTTTCCCCCGGATGAGGCCGAGGATGGTCGGGGGTTGGGGATTTTAATGCAGGTATTTGATCAGGTTCATTGGAATGCCAACGGAACCCAGTTGCGCTTAAGCAAAAAGGTTCCGCCCCGCAGTAACAATTTGCTTCAACATTTTTGGGTAGAGAGTTATCGTTTTTTGAGTTTGTAATTCAGGATACAGAATTGAACGTGTCAAACAGCGGCGATCGCCATCCCGTTTTATTAGTCCATGGCATTTTCGATACGATCGCCAAATTCAAGACCATGGCCGCGTATTTAACCGAGAAAGGCTGGTCAGTTCATGGTCTAAACCTTGTGCCCAATGATGGGAGTGCCTCTTTAGCCCAGTTAGCGAAACAGGTGGCGGATTACATTGATCAGACCTTTTCCCCCCAGCAGGCGATCGATTTAGTGGGTTTTAGTATGGGGGGCGTGGTGACCCGCTATTATCTGCAACGGTTGAACGGGGTCAAGCGGGTGAAGCGCTACATCACTATTTCTGCCCCCAATCAAGGCACTTTACTCGGCTACAGTTTGCCCCTGACCGGGGTTCAGGAAATGCGCTGGCAGAGTGAATTTTTGCAGGATTTGAACCAAGATTACCAGGCGATGCTGGCGGCGTTGCAGGTAACGGTGCTGTGGACGCCCTTTGATTTGATGATTCTGCCCCCCAGTAGTTCTCAGCTAGGCATTGGCGAAGAAATTGTCTTACCCGTACCGGTTCATGGCTGGATGGTGTCCGATCGCCGCTGTTTGCTAGCCGTGGAAACGGCATTGCGTCAGCCACTCACAGGTTGAGCAAAAGGCGATCGCGGGGGGACTAATTATTTTCCGCCACCGTCCCCAGCAAATATAACAACGCCATACGAATGGCCACACCGCTGGTGACTTGGTCTTGAATCAAACTCAGGTCAGGATCATCCATCAATTCCGAGCTAATTTCCACTCCCCGGTTCACGGGTCCCGGGTGTAATACCTTTACCCCAGGCTGACAAGCGGAGAGGCGATCGTGGGTGATGCCAAAATACCGATGGTATTCCCGCAAACTGGGCAGTAAATGGGCGGTCATGCGCTCTTTTTGTAATCGCAACGTCATGACCATATCGGCATTTTCCAACGCGGGGGCTAACTGCCAATGACAAAATAGTTTGCCGCCCCCAGGGGGAATGGCCAGTTGTTGAAATTCCCTAGGCAGCAGGGTCGGGGGCCCGGCTAAATAGACATCGGCCCCAGCAGTGGTCAAACTCCACAGGTTAGACCGGGCCACCCGGGAATGGAGAATGTCCCCCACGATCGCCACTTTTTTGCCTTTTAAATGCTGTACTGAGGGGGTTTCCGGGTCAAATTGGCTACAAATGGTGAATAAATCCAGTAGCCCCTGGGACGGGTGTTCATGCTGACCATCCCCGGCATTGAGCACTTTAACCCCGGCATTGAGGCGATCCATCTGGGCCGCAATGAAGTGGGGCACACCGGCCTGTTGATGACGGATCACAAAAATGTCTGCCCCCATGGCCAGATAGGTTTTTGCCGTATCTAAAATGGTTTCCCCTTTGGTTAACGAAGAGGTCCCCGGCGCAAAATTCATCACGTCGGCCGATAGGCGCTTGGCCGCTAACTCAAAACTGCTGCGGGTGCGGGTAGAGGGTTCAAAAAAGAGGTTGGTCACCACCTGACCCTGTAGGGCGGGGACTTTTTTGGTCTGACCCCTCAATACCTGTTGAAAACTGGTGGCAGTTCGGAGCACAATTTCTAACTCGTCAGCGCTCCAATCGGTCAAGTCTAAGACGTGGGTTCTTGTCCAACTCGCCTCCATGGTTATCCTTACGTAATTCGGAATGTGTTAGGGGCAAGCAACGCTACCCAGCCATCCATAATGGCGGCGATCGCCCCTTAATGCAAGGCCAAAGCCCCCTAATTTTGCCTACCGCCTTTCCCCACCGGACAAAGACCCCCTAACGAAAAGACCGTGCTATTCTGAGATTCGTGTGCTGCACTTGGCGCTTACGTTTATCATTGCCTCCTATGATCACTGCAACGGATTTGCTGAAGTTTACCGCGACCGTATTTTGCGGAAGTTTACTCACCCTACCCTGTCAGTTTATCCAGGCCCAACCCGCTCCACCAACACCAAAGGCCACCGTTGCAACCAATGAGTTGGTGTCCCCCCAAACCCAATTACATTACGCTCCCTTGCAAGGAGCCTTGGCTGAGGGCAAATTTGAGCAAGCCAACGAAATTACGCGACGGTTACTGTTGGCGGCCGCCCAGCGCTCCCGGCAAGGATGGCTAACGGCAGATTCGATCAATCAAGTTGCCTGTTGGGATCTGAAAACCATGGATGATCTGTGGAAACGCTATTCCGACAACCGCTTTGGCTTTTCCGTGCAATACGCCATTTTCCAAGAAACCGGTAATCGCCCCGGTCGGTTGATGTCCCCGGAAAGTTATGACAAGTTCGGCGATCGTATCGGTTGGCGTCAGGACGGTCAGTGGATAATTTTCAAAAAGAATTTAATGTTTAACGCCGATGC
>JAYKHU010000202.1:0-3958 GCA_035285105.1 Synechocystis sp.
AATCATGGCCGTACTCGGAAAATAGGCAAAATCCATCACCTCATTCGGTTCGTAGAGAACCTGCCCACTTTCCAAGCTAACTTTTGTCAGACAAGCAGCGAGGGGAGCATAGCTTGCCTCCGTTAACTGCCCGAGCAATTGATTTTTCGGCGTAATCCTTTCAGACACTAGCATAAAATTGAACCTCAATTTGAATAAATTTAACGCAAAGTTGTGTTTAAACAAGACGGTATATTAAAAACATACCTCAATCTGTACGTAAGCGAACTTTTTATGAGAAATAAATTTTGCGCGAATTTCTAGCTCCGAAGAATTAAGGGGGCATTTTGACAACAAAAAATGTTGATTTATAGGGGTTTTCGTCTTTGGACGATTGATTTTACTCTATTACTGGCAATTAAAAACTATCATGCTAGGCTTTTGGGAGGTATTTTAAAGCGAAGTTAAAGCCAATTTAAAACCTATTTAAAGCTAGTAAAAATACTTGTATTGGGTCGGCCACGGTGAAGCGGAGAGAGTGGACTCAAAGTCGTCTCAGTTCAGCAGGAAAAACTATACTGACTGAGTGAGTTGTCTCTCGTTAACCTATGTCGGAACTTGCTAGTCTCATTTCTCCCCCCCTTAGTTTGTCGGATATTCCCCAGCCCCATCGTCTGGCCCTTGGGGTCATGGCCTCGGGGAGTGGCAGTAATTTTGAGGCGATCGCCCTGGCCATTGCCCAACAACAGTTAAATGCCGACATTAAATTACTGATTTACAACAATCCCCAAGCCACGGTTACTGAACGGGCCGATCGCTATCAAGTGCCCCATTTGTTGCTCAACCATCGTGACTACCCCACCCGGGAATCCCTCGATGGGGAGATTGTCAACCAGTTCCGTCAAGCGGGGGTGGAATGGGTGATTATGGCCGGTTGGATGCGGATTGTGACCCCTGTGCTCTTAACAGCCTTTTCCCAACGGGTGTTGAATATTCATCCCAGTTTATTGCCCAACTTTCGCGGTGTGCGGGCGATCGAACAGGCCCTAGCGGCGGGGGTTAAAGTGAGTGGTTGTACGGTGCATTATGCGGAAATCGAAGTGGATAGCGGCCCCATTGTGGCCCAGGCCGTGGTTCCCATCCTGGCCGATGACACCGTTGCCACCCTCCATGCCCGTATTCAAACCCAGGAACATCGTCTCTTTCCCCTGGCGATCGCCCTGGCTGCCTACCAAATCCAATGACATCTCCCTACATTTCCCTCACTCAAAGCCATCTGCAACTGTTAAGTACCTGCCCGCCCCAATTCCAACGACGGTATTTAGAGCAGTTGGGCAGCCTGATGGAACCGGCCCGCCAAACCAAAACAGAATGGGGCAAAACCTTCCACCATTTAATGCAGCAATGGACCCTGGGCCTCCCCGTCGAGGCCATGCTCCGCCAAAGTACTGATCCCGCCGCCGCTGATTTTCAGGCCGCCCTCCAGACCTTGGTGGACAATGTGCCCGCCTTACAATTACCGCCCAGCCAACGACAAGCGGAACATCAACGGACTCTCCCCCTCCCCCCCGACCAAGTAACGGTGGTTTACGATCTATTGGTCACCCTCCCTGACCGGGCGGAAATCTTAGATTGGAAAACCTATCCCCAACCCACCCAAAAAGCCAAAATTATTGACCACTGGCAAACCAAACTTTACCTCTACGTCCTTGCGGAAACCAGCGATTACGAACCGGAACAACTTTCCATGACCTACTGGTTTGTCCAATCCACCCAGCCCGTTAAACAACTCACCATCCCCTACAGCACCACCGCCCACCATCGCACCGGGCAAGAACTGACCCATCTGCTCACCCAATTTCATCACTGGTTAAGGGACTGGCAACAACACCAACACCCCTTTCCCCACCACCAAAACTGCCAAACTTGCCCCCATCGATCGCAGTTTTTTGACGCCGCTTAAAACCCGCCCCACCGGTCCCAGAGTCGTCTAGAATACGGACAACTGCCTTACCCGTTCCCCCATGAATCGACGCAATAACGAACTCGCCAATCCCATTCCCCAAGCTGCGCTGCGGGCATCCGTTGACCTCAAAACCTGGGGCAACATTGGTTTTTGGGTGCAAATTATTGTGGGCGCTTTCGCAGTGGTGACTTTCCTGTTTGCCAGTGTGGGGCTATCGGGACAAAACCGAACTCCGGGCATTGAAGCGGGGGTTGTGTCCGCCTTTATTTCCCTGGTCTTTTTAGGCATTGCCATCTATTTTTCCACCCGTTACCGTCGCCTCGGCCGCAAGTTACAGGACGCCGATGCCCCCACCCATCCCCGACGGGCCGATATCATCCGCCTGATCCGTTGGGGGTTAATTGTCAATTTAGCCGGCATGGGGATGGCCATTATTGGGGGGGCGGCCATTAGCGGCATTGTGCTGGGTAAGTCCCTCAGTATTCCCCAGGGAACCCTAACCGCTAACCCGAAACAGTTTGTGCAATCCATTGACCTGTTGGCGATTCAAGCCAATACCAACACCATCATTGCCCATTTCACCGGCCTCCTGTCGTCCCTCTGGCTCCTCGATCGCCTCAATAAGTAACGGCCTTTTCCGGCGATCGATGAATTAAATTAATTTCACCATGCGTTTTTCGCATCAATAGTCCCAAAAAGTAATTAAAGTTACAAAGTCAACAAAACTGGCTCGTTACAGTGATGCCTACTCATCAATTTTGTGACAACGACTGTGGCGAATAAATTTGAAACGATCAAAGCCGCCAAAGACGGCCTAGCCGTGCGGGACGAACTGGCTGATTTTGCAAAGCTGGGCTGGGAAAACATTCCCGTGGAAGACCGGGATCACCGCTTGAAATGGTTGGGGATTTTCTTTCGCCCTGTCACACCGGGGGAATTTATGCTCCGCTTGCGGGTGCCCCACGGCATTCTCACCAGTGAACAGTTGACGGTATTGGGGGACATTATTGAGCGGTACGGCGATCGGGGTAGTGGCGACATCACCACCCGGCAAAATATTCAGGTGCGGGGCATTAAATTAGAAGATATTCCCGATATTTTTGAGCGATTCACCGCCTGTGGGCTAACGTCGGTGCAGTCGGGCATGGATAACGTCCGCAATATCACCGGCTCACCAGTTTCAGGTATTGATCGGGATGAACTAATTGATACCCGCGCCTTGGTGCAAGGGGTACAGGACATGATTACCGGCAAGGGTCAGGGCAATCCTGAATTTACCAATTTACCCCGCAAATTTAACATCGCCATTGAAGGGGGACGGGATAATTCGGTTCATGCGGAAATTAATGATGTGGCCTTTGTGCCGGCCCAACGGGAAGGGGTGTGGGGTTTTAATGTGCTGGTGGGGGGCTTCTTTTCTTCCCGACGCTGTGAGGCGGCCATTCCCCTCAATGCCTGGGTTCCCCCGGATCAGGCGGTGGTAGATCTATGCCGGGCTATTTTAGAGGTGTTTCGAGACCACGGCCCCCGGGCAAACCGTCAGAAGTCCCGGTTGATGTGGCTGATTGATGAGTGGGGTATTGAAAAGTTTCGGACTGCGGTGGCGGAAAAATTACCGTTTCCCCTGGTGGACGCCGTCCCGGAAGACGGGATGGATCGCCAAAAACAGGATTTTCTGGGGGTGCATCCCCAAAAACAAGCGGGGCTAAATTTTGTCGGTCTCCATATCCCCGTCGGCCGGTTATATGCGGCGGATTTTAAAGAATTGGCCCGCCTAGCAGCCACCTATGGCAACGGGGAAGTGCGGTTAACGGTGGAGCAGAATGCCATTTTGACCCATGTGCCGGACGATCGCCTAGGGGATTTGTTGGCAGAACCGTTATTGACGCGATTTTCCTTAGATCCCACGACGTTAACGCGATCGGTGGTGTCCTGTACCGGGGCGCAGTTTTGTAATTTTGCCTTGATTGAAACCAAAAATCGGGCGATCGCCATGGCGGAACAGTTAGCCCA
>JAYKHU010000203.1:0-4911 GCA_035285105.1 Synechocystis sp.
GGCGAGGGTTCCCATCTTGAGTCTTATATCCCGTCCATCGAAGGATATTGACTTGTCAAACTCTTGCATTTAACGTGTTTTCCTTATGTGGTATGACGTTTCTTCTTCTCAGGTGATCCTAACACCAATGTCGAACCCTGCGCCGTTGAGATTCCAATCGCAGAATCCTGCTGATTATGTTAAACGTGGCTTCACAAAATATCACCCACCCCGATAATGTCAGGATGGGCGATCCAACCATAAAATTTTAGCCAATCCAGAAAATCCGACTTTTAATAGACACCGGGGTTGATCCGATCATCGCCAGAAATCAATTCAATACTGGGTTCGGTTACCGTGAAGTTATCCAGGTTAGCCTGTAAACGACTTTGCTGGGTTTCACTCAACCCGGGGATATCCAAAACGTCTTCAACATTGTCGTAGGGAGCATTTTTGATGATTTTGCTCGCCAAGTTGGGGTAAAAGCCGCGAAGATCCCGAAAATCACGGATATCACTGTTATTTAAGTCAATTTTTTGCCCGTAGTCGGTGGTTAACTTGGCATCAACGGCGTTGAGTTCCGCTAAAACGGGGGACGGTGTCAGGGCTTGGGCCAGATCTGTCCCCAGGAAGCCCATCAGTCCAATGAGCAAACTGCACACGACCACAAGGCGGGAAAGAAATTTCATGAATTGTCTCCTATGACCAATGCGATGAATGGTTACGATATAAAAAAATTATGCCAATCAGAGCGAGTTTCGCAAAGGAAAACTCACGCGAGTTATTTAGAATTGTATAGTTTTCGGGCATGGGTGACCATGCCCAAGGGGAAAAACCCCATTGATTAATCTTGATTGCCAGCAGGATCAAATCCCGATGACATATTTCCGCCATTCGTGGTTATTGTCATTGCGGGTATGCTTAATAATTTCAAACAACAGACTGCTGTAGGGACGACGGGGAGGGTAATTAAGGGGCATCTGGGCCTCCTTGGGGGTACGATTGCCTTTTTTGATATTGCACCGTACACAGGCCGCCACCAGGTTCTCCCACGTATCACCGCCTCCCCGAGAGCGGGGAATAACGTGGTCTAGGGTTAATTGTTCACCTTTATAATTGCAATACTGGCACGTATGGCGATCGCGCTCTAATAGGTTTCGCCGAGTTAGGGGAATTTCTTTGTAGGGAACTTTAATATAGTGGCGTAGACGGATAACGGTGGGTAAAGGAATGTCGGTGTAAATAAATTTACCGTTACTTTCTAACGTCTCCGCTTTACCTTTAAGTAATAAAACGACCGCTCGCCGCCAGTTGGTAATGTTAAGCGGCTCGTAGGAAGCATTTAAAACCAAAACCTTGGCCATGGACGGGGAGGGGCTAAAAAATTTTTTCTCGATGGTAGCATAAGTTATTCTGGCTGGGTTTTCAGCGGCTTTTGGACGCCTACTATTGTTACGGCCAACGGATAATTACTGGGAGTAAGGCTAACGTTCCCTAACGTTAAAATTTGAGACGGAAAAGAGTTGACTCACAACGGCGATCGCCAAACGAGTCAAGGCATTCATTAGCCGTCAATCCTTAGACTGACTTACCATAGAAACGATTCAATTTGAGCCACCTCTGCTGAGGATAGCCCCTATGACCGTCGCCAGTCCCCCCCCCCGTTTCACTAACAACCAACACTTTGTCCTTCCTGGTCGCCACAGTTGGGAGGAGTTTAAAGCAATTCAAGCGGTAATGGAACAACAGACAGGGCTACGCATTGCCTATCTAGATGGAGTGATTGAGTTTATGACCTTGGGAGAATACCATGAATCCATTAAAACCATCATCGGATTTCTCATCGAGTATTATTTGTTCACCCAAGGGATTGAGTTTATTCCAGTGGGGAGTGCTACTCGCGAATCGAAAGAACAATCCGTATCGTTTGAGCCGGATGAATCCTATTACTTAGGCGAGAAAAAGTCCCATCCTGATTTAGCCATTGAAGTGAATGTCAACAGCGGCAGTCCTAAAAAACTGGGAAAATATCAACGGTTAGGCATTCGTGAGGTCTGGATGTGGCAAGACGGCAAACTTTTCATTTACGCCCTAGAAGGGGACATCTACCAAGCAATTTCTCGTAGCAAACTACTGCCTGATTTAGAGATTGCCTTGCTAGAACAATGTGTCCTGATGCCCTCCCGGCTGGAGGCAATCCAACGGTTTACAAACCAATCAACATAATCACATCAACAATTGTTTTTACAGGAGTGGCACCGAATTCATGGCTCGTAACCATCTTTCCTCTCTCATCAGTCTAGGCAGAAAAGTAAAAGTAGCAAAATACATCTCCTGTACTCACTAAATACTTCAATCTGTCAAGTTTATCCCTCTTGCGTCAGCAATTCCAAATCCGGAATGTAAGCAAAGATACAAAAAATTCAAAGTTCCGACTGGCAAGTTAAAATGTTGCAATTGCTGACTTCGATGAGTCAGTTCTTTGATTTGCTGACACGATGCTAGATTCCCGTTATTCTCCTGACTGGACGGCGCACCGCGAAGCGGATCTCTGTGAGATCGCCACCATCAAAAAGCAGTCTGTTGATTGGGTCTGCGAACGGTGCAGGATTCAATGTTTGCGGCCTGGAGAAGGGAAGGGTTTATCTATTGGCGATCGTTATCGGCTCAGGATGGCAGTTCACCACTGCGACTATGATCCTGGCAATAATGCGCCGGAGAATTTACGGGCCTTATGCTTCACTTGTCATCTCCACTATCACCGCAGGCAACGGGGGAATGTGACACCAGGGCAACTTAAAATTACTATCAATTAACTACAGAATAAAATTATGAGCTGTTAGTAAATTTGCGGTGCTACAAAATTTCATCCTGATTTCATTTTGCTTTGCCAGACTGGAATTAGAGAAAAAATAGGAGTTAAGCATCCCCATGGGTAATCAATTATGGATGTATGGGTTGGCAGGACTACTCCTGAGTGGTTCAACGGCCGGGGTAACAACCGTTTATCGCAATCAATCCCCACCGGCGATCGCCCAACATTCTATGGGTATGCAGTGGACAGACCAAAGTTTTATTGAAATGATGATTCCCCACCATCAAGATGCCATTGAGATGGCAGAGATGGCCCTGCAAAAAGCCCAACATCCGGAACTCAAAACCCTGGCCCAGAACATTATCCGAGACCAGGAACAGGAAATTAAAGAAATGACAACCTGGTATCAGCAATGGTTCGGGAAAGCGGTGCCGCCCCTATCGAATCAGGGCATGATGGGAATGCACCAGGGCCACGACATGATGGCCATGGATCTAAAAGCATTGGAAACGGCGACCAACTTTGATCAGGAATTTATTCGTCAAATGATTCCCCACCATCAAATGGCGGTGATGATGGCCAGTAATCTGAAAACCAACACCGATCGCCCGGAGATGGATAAATTGATGGACGGTATTATTCGTTCCCAAAGTGCGGAAATTAAGCAAATGAAGCAATGGTATCAAGCCTGGTATGGGCAATAGGGGACGATGAGACTGTTACTGGTGGAGGACGAGCCGGATCTGGGCATGGCGTTGGCAAAGGCCCTCCGACGGGAGAATTACATTGTGGACTGGGTACAGGATGGCCACCTGGCCTGGAATTATCTGGATCAGGGTTGGGTGAACTATACCCTGGCCGTGTTCGATTGGATGGTACCGGGATTATCTGGGTTAGAATTGTGCCAAAAACTCCGGGCCCAGGGCAGTCCCTTACCCGTCCTGATGCTCACTGCCAAGGACCAGATGGCAGACCGGGTGCGGGGATTAGATGCGGGGGCGGATGATTACTTAATTAAGCCTTTTGGCATGGCTGAACTCCTGGCCCGTTTACGGTCTTTGCAACGAAGGTCACCTCAATTACAGCCCCAGCAGTTGCGGGCGGGGGACTGGCGGTTAGACTATGGCAGTTTTGGAGTGATAACGCCAGACAAACAATGTATTGCCTTAACGGCCAAGGAATTTCAACTTTTAGAATACTTTATGCACCATCCCCAGCAAATTCTCAGTAGTGAACAAATCAAAAATCAACTCTGGGCCGTGGCAGCGGACTCCACCAGTAATGTGGTGGCGGCCCAGGTACGTTTACTGCGGCGAAAATTAGGACAATATGGCCCTCTCATTGAAACGGTGTATGGTCTTGGGTATCGTTTCCAGCCCCATTCAACCCATGCAGAAAAATAGACTATTCAACCTCTCCCGTTGGCGTTTGGCCAGTTATTACGCCGGGGTGATGGGTCTGATTTTGGGGTTTTGTGGTTTAGCGGTTTATGAAATGACCTCCCAGGATCATTGGCGATCGCTGGATCAAGAGCTTACGTCCCTGGCGGGAACCCTCCACGATGGGCTAGAATCCCTGTTGCATAAACCCGGAGAGTTAGAGCCAGCGGTTAAACAACTTTTTCCCAATCTTTGCCCCGGCACCCAGCCCTGTGCCCCCCCGCCCCAGCAACGGCATATCCTAAATGCCACCCAGCAACCGGGCTATTATGTCCGTTTTTTGGACTTAAACGGTCAATTATTGGCCACCGCCGGCGAAAATCCCCCGGGCCTGGCCTTTGAGCGGCAAACCACTCGCCAAAAACCCTTAACGGATCAACGGGGCGATCGTTACCATCAAGTCTCCTTGCAACTTAAAACAGCGACGGGACGGCCCTGGGGTTATCTAAAAGTAGGCCGTTCCTTGGTGGAATATGACCATCATTTGCACACTATTCAACTATTTCTTATTTTGGGTTTACCCATGGTGATGATCGTCGTCGGGATAGCCGGTTGGTGGCTGGCCGGTTTGGCCATGGAGCCGGTCTATCGTTCCTACCAACAAATCCAACAGTTCACCGCCGACATTGCCCACGAATTGCGCACCCCCATTACAGCTATTCAAGCGACTTTAGAAAC
>JAYKHU010000204.1:0-6087 GCA_035285105.1 Synechocystis sp.
ATGGTTAATAAAATATCAGTTAAGGAATAATTAAGACGGGGTTTGAAGGAGGAATTCAGGATAGTAAAAGTACAAGAGATTTCTTCGAGGGGGGAAGCACACTTTGGGTTCAGGCTCTTTCCTGGTAGGTTGAAGGACGTGGCCCCTAGCCGCCAGAATCAGGATTAAAGTACCCAATCAGGGGGCAGATTTTCATCGCAGCGTTGATTCATGACCCAAATCATTACCCTCTGGCCCCAACTACTCACCCATATCCAAGAGCACATTCAACTGGTGACGATCGCCATGACGGTGGCGGTGCTGATCGGGATTCCCCTGGGAGTTGTGATTAGTCGGGTGCCGCGCCTGGCCCAGCCCATTCTGATTTTTGCCAATGCTGCCCAGACCATACCGAGTTTGGCTATGTTTGGGTTTTTGATTACGGTTCCTTTCTTCGGAGGCATTGGCCCCACACCGGCGATCATGGCGTTGGTGCTGTATGCTCTGTTACCCCTGATTCGCAACACCTATACGGGGCTAAAATCCGTTGACCCGGCCCTGAAGGAAGCGGCGTTGGCTTTGGGGTTAAACCCTTGGCAGATTTTGATCGGGATTGAATTCCCCCTGGCATTAACCGTAATTTTGGCGGGGGTGCGGGTGGCGACGGTGATTTGTGTGGGGATTGCCACCATTGCAGCGGCGATCGGGGGCGGTGGTTTAGGCGTGTTTATTTTTCAGGGCATTTCCCTGGTCAATAACCAGTTGATTCTGGCCGGGGCCATTCCCGCGGCCCTCATTGCCCTAATCGCCGACTGGGGGATTGGTTTGCTAGAACGATTCCTATCCTATCGATCGCCACGATCGCCCCATTGGCGACGGAATTTACAGTGGGGGGCGATCGGTTTAGGGGGATTTATCGGGTTATCGTTATTGCTCCATGGGTTGGCGATCAATCAACCCGCTAGCATCACCATTGGGGCCAAAAATTTCACCGAGCAATATGTCCTTGGGGAGCTACTCGCCCAGCAGATTGAAAATAAAACGGATTTGACGGTTGAGCGTCGCTTTAATTTAGGCGGTACGAATATTTGCCATGAAGCGGTCAAATCCGGGGCGATCGCCGGTTATGTGGAATATACCGGCACTGCTTACACGGCTATTTTGAAACGTCCTCCCATCGCCAACGCGGAACAGGTTTATGACACGGTGAAGGCGGACTATGCCAAGGACTTTCAGCTAACGGTTTTTCCCTCATTGGGGTTTGAAAATACCTATGCCATCGTTGTGCGCCCCGCTGACGCCCAACGTTACGGTCTAACCACCATTGGCGATCTCAAACCCCTGGCAGACCAATGGCAGGCTGGGTTTGGCTATGAATTTCTCAACCGGGCCGACGGTTACCCCGGGCTAAGTCGCACCTATGACGTTACCTTTCAGAAACCCCCCATTTCCATGGATCTCGGTCTGATTTATACGGCCCTAACCACAAATCAAGTGGACGTGGTAGCGGGTAATTCCACCGATGGGCAAATTTTTCGAGATCGCCTAGTGGTCTTGCAAGATAACAAACGTTATTTCCCGCCCTATGATGCCGTCCCCATTTTTAACAACACTATCCTCAGAACCTATCCCCAACTCCAACCGGCGATCAATGAGTTGGCGAGTATTTTAACGGCCTCGGAAATGCAACAACTCAATTTACAGATGGATGCAGGCAAAACGGATGTCGCCACCTTGGTGCAAGACTTTTTACAGGCTAAGGGATTGGCGTCCCCGTGACCGTTCGCCCTCACCGTGGCTGTCCTGGATACTTAAGGGGCGGATCGAGGGGGAGATAAACTGTTTTGATTTTATCGAAGCACAACTAACTCATATCAGTGTTCCCTCGCTCCCTGGTTTGAAATTCCGCAGAAAGCCCCCTATCCTAATGCCTATGCCTGTTAAATTCACACTCAATAATGAAATTTTTAAAAATCACCGCCGCACTGATTAGCGTCTTTTTACTAACCAGTTGTCAACCGCCCCAGGGCGAAGGGGGCAGTGGCAAGAAGCAAGTGACCATTTTGGGGGTCATGATTGGAGAACAACAGGAAAAAATCGAAAAAGCCCTAGCGCCTTTTACGGAGGCAACGGGGATTGAAGTGGTGTACGAAGGGACGGATACCTTTGCCACTACGTTACCGATTCGGGTGGATTCTGGCCAGGCCCCCGATTTAGCCATGTTCCCCCAACCGGGGCTGATGGCAGATTTTGCGCGGGAAGGAAAATTGATTCCCTTGGAGCAGGTGATTCCCCCCGCTGAAATGCAAGCGGCCTATGATCAATCCTGGTTAGATTTAGCCAGTGTGGATGGCACGGTTTATGGGGTCTGGTATCGGGCCTCGGTGAAAAGTTTGGTCTGGTACAATCCCCAACAATTTGCGGCCAATGGCTATGAAATTCCTACCACCTGGGACGCAATGATGGCGTTGAGCCAGCAAATCATGCAAGAGGGTAAAACCCCCTGGTGTTTGGGCATTGAAAGCGGTGATGCCACAGGCTGGGTGGGGACGGATTGGGTGGAAGATATTATGTTACGCACCGCTAGTCCGGAAACCTACGATCAATGGGTGAACCACGACATTCCCTTTAACGCACCGCCGGTGCAAAATGCGTTGGATACCTTTGGGCAAATTGCCCGCAACGAAAAAATGATTTATGGCGGCAAAGTGGGGGCGTTGAGCACCCCGTTTGGGGATTCTATTTTGGGGTTACTTAAAGACCCGCCTAATTGTTATCTGCATCGCCAAGGGAATTTTATCGCCGCCTTTTTACCGGAAAATTTAGACCCCAATCAAGTGGATATTTTCCCCCTGCCCCCCATCGATCGCCAATATGGGTTACCGATTTTAGTAGCGGGGGATATTTTTGCCATGTTTAACGATACGCCGGAGGCGCGGCAGTTGCTGGAATATTTAGCCAGTAAGAAACCCCATGAGGTGGCAGCAACCTTAGGGGCCTACATTTCTCCCCATAAGGATATTGATTTGGATCTGTATCCCGATGCGTTGACCCGTAAGCAGGCGGAAATTTTAAATAATGCCGATGTGATTCGCTTTGATGGGTCGGATATGATGCCCGGGGCCGTGGGAACGGGGACATTTTGGTCTGGCATGGTGGATTACATTGGCGGTACGGAGGGCAACACCGTGTTGGATAACATTGAACAAAGTTGGCCGCAATAATGTGACATTTACCCCGCCGCCTTCGCTGAGCTTCAGGCACCTCCCCTTGCTAAGGGGAGGATGGGAGATGTATTTCCTAAATGGGATTGTTGCGTTGTCAAAACCCTACCCAATATTGTTATTTTGAGGAGAGATCTTTGCTGGTTTATCGCATCTTAAATGTTATTTTGGCGATCGCCTTGGGGTGTGGCGGGGTGATCGGGTTATTTTATTTAGCCAACTATGCCATTAACGCTTTGCCGAAACCGTGGAATCAACGGCTGTTGCCCTGGATATATGTAGCCCCGGCCCTCTTATTTCTTTCGGCTTATTTAATTTTGCCGACCCTACAAACCATTTATTTGAGCTTTTTTGATGGGCGATCGCAGAATTTTATTGGCTTGCAAAATTATGCCTTTGCCTTTACCGATGCGTCCATGGTGACGGCCTTTAAAAATAATCTATTGTGGTTAGTCCTCGTCACAGGAGTGAGTGTCAGTTTAGGGTTAATTATTGCCGTCTTGGTGGATAAAGTGCGTTACGAGGCGATCGCCAAATCGATCATCTTTTTACCCATGGCCATTTCCTTTGTGGGGGCCAGTGTAATTTGGAAATTCGTCTATGCCTATAAACCGGCTGGGGACGATCAAATTGGTTTACTCAATGCCCTTGTGACCCGTTTGGGCTTTGAACCGGTGGGCTGGTTAGTGGAGCGATCGGTGAACAATTTCGCCCTCATTGCCATTATGATTTGGCTCTACACCGGCTTTTGTATGGTGATTTTGTCGGCGGCGGTGAAGGGCATTCCTGCTGATGTGATTGAAGCGGCCAAAATTGATGGGGCTAATAGTTGGCAAATCTTTTGGCGCATTACCATTCCCATGATTCGGTCCACCCTCTTAGTGGTGAGTACGACGGTGGTGATTTTAGTGCTAAAAGTGTTTGATATTGTGTTTGTAATGACCGGTGGCAACCAAGGGACAGAAGTGATCGCCAGTCGCATGATCAAAGAAATGTTTAATTATCGCAATTTTGGTCGGGGCAGTGCGATCGCCGTCATTTTATTGATTTTAATTATCCCCGTCATGATTACCAATATTCGTCGCTTTAGAACCCAGGAGAAATTACGCTAATGGCTAAGGCTAATTCCGTTAAACAGTTCTGGCAGAAAACCCCCATTCATCTGGCCATTGTCACCATTGCCTTTATTTGGACATTGCCCAGTTTAGGCTTATTGATTAGCTCCTTTCGCCGTCGGGATGATATGTTAGCCACCGGCTGGTGGACGGTATTTTTACATCCCTTTGAGTTAACCCAATTTTATTTAGGCAATTACAGCGACGTGATCCAAACGTCTGGCATGGGGCAAGCCTTTTTAAACAGTTTAACCATCGCCATTCCTGCCACCATTATTCCCATTGCGATCGCCACCTTTGCCGCCTATGCCTTTGCCTGGATGACCTTTCCGGGGCGGCAATTATTATTCATTATCGTGGTCTGTTTATTGGTTGTCCCCCTACAAACCACGTTAATCCCGGTGTTACGGGTTTATGGGGCGATCGGTTTAGCCGGGAGTTTCCTGGGGGTTTGGCTGGCCCACACCGCCTATGGGTTACCCCTGGGCATCTATTTATTACGCAATTACATTGGGGCGTTACCCCGGGATCTCATTGAAGCGGCCGCGGTGGATGGGGCTTCCCATTTGAAA
Organism: Synechocystis sp.; assembly: GCA_035285105.1. Classification (GTDB taxonomy): domain Bacteria; phylum Cyanobacteriota; class Cyanobacteriia; order Cyanobacteriales; family Microcystaceae; genus Synechocystis. The sequence continues at coordinate 4,891 of JAYKHU010000204.1, forward strand.
ATTTTTACCAAATTAATTGTGCCCCTCTCCATGCCGGCGATCGCCTCCTTTGCCGTGTTTCAATTCCTCTGGGTCTGGAATGACTTATTAATCGCGTTGGTCTACTTAGGGGGAACGGCGGACGTGGCCCCCGTCACCATTCAACTGAGTAATTTGGTGGGATCCCGGGGGCAGGATTGGTATTTACTCACCGCCGGGGCGTTTATCTCCATGACAGTGCCCCTGGCAGTCTTTTTTGCCCTACAGCGTTACTTTGTGCGGGGGATTTTGGCGGGATCGGTTAAGTCTTGACCTTGGCCGCCGGGTAGAACCGACTGGGATCCAGCCACCGTAAAACCTCTGCCTGTAAGCGTTGCAAGTCCTGGGAAAAGGCACTTTTAAACCATTGTCCCACCGCATCCAGGGGGGTAAATTCTGCCCCCGGTTCCCATTGAATTTCCTGACCCAAAGGGGTGAGGTGATTGCCAGGTAGCGGACAGTAGGTGACTAAATCGGCGGACTGCTGATTGAGGATCGGGCGTAGGCTAAGGGTTTGATCAATGTCATCGTTGGAAAATTTGATCAACAGATTGCGGCGAATGCCATAGTGCCTGGCGATTAACTGATTGGTTTCTTCGGGGGAGGGGGTAAATTCAAAGCTTAAATCCACCTGCCAGTTAAGCTGCTTTAATTGTTTTTGCATCCCCAGCAACCACTTATCTAGCTGGAGTTGGGAAATTTGCTCCCCAAAGGGGATGGCTTGTTTAACGGGATAGTTGTTGTAGGCAATTAAAATGTTGCCCGCCCGCTCAACGCCATACAAACTGCCAATTAACAGATGAAGTTTACAGCCCATGCTGTGACCCAACCCATACACCGGCAAAAACCCACTGGGAATGTCGTGTTGTTTCTGTAAGCGTTCAACAATATTCTCGAAGCGATTTAACACACTGCGGGCGATCGCCGTATGGTCAAAGGTATTTAAAAAGGGGGTTGCCACCACCAGGTAGCCTGCTTTCCCCAATTCGGTCAATAACCAGCGATAGGCCACCGTCGGCGCAGTCCCGACAAACGCTCCACCCAAAAAATGCACCACGGCGATCGGTTGGGGCGGCACCAACACCCAACTACCAGACATTTCGCGCCATTCCATCATGGAATTCTGCTCCCGAGCAATTTTAATCAAGAACTGGAAAGTAATCGGCTTTATTGTAAAAG
>JAYKHU010000205.1:0-16251 GCA_035285105.1 Synechocystis sp.
TTGCCGGCGGGATCGGCATAAATCATGTAACGGATATTAGTGGTGTTTTCATAAAAACGACTGGAAAATCGCGCCACGTCTGCCAAATTATTCTCCGCAATCATCGGGGTCACATTGGCCGCCAACAACAAACCCACGTCCCGACCAAAGCGAGTATCCACCATCTGGGCATCCTGTTGGATGGTATTGACCGCCCAAAAGGTTAATCCACTCATCAACAGCGAAACCACGAGGGTCGCCGCTGCCATAAGCCGAGTCTGGAGGTTAAACTCCGACCACCACCGTTGAATAAGTCCTTGGATTGTTTGCAAGATCACTAGCCAGTCCGACCGTAGCGCCTAAATTAAATGTTTTAAAATAAAAAGTCTTAAAAACTGCTAATGATTATATCGCTAACCGATTTGGGCACGCAGACCCAGACTGTATCATTTTGTAATTGGCACCGAGGGGAATGTCTCTAGCTGTCCAAGCTTGGCAGAGGGTGATGACGTTGGGCCATGATCTGTTCTTCAAGGGCCGCAATGCGATGATAGGCCGCCGTCAGTTGGGCCGTTAAACGACGGATTTGGAGGTCTGGCGTCAAACTAGCGCTTTCAGTGTAAGACCAAAAAGGAAACGCCGTTTCGTCGTCTTTGATAATGTCTTTGTGGGTGAGATAGTGGGGGACGGCGAAATCCTGCTCCCCGTCAGTAAACGATGGCTCATGAATTTCCCAGATTGCCTCATTCGTCGCCGAGTCAGGGGGAGCAGGGGCGTTCCCTACGGAGTTATGGTGATGGGGCACATGGGGATGCCCCCTATGCGGCGCCTCTGAAGATGGGCGGAGTTCCGCCACAATGGTTTGTAATGTATCAACTTTGTCACAGAGAGTTTGAACCTGTTTCTGCAAAGTCTGACAGTCGATCTTATCCATAAGTGTCCTCTCTTCTCGCCTTAGGCCACATCTAAGACGCCACACAAAGAATACGGTGCAGCGTAGAAGACTACCGACACAGTTGAACACTGCTGATCGAAATAGTCTTTAGCTCTATCCATCACAATGGCGGGCGAGCGTGCTATTTTTCCATCCTAGGCACGTTTGTAGAAAATCGACAAAAGCTTTAGGTTTGATTAACCTTTTGGCGATTGCCCTAGGCCCCCGATTTAAGCGGGTGCCTCTAGACTAGAAAGAAAGTTGCGAGGATTAACTCTATGACCCTGGCCCTCGATCGTCAAATCATTGACCCTGACAGCGATGGAAAACTGATGACTGATAATACAGAACAGTTTCAATGGATTGTCTTGCTGAAGGAAAATTTGGAATGTCTTTTCGCTAATCAAACCAACGTGTTTGTGGGGGGGGGGATTTATTGTGGTATCCCGTGGAAGGACATCCCGAAATTCGAGTTGCTCCAGACGTGATGGTTGCCCTAGGGCGACCCAAGGGGAAGCGGGGATCCTATCGACAATGGCAGGAAAATAACCAACCGCCCCAGGTCGTATTTGAAATTTTGTCGCCGGGGAATACGCTCAAGGAAATGGCGAAGAAGTTAAAATTTTATGACCATTATGGCGTCAAAGAATACTATGTCTACAATCCAGAAAACAATGAACTCATGGGATTAGAACGCCACCATGAAGAGTTAACGGTCGTTGAGGAAATAGATCATTGGATCAGTCCTCTTTTAGGTATTCGGTTTGAGTTAACCCCTGAAACCCTCCAGGTTTATTATCCGGATGGACGGCGATTTCTTTCTACGGTGGAGTTATCCGCCCAGGCAGAGCAGGAAAAACAACGAGCAGAGCAGGAAAAACAACGGGCAGAGTTGGCTGAAGCTGAGAATGAACGCCTTAAAGCGCTTTTGGCAGAAGCAGGCATTGAGGTTTGATCGTGAGACGCTCTTCATTAGCTAAGAAAATGAGTAAAGCGGGTAGTTGACCTCGTTTGAAGCGATGAAAGCCCTGTTCAAGTTGCCACTGCTCTCGATAATAGGCCATAGCCTCAGAGAGACTGAGCTGTGAGGATTCGAGGTTGGTAACGTAGAGACGACAGCCGGCCAGTTGTTCAGCTTGGGCGATAGCATCGGGCTGACGCTCAAATTGCAATCGGAATTGAGATTCAATAATTTGTTCGGAAGTATCTTTTTTGCTAGGACGTCCAGGTCTGGGATGACGGATCACGGACTCGGGATTAATTTGCGTCGCAAAATAGTCGCCAACTCGGTGGAGTTTAAGCACAGCTTCGGCTTGGGTTTTGAGTCTACAGTGGTCTTTGGCGGGTTTGGCTGCCAGTTTAGCCAAGGCGTGTTCAGCCGCAAAGTCGAAGCGGGGCTACTGTCCGCTGAACTGTTTTCGGAATAAGGGTTATCTGGGAACCAGCTTGCCTGGCCTTGGTAGAATTGGTCTGATTCTGTTGTGGCAACCTTCCTATGCTCAGACTGATTACTGACTGTGATGGCCCGATTATGGATGTCTCCGAACGTTACTACCGGGTCTATTGCTATTGCCTTGATCGCATTAAAGATCCGGAACAAACGGTGAATCGCCTCAGTAAAGCGGACTTTTGGCACCGTAAACGGGCGAAGGTTCCCGAAACGGAGATTGGGTTAGCCTCGGGGTTAAAAACAACCCAGGTTGAGGCCTTTGCCCTACTACGAAAACAAACCGTCCATACCATGCCTTACCTCCCCTACGATTTGCCCTTGCCGGGGGTGGAGTCTGTGCTGCAAAGCATACTAGACCGGGGCATTGATTTAGTGGTGATGACCATGCGGCGGGAACGGGAATTGGATGAAGCCCTAGAGCGTAATCAGTTAACTCACTTTTTCCCCGGCGATCGCCGTTATTGTTTGGGCAATGATTACGTTAAAACCGGGGACACCAACGATAAACCCCTCCTGATGGAACGGGCCGTGGCAGAACTTCCCCCAGCGACGAGTACCTGGATGGTGGGGGATACGGAAGCCGATATTGTGGCGGCCCAAAGGGTAGGGATTCCGGCGATCGCCGTTTTGTCCGGCATTCGGGACCGGGAGCAATTAGAGCGTTATCAACCGGATAATATTGTTGAAAATTTAGCCGAGGCGGTGGATTTATTTTGTCGTCACCATGGGCTTCCCTGAGCCAATTTCCCCCCGGTTTTCCCCGTTATAATAAAGCACCCGTTGACCTGATATCGTTATGACCAGTCTTTCTTCCCAGGCGATCGCCCACTATCGCACCCAGTTAGCCCAATATCCCGAAGCCTTAGAAGCCCTAGATACCATCGAAGATTGTGAAGGGGACTTGGAAGACGCCGCCTTGACCTTGGGCATTCAGGTGGGTCAACAACCGGATCGTAATGATTGGTTAGATGGATTAGCCAAACGCTGTCGGGTGGCCATTTGTGAAGGGGAGTTTCCCGCTGCCCTCAAGGCTGATAACATCAGCGAAGTGGTGGGGCATTTAATTGAGCGTCGGGTTTGCCATCCCATCCTGGCTCCATTGGTGGTGTTATATGTGATAGACCAAGGCGTTGATCCGTTTTGTGAACCGATTCATTTCAAATTAGATTTTACCGATGGGCAATAATCCCCAACAGCCCACGTGGAATGACCGCATCGGTTTTCAGCGGGATTGGATTTGGCGGGGTTGGCAAATTCGCTACAGTTTCCGTCACCCTGTCCAACCGTCACCGCTACCGCCTTTGTTACTCATTCACGGCTTTGGGGCGGCGATCGAGCATTGGCGGTATAACATTCCTGTGTTGAGCCAACACACCAGCGTTTATGCCATTGACTTGTTAGGATTTGGCGGCTCCCGCAAAGCCCACACCCCCTATAGTGCTTACGATTGGGGTCAACAACTCAGGGACTTTTGCCAGGACATCATTGGCCGTCCCACCGTATTAGTTGGGAATTCCATTGGCTCCTTGGCCGCCCTCATCGCCGCCGGGCAACCGTCCGATGGGGTAGCAGGATTGATTATGGCTAGTTTGCCCGATGTCTCGATTCGACAGCAGTCCCTGGCCCCGGGCTTTCGTCCTTGGTTAGAAAAAATCGAAAATGCGTTGGCCCCCCCTTGGTTATTGAACACTATTTTTAATGTTGTTCGCCGCCCCTCGGTGATTGAAAAATGGGCCGGCCTAGCCTACGGTGACTGTGCCGAACGTCCCCAGCAAGCCAAAATCGATGCCGAATTAGTGGAAATTATTACCCGTCCGCCCCAGGATGCCGGCGCAGCAGAGGCCTTCCAACAGTTATTTCAGTCGGTGCGTCAGCCCCAGTTTGCCCCCCCTGCCCAGGCCGTTTTACCCACGTTAGACATCCCCATGTTGTTGCTCTGGGGCGATCAAGATCGTTTTATTCCCTATCGTTTAGGTCAACAGTTGGCCGGGTTAAATTCCCGCTTGGAATTTCAATTATGGTCGGGGGCCGGTCATTGTTTGCAGGATGAATGCCCAGAGCGGTTTAATTCCACCTGTTTGACGTGGCTAAACCAGCAGTTTTTAAGGGAAGCTTAGGGTTTATCCCCCTCTGTCCATAAAAAATCTAACCTGATGGAAAAATGGGGTAACACCAATTCCCCAGTTAACAAGCTCGGTCTTTCTAAAATTTCACAATCCCGCTGATGGCGATAGATTGTTACGGTTTCGCTTTGAACATCAATTAACCACCCCAATCGTAGACCGTTGTCTAAATATTCCTGCATTTTATTTTGTAAACGGGTTAATGAATCGGTTTTGGACCGTAATTCCACCACAAAATCGGGACAGAGGGGGGGAAAACTGTCCTGTTCTTCAGCAGTTAACGTCTGCCAGCGCTCTCGACTCACCCACGCAACATCGGGGGACCGATCAGCCCCATTGGGCAAGCGAAAGGCAGTGGAGGAATCAAACACTTCCCCTAGGCAATAGTGGTCATTCCAAACCACAAAATAAGCCCCTAATTTGGCGTTGCGTCGTCCTGTATTACCACCAGTGGGGGGCATAATCGTTAATTCTCCCTTTGGCGATCGCTCTAAGCGCATATCCCGATTAACCAGGGCCAGGAGTTCAAATTGTGCCTGGCTCACTGTGAGGTTATTGGGAATAATTAAGGCTGATTCCATGGGATTTTTACCCCTAATTATTGATAACGGCTAGTCTAGCGAAAAAATGCCGCCGGTGCGGGCGGGGACGGACAGGGTTAAGTCGTTAATAGTTATGGGCTTACCGGTGGAAAATAACGGGGTTAAGGAGGGAGCGTGCGGGGAGCCATCCGGGGGAAGCGATAGGTGGACTTCAGTGTCACCGGCATTGACTGCTACCAGGAGGGTTTCTGAGCGAAATTGACGTTGGAAGAGGTAGCCAAAACCTTCGCTAGCGACCATTTGGTAATCTCCATACTGCAAGGATTTATACTGTTTACGCAACCGGATCAAGGCTTTATGAAATTCCAAACACCCCTGATCCCAGGCTGACTCCGGGGGAAAACTGCGTCGATTGTCCGGGTCAAATTCCCCTGGCAGTCCCACTTCATTGCCGTAATAAATACAGGGAACCCCCGGAAAGGTAAACATCAGCAAGGTGGCTAACTCCACACTGGGGCGATCGCCATTGGCCAGGGTGAGTAGGCGGGCGGTGTCGTGGCTATCAAGTAAATTGAGTTGGGTGAGTTGGATGTCCCAGGGATGGCGTTGGAGTAGGGTTTGAATTGTTTCCCCGTACTGCGCGGCCGTTAACGCCGGATAGGGTCGGTAATGTTCCCCCCGTAAATGTTGTTTTTGGAGGCGATCGCCAACGGTAAAGGCCACGGTGGGTTCGGTAAATTGATAATTCATGACCCCATCAAATTGGCTACCGTCGAGCCAAGGACTGGCATCCACCCAAATTTCCCCCACAATATAGGCTTCGGGATTAATGGCCTTGACCCGTTCTCGAAACTCCTGCCAGAAGCCCTCCGCTTGCACACAATCCGGCACGTCTAAGCGCCAGCCATCAATGCCCTGCTGGAGCCAATATTCCCCAACCCGCATCAGATATTCCCGCACGTCTGGATTCTGGTGATTGAACTGGGGTAAGGCCCGCAGATCCACCCAGCCCCGGTAATTCGCCGGCAACGATCCGTCATAGGCGGATAGCGGCCAAGCCTCAATGTGAAACCAATCTAACCAGGGAGAATGGGGGCCATTTTCTAAAATGTCGTTGAAAAAGTAAAAACCACGACTGGCATGGTTAAAAACCCCATCCAACACCACTTTCATATTTCGTCCATGGGCCGCCTTTAAGAGGGCGGCGAGGGCCTCATTGCCCCCGAGTAACGGATCAACTTGGTAGTAATCATGGGTGTGATAGCGGTGATTACAGGCCGATTGGAAAATGGGGGTCAGATAAAGGGCCGTAATGCCTAAATCCGCTAAATAATCGAGTTTCTCAATAATCCCCCACAAATTTCCCCCTTTATAGCCTTGGAGGGTGGGCGGTGCTTCCCAAGCTTCCAATTTCGGTTGGCCGGCAGCCGCAATGGGCGTACTTTGACCAATGGCAAAACGGTCGGGAAAGATTTGGTAAAAAACAGCAGATTTTACCCAATCTGGGGTGATCGACATGATAGCTCCGGCAATTGAGGGCAGGGTAAACGGCGATCGCCATCGGTCATCCTGGTAAGGGGGAAAAACACGGGGCGATCTGGCCTTCAACTTATCCCAATTTCGTCGGATAGGGTACCAAAGCGTGGGAAAAAATCCTGACAATTCCCCTAGGTTTTAACGAGGTCCGTCGGTTGAGTCGGTTCAATCACCCCCAGTAACTCCCGCTCAAAGGTCACTTGGGCACGGTTGGTACGACCGCCAACGTAAAGCTGGGAAGGGGAGTCATCTTCGCGATACTCCAGCGCCCACACCTGGGAGTGGGAAATGTAACTCATGATTACCCCCAGCATCAGTAACCCAAATCCCGTATAGACAAAGGGAATCCCGGGATCCGCTTTAATTTGTAGCCCCGTACTGCCCACTAACTCTAAAATTTTTAGCGTCACCCCATTAATGTCCAGTTCTGAGCCTTCCCGCACCGCATTGGCGAGTTCCCCCTGTTGGTCGTAGACAATCATTGTCCCCTGCAAATCCTTGGCCAATAACGCCACCCCTTCACTCATATCGGTTTTAGTGGGAATAAATGCCCCCCACAGTTGCCCGCCGTTTTGGGTCGGCAATGGTGCCATGGGTAATTGCAAAATGGGACTGTTATTAATTTGCACTTTGACCCCGGCAATGCCCCAATTAGTTTGATAAAACGTTACCCCGTGGTAGCGGAGGGGATGGTTCACCGAAATGGTTTGGCGGTCTAGTTCTTGCCCTTGATCATCAATGACCGATAGATCTGAATAAAACTGGTCAATGATCCCATCGGGGGTATAGTCAATCCAAAACCGGTTTACTTTGATGCCCCAGTCTTGGGGAATTTGGCGGGCGGATAGGGCTCCAGCTTCAATAATATTTTCGACTTTAAAACTCGTGCCACTGGGGGCCATTTGTTGGGCAAAAAAACCCGAGAGCGCTCCCCAGATTGCCCCCCCCAAAATAATTAACATGGCGGCATGGACAATAATCGGGCCGATTTTTCCGGCTAATCCCTTGCGGGCGTAAAGACTATTTTCTTCTTGGAAAACCCGATACCCTTTTTGGGTTAAGGCGTCAGACAACTCGCTTAATGTGCCGTGGGGGAGTGAGGTACTGAGGGCGAGTTTTTGAAACTGTCGCGGTTGTTGGTAAAACTGCCAGCGCCGGGCCGCTTTCAACGCCGGGAACTGACGATTAAACGTACAAGCCGCTAGGCTCGCGCCAAAGAGAACCAGTAGGGCTAAAAACCACCACGTTCGGTACACATGGTTTAATCCCAGTTGCAAAATCACTTGCCAACTGAGAAAGCCAAATAGGGCCGGCTCCTCGGGATAGTTTTGCTGGTAAAACCCGAGGGTTTCCCCCTGCTCAATCACTGTACCGCTGATACTAAATACTGCAATTAACAACAATAGGGCGATCGCCAAACGGAGATCGGCCAACACCTTGAGGACGGGACGACTGGTGATCATCATTCATTGCCTAGGGCATCTTTAAGCGCTGTGCGAGCGGCTAAGTGATTGCGGGTAGAAATTAAAATTTCCGCTTCCCGCTGTAAACGCTCGGCGGTATCTTGCAATTCCAACAAACTTTGCTGTTCACTGGCCACACCATAGAGGTTACCGGCTACCCAGTAGGAGAGTTCCACGGGTAACACTGGCAGGTCTTCGGGTAATTCCAGCACCTGATCTGTTAGTTTTGCCGACAAATTAACTACATCATGTAACAGGCGATCGACTTCCTTAGCGAGGGCGTGGAGATCTTGCCCCGTATATTGATCATCAATCCATTCCACTAAGCCAACACGGTAGGGTTTTTCCCGCACATATTCCAACACGCGAAACCGCTGTTGACCGAGGGTTAGCAACTTCATGCGGTCATCGGGCAAGCGTTGGTAACGCAGAACTTCTGTGCAACAGCCCACATTGGCAATCTCCCCGGTGGTTGGGTCAATCATCAACACCCCAAAGCGGCGATCGTCTTCAAGCACGGTGTTCATCATCATCCGGTAGCGATATTCAAAGATATGCAAGGGGAGGGGGCGTCCTGGGAAGAGAACCACTTCAGGGAGCGGAAACAGGGGAAGTTCTCTAATCGCAACGGAAGATGCCATTGTTATATGTCGTAATGTTAAGCAGGGTAATGTGAACAATATTAACGTTTGATCGACTCTGCCTACAACAACTCTCAAGCGGGTAGCGGGAATCGAACCCGCAACTAAAGCTTGGGAAGCTTTCGTTTTACCACTAAACTATACCCGCCTATTAATTAAGCATTTATTATCCTACGGTATCGATCGCCGTTTCGCCTAGCAGGGGGGCAATTTTTTTCCGGCGGTCTCAAAGTCTTAACCGTGAGAATCGCCATAGAGGGTGGCGATCGCCTGTTGAGGGTCGGGTTGTTTCACCAAGGATTCCCCCACAAGCACCGCCTGGGCACCGGCCTGACTGACTTGGGCTAAGTGCTCCGGGAGATGAATGCCGGATTCACTCACCACGAGGATGTTGCGGTCAGTGAGGGTAGAATGACGGGCTGCGACGATATCCGCCGTGGTTTGGCGATCGACGGTGAAGCTGGTGAGATCGCGGTTATTGATGCCGATTAACTGAACCCCATCGAGGCCTAACACCCGATCCATTTCCGCCAGGGTATGAACTTCAATCAGGGCAGTCATGCCGAGCTTATCAATAATTTTGAGGAAATACGCTAAATCCTTGTCGCTTAAAATGGCAGCGATTAACAAAATGGCATCGGCTCCCCGACTCCGGGCCAAATAAATTTGGTAGGGATAAATGACAAATTCTTTACAGAGGAGGGGTAACGCCACCGCCTGCCGCACCCGCTCTAAATTTTCAAAACTGCCTTGGAAAAATTGCTCATCCGTTAACACTGAAAGGCAAGCGGCGCCCCCCCTTTCATAGGCCTGGGCGATCGCCACGGGGTCAAAATCGGCCCGGATTACCCCTTTGCTGGGGGAGGCTTTTTTGACTTCGGCAATCAACGCGGGATGCCGGGAACTGTTCCGTAACGCTGCTAGAAAATCCCTCGGCGGTGCCTGATCCTTAACCCGATGTTGTAACTTGACCAAGGGGACCAACTCCCGTCGCTGGTTGACCTCTTTTTCTTTTTGCCAAACAATTTTTTCCAGGATATGGCGGGGTTCTGCCTCAGGATGTTGAATTTGGTATTGCAGAATATCTACATTAATGGGGGGATTGGGGGGGCGTCGGCGAATTTCCATAGAATCTGTCAAGGTTTTTAGAGACGTTTCAAAGACAGCAATGACGGGTCGATCATTTACCTTATCACCCCCAGGCGATCGCCAATCTGGGCATTGAGTCGGGCTTGGGCATGGCCGCCATTCACCGCAATTTCCACAAAACCATGACTGCCCATCAGGGCTAACACCGTTCCGGGGGGAACATCGTTATAGGTGTGTCCTAAAGGGAAAGATTGGTTTTGATAAACGACACGATCCTGTGCTGAAACCAGGGCAGCGGGAATATTACTGATTAAATTGCCAAAGTGATCAATGTAGTCGATGGTGCCCGTAATCCTCTCCGGGGTAATCGTTAACGGTGAGGGGGGCAATGAAATCAGACTGGCGGGATCTAGGGGAGACCCCAATTGCTCAAACTCGACACCATTTGCCAAGTAGGCCGCCACCGGCGCAAAAATATCCCGGCCATGAAACGTTCGACTGACCTCCCGTTCCCACCAATAATCCGCATTGGTTAATGCCACACAGCGTTTAATGCCCCGTTCCTGCCATAGTCCCGTTCCTAAGCCATTATCCGGGCCAACGTAAATAGCCTGGCCACAATCTACGGCGATCGCCCGTCGTTGACTCCCCACCCCCGGGTCCACCACACCGAGAAAAATGCTGCCGGGGGGAAAATACCCGTGGGCTTGCTTAAGGCAAAGGCTACCGAGATGCACCTGCTGGGGAGGGATGGCATGGGTCAGGTCAATACAATGGACTTGGGGACAAATGGTTGCAATTACCCCTTTCATTATCCCAACGTAACTATCCTGCAGGCCAAAATCCGTTAGCAACACAATGGGGGCGGGAACTTTCGGGGAGGATTGATCGACGCAGTTATCCACAAGCTTATGTTAATTTCCGTAACAAATGATACCGTTATTGAGCTTCATTAGAATTTCATGTTATGTTGAGTGTAAATCTAAAAGCTATTTTTTTTGACTGCCTTTCGGAGGGTAAAAATAATGAACAATCGTAAACGTGTCCTGACCCAAGCGGCGATCGCCCACAAAGAAACCCTGCGGAAAAACCTGCAACACCGCCTCGAACGGGCCCGGGCCTCGGGAGACAATTCTCTGATCAACCAATTGGAAGCGGAAGCTGCCTATCTCCATCTGTAAGTGCAAGATCTGATTTGAATTGATTCAATTTAGGTTGGCATCAATCAATAGAGACAACGTTAACCCTGCGTTTTTCAAGGAAGACGCGGGGTTTCTAATTGGGGTTGCTGGGATTTTTTGAAACGACGGTGGGCCGCGAACCAGTTTTGCAACTGTTGCCGACATTGATCTTCACAAACCCCGGCGATCGCCGTCAAGCGATGGAATGAGGCGGGACTGTTGGGCAAATCGAGGACACTGTGGATGGTACCGGTTTTGGTATCGGGGGTGCCGTAAACCAATGTCCCTAAACGGGCCTGAATGATGGCACCGGCACACATGGGGCAGGGTTCCAACGTTACGTATAACGTACAGTCATTTAACCGCCAATGACCGATGCGTTGGCAACCGGCTTGAATCGCTAAAATTTCCGCATGGGCGGTGGGGTCTTGATCCCGCTGTTTGCGGTTTTGGGTGGCGGCGATGACCTGTTGTTCTTGATTGATGAGGATTGCCCCCACAGGAATTTCCCCCACTTGGCCTGCCTCCTCGGCCAAGGCGATGGCCTGTTGCATCCACTCTTCATGGGTTTGGGGAGAATTTGCCATGGTCTCATTGGGGAACCGGGGGATCGAAACGATAACCCTTGCCGTATACGGAATGGATTAAGCGGGGTTCACCGGGAAATTCTATCTTACGCCGCAGGAGACGCACCAAGGCTGCTAACACGTTACTGCTCGGGGGAGATTCCGACGGCCAAAGCGCTGCATAAATCTGTTCATGACCCAGTAATTGTCCTGGCGATCGTAAAAATAATGCCAGTAACGCCACTTCTTTTTCCGACAAGGCAATGCGGCGATCGTGACAGTACACCACTTGGTTGTTGATATCTAACTGTAGCGATCCTGGGGGATCCCCTGGAGTCAAGGGGGGCACACCTGGGGGAATCCCATCATCGGTTTCCCGGTCTGGGGTCGTATCCCTCGTCCCCTGGCGGCGTAACAAGGCCCGCACCCGGGCCAACAATTCCCGCAGTTCAAAGGGTTTCACCAAATAATCATCCGCCCCGGCATCGAGTCCCAATACCCGGTCATCCAACGTATCTTTGGCCGTTAAAAACAACACGGGGGTCGATCGCCCGAGACTACGAATTTGCCGACAAATCTCTATCCCCGAGGGTTGGGGTAACATCCAATCCAAAATCAATAAGTCATACCGACCGGCGATCGCCAGGGCTAATCCCGTTTTTCCCTCTGAGGCCACATCAACCTGATACCCCTGATGCTTGAGGGCTTTTGCCAGGGGGTCCGTTAACGCCCCTTCATCATCAACCAGCAAAATATTCGCCATGAAACTTTGTTTGTACTAATTAATCCCCGTAATCTCCCTCAATCAATGGACAACGGATCAACGTCAATGCCCAAATACACCGAACTAGGACAGACAGACCGCAATCGTTCGATCGCCACTATAACGTTTTCTGTGGCGGGATACTTGAGCAAAATATGCCAGCGATACCGTTGGGCAATGCGGAGGATACTTGCGGGGGCGGGGCCAAGGATTTCCACCGTTTGGGGCAATATGTCAGCGCAAACCGTGGCGATCGCCTGGGCGGTTTTTTCCACCTGTTGGGCATCGGGGCCCACGCAACGTAACAGAATTAAACGACCGTAGGGGGGATAGTTGAGGGCAGATCGTTGGGGGAGTTCCTGGCCGATAAAACTGAGGTAATCGTGGGTTTTGACCGCTTGAATGACGGGATGTAGGGGCGTATAGGTTTGAATAATCACCTGGCCCGGTTCTTCCCCTCGCCCGGCCCGACCACTCACCTGGGCCAAGGTTTGAAAGCCCCGTTCCGCGGAGCGATAATCGGCAAAATTCAATAAACTATCGGCGGCCACCACCCCTACCAACGTCACTTGGGCTAAATCAAGTCCCTTGGTGAGCATTTGGGTTCCCACCAATAAATCCGCTTTCCCCTGTTTAAAGTCGTCCAATAATTGTCGGTGCGCTCCCTTGCGGCGGGTGGTGTCACTATCAAAACGAATCCAACGCAGGTCGGGAAATTCCGCTGTTAACGCTTGGGTCACTTTTTGGGTGCCACTGCCGAAAAATTTGAGGTAGGGGGAAGAACATTCCGGACAGATTTTGGGTTGGGCTTGCTGGTAATTGCAGTAATGGCACCGGAGTAACGGGCTGGCTTCGGCGTGGGTGTAGTGATAGGACAGGGAAACGTCACAGTGGGGACATTCCAGCACATGGCCACAACTGCGGCAGGAAACGAAGGTGCTGTGACCCCGACGGTTAATAAATAAAATGCCCTGTTGTTGTTTGGCTTTCAGTTCCGTTAGGGCCTGTTGCAGGGCACGACTAAAAATTGACTTATTTCCCTGCTTCAACTCCTGACGCATATCCACAATCTCCACCGGGGGGAGGGGGCGGGCCTTGACCCGTTCCGGTAGGGATAGATAATGACGGTTTGGACGCTGGGTTTCCGAATTAACTTGATGCCAGCTTTCTAAGGACGGGGTGGCAGACCCCAAAATGAGGGGACACTGTTCCAATTCAGCCCGGCGTTGGGCCACGGTGCGGGCATGGTAGTGGGGGACGAGCTGGTTTTGTTTAAAACTATGGTCGTGTTCTTCGTCGAGGATGATCAACCCTAAGTTAGGCAGGGGCACAAAAATAGCGGAACGGGTACCAATCACCACCTGGGTTTGACCCAGTAACATTTGTCGCCAAGTATCGTAACGCTCCCCGTCGGAGAGGGCACTGTGATAAACAAACACTTTGTTGCCAAAGCGGGCCCGGAAGCGGTCTGTGAGTTGGGGCGTTAAACCAATTTCCGGCACGAGGACAAGGATTGATCGCCCTTGGGCCAGGCGATCGCCGCAGATTTGCAGATAGACTTCCGTTTTACCCGAACCGGTGACGCCGTGGAGTAAGACCTGATGGTAGCCCTGGAGGGTTTGTAGGATTTGATAGGCTTGGGTTTGGGCCGGGGTGAGATCCGGTGCTGGGTGATGGCTCACTAATGGTTGGTCCAGTAACCGCAATTTTTCTCGCTCGGCGATCGCCACTAGGCCCCGTTTCGCCAAGGATTCCAGGGTAGTGCTAGAGCAGGGCACCGCTTTCAGCAATTCAGCAAACCAGCATTCTCCCCCCTGGTGCTTTAAAACCCGGAGAGCGTCCTGTTGTTTACTCGAAAGCTTACTATCACTGGTTAAGCTCAGTAACGTCACCACCTTTCGCTGTTGGGCTTGGATGGCCTTAGGGGGTTCCAAATAACTTTCCACCCAACCCCGTTGGCAGAGATCCCGAATCCCTTTGGCGGCCCCCTTCACCTTTTGTTGTAAATATCGATAGCTGTAATCCCCCTGTTTAGACTGTTGTAACAGGGTTAAAATTTGCCGCGCCGCCTGTTGGGAACCGTGGGTCAAAAATACGGACCAGTCCGCCGGGAGGCGATCGCCGTTTAAACGAATGCGACGTTGGGAACGTTGTAATAACCCGGGGGGCAACGCCATACGGATCACAGTCATTAACTCTGTGCAGTAATATTCCGCCACCCAATGCAATAACTGCCAATACTGGGGCAGAAAAAAGCCTGACACCACCACATCGTTGATGGGCTTGATTTTTTCCGCAGGACAATCCGCCGGGAGGGTCGTCAAACAGCCCACCACAATGCCCCCCAACTGTTGCGACCCAAAGGGCACAGTGACAATATCTCCGTCATTCACCGTCAGTTCAGGGGGAATCCCATAGGTAAAAAAGCCATCGGCCTGGGGACAATCCACCAACACCGTCGCCCACAAACGGGGGTTGCCAGCATAGCTAAACCCTAATTCCGCCAACAAAGGCGTTGAGGTTGTCGGGGTTAATGATTGAGAAGCCATGGCAGAACCGTTCACCAGTCAGAAAATTTAGGGGCATGGAGTTGGCGATAGCCGATGGGATAACAGCGGCAAATTGATAGGGTTAATCCACGGTTTTATTTAACCGCTTTTGATTAACCGCCGAAAACGGTTGATGGGGATAGGTTTGCCAAGACCGCCAAGCGGCTTTAAATCCCGTCCAGAGCTTGCGGGTTCCCCCTTGTACCTGTTTCACCCCACTCTTCGCCCCACTTACCCCCCGATCCACGGTTTTGGCCACATCGCTCACCCCTTGCACCCCTTGGTTGAGTTCATCGGTTAATTCACTAATTTCCAACCCGGTCAAACGAATGGCCTCTAAGGTCGGCGGAAATTCCCGACTGAGACTATCAAATAATTTTTCCGCACTCCGCGCTGCCCGCCCCAGTTCCCGTAAGGCCGGTAAGGCGGCCACTAACACAGCGGTTAGACTGACCGAAACAAGGGTCAGGGACATGGCCAGCCAGAAAAGCGGTTCAGTCATAGCAACGACAATAATTAATCACTAACAATCGGCAGGGAAGGCAAGCAAACCATTAATGGTCTGATCCACGGGCTTCAACCGTCATCTCCCGGGTTTGGGGGTCCTCCAGGGGCGCAATTTCCCCCTGACTGGCTTCGACACCGGCGGCGATCGCCTCTTTTAAGCGGTCTAAGGTTCCTTGCCAATTGCGTTGGGTAACTTCCGACAGGGAGTCTGCCTGTAATTGCAGGGTGGTGGCCAAATCTTCAGCGAGTTCCGGTAACGCATCAGCGGATTTTTTTAACAGTTGACGGGTTTGTTTTCCGGATCGGGGGGCTAGGAGTAGCCCTGTCACCGAACCGATGACCCCACCAATGACCATGCCAACGAGCAATGCGCCCCCTTTGTTATTGTTTGCCATAGACCCCTGCTTGAAGAATTACTCCTTATCTTAAAGGACAGCGCCTAAACCGTTAAAACCGCCATAACCGCCAATAATGCATTGATCAGATAAAAGGCTCCCACAATCTGGGTTTCACTCCAACCGGTTAATTCTAAATGGTGGTGAATGGGGGCCATTTTAAATAGCCGTTTGCCCACACCGTCGGGGCCTTTGGTGGCTTTGTAATAACTCACCTGGGCGATAACGGACAATGACTCAGCCAAGAAAATACCACTAATCAGCAAGAGTCCCCATAAATTGCCGGACAGAATGCCAACGGCGGCTAAACTTCCTCCTAATGCCAAGGACCCCGTATCCCCCATAAAGACCCGGGCGGGATTGTGATTGTGGTGAACAAAGCCAATACAGCCACCGGCCATGGCGCAACAGAACACTGCTAAGGGGGGATTGTCCATTATCACCAAGGCCCCTAACCCCACAAAGGCGATCGCCCCGGTGCCTGCGGCTAAACCGTCCACCCCATCGGTTAAGTTGGTGGCGTTACTTTCCGC
>JAYKHU010000206.1:0-2801 GCA_035285105.1 Synechocystis sp.
CTAATTGGGGGGCTAACCCTTCTAGATCCATTTTGATAATTTCAGTGGTGCAAGTCCCGATCCAGACAATGACGCTAGGATTGCGATCACGCTTAATTTGTAAACATAAGCGTTTGAGTTCTTCATAATCTTTCAATTGGGCAGAAATATCCCCCTCTTCCAGTTCCGCCATGGCATAACGGGGTTCGGCAAAAATCATTACCCCCATGGCATTTTGCAGGAAGTAACCACAGGTTTTTGTGCCAATAACGAGGAAAAAACTATCTTCAATTTTTTGATATAGCCAGGCAACACAGCTAATGGGACAAAAGGTATGATAATTACCAGTTTCGCAATCAAAATTCAGGGCAGATGGGGCTTGAGCAGTGGTCATGACTTGGGTTCTCTTAGAATTGTATGGATGATTTTGAATTTTATTTCCCCCCAGTCCCCCAGAATTGGGGGATTTAGGGGGTGGGCTAAACCATCATTAAATCCAGTTCACTAACTTGAGCCTTGGGTTCTGTGGGATTGAGGTAGAAATCCGACAATAAACTAAATAAATCCCGATCCTGGGCATCGGTGGGGACAACCCCTTCCGGTTGGGACAAAATTTGATCGGCGATGTTTAAGTAATAGTCACAAACGTAATCCAGGGACGGATCGGATTCGGCCATTTCAAAGAGGGTTTTGCCTTTGACCCGTGATACCCGAATATCTTCAATCAAGGGCAAAATTTCCAACACCGGCATGGGCACCGCTTCCACATACTTATCGATCAAATCCCGCTTGGAGGTACGATTGCCGATTAATCCGGCTAGGCGGAGGGAATGGGTGCGGGCTTTTTCTCGGACTGAAGCAGCGATGCGGTTGGCCGCAAAGAGGGCATCAAAGCCGTTATCCGTGACGATCAGACAGTAATCGGCGTAGTTCAATGGTGCGGCAAAGCCCCCACACACCACGTCGCCAAGCACATCAAACAGAATCACATCATATTCATCAAAGGCATTTAGTTCCTTGAGCAGTTTCACCGTTTCCCCCACAACATAACCGCCGCACCCAGCACCGGCCGGGGGACCACCGGCTTCCACGCAATCCACACCGGCATAGCCCTTGTAAATAACATCTTCGGGCCAAATATCTTCGTAGTGGAAATCCTTTTCTTGCAGGGTGTCGATGATGGTGGGAATCAGGAAGCCGGTGAGGGTGAAAGTGCTGTCATGTTTAGGGTCACAGCCAATTTGCAACACCTTTTTGCCCCGTTTAGCTAAAGCTGTGGAGATGTTGCAACTGGTGGTGGATTTGCCGATGCCGCCTTTTCCATAAACTGCGAGGGTTAGGGTCACGGTGATTTGCTCCTGTAACGGGGATCTGGATTTACAGCGTTGTTTCCGGTTGGGATGGGCTGTGTTGATCTGCATTATTAGCGAGGTTTGGGCGGATGAAAAATATAAACTGGATAAAAAATCAGCTAATTTTAGTTCATTAAATAATAAATAGGCTTTATTGGGATTTAAATCATCTATAAAGTCGTCAAAAGAGATTAATATAAATTTTGTGCTTTTAAAAATATTAATTTTGAACAAAAAATAAAAGTGAATTTTGAGTAACCTTACTCAGGATGATCGCCGTTTTATCCCCCGGGCAACTTCCCAGTTGCGTACTTAAACCACTGCAAAGAAAAGTCTTTTAAAGTTAAGCCTTTCAGCCTGTTTTCATCATGTTGATTCCCTCAGTGAACTAATCTAGGCAAGTGATCCCCGCAATCTGAAATCCTAGATCGAGTCCTTGGTGCGCAAATCCGAGACGGCAAAGGTAAATAAATATAAATTTTTGCCAAACCGCCCTAAAACTGACCAATTCTGTAACGGAACTTAACGACCACGGCGGGATCCCGTAATGGAAGGGCGACGGCGGCGGGGGCGGGACTCCGCAAATTGATCACTCATGTCCCGAAAAATATCCCGGCGGGCGATCGGATAGTCCCCCACCCACAAGTCCAATTCCGGCAAATAGAGATCACTGATCTGATCAATGCGCTCCAATTCCGCATCCTTGGAGAGTAATAACAATTCCGCCACCATGCCCTTGCGAATGGCCTTATAAGTTTTCTTGACCGGGGCTTGCACTATCGTCCGAAATCCCTGGCGATCGCCAACTTCCAGGTTGACCCGCCGCTCTCGGTTTTCCACAATCACCAACTCCCCAAACTGGTTAGCCTGTTGGGTTTCACTAATTAACTCTTCCGTAATAAAAATATCCAACACCCGCCCTCGCCAAAACCCCAGATAGGGGAAACGACGGTAGCGATTATTTCTAACACTGGCCACATACACCGGCGCCCACAACCAATACATGCCACCAATGATGAAGCAAATTAATTCCACCCCCTGGGCCCCATGGCCAAACACCACCCCCGTTAACCAAATCGACACCACAATTAAGAGCGAAATCAAAAGTCTTTGGAGAACGTCATTGACCTTGCCCCACACAAAGGAATATTGAGCACCGGTGGCAATGGGGGGAATCACCTGATCAAACGTTTCGCGGGTTAGGGGAACAAGCATGGCATTCTCAACAAAGGATGATGTCAGTCGCATTATATTCCGTTGGCCTCAACGACGCTCCGCCATGGGAATCCCGGGGGAACGCCCCTAAATCCGTAGCAAAAAATACAAATTACCGCCACCTGACTCTTTACGATGGGTAATTGGCGTAATGCAAAATTGTAATTTATCTGGCTGACTATCAGGAGAAAAAATGGCTAAGACCCCCCAGGAAATTCTCAAGTGGATTCAAGACGAACAAATTAAAATTATCGA